>PBZZ01000070.1 GCA_002730365.1 Deltaproteobacteria bacterium
GAACTCTGGGTTGTCTCCAATTTCTGGGAGGAACCGCGTTGAAGCATTGAAGGCAATCGTAGCGACTTCTAACTCGAGTTCTTCAGCAATCCGCTCCAGCGCGGCTGGCTCACTCTGCAATTCTGTCAACCAACCTGCTCCTCTTTGCTGGGCCAATTCACGAGCGAGCTTCTCTTGAACTTGAGTAGTTGCTACCTCACGGACTTCCTCAAAAGGTCGAACTTGCGAATCCTGCTTCTCCTGAATCTGGTAAAACACATAGCCTTGGAGAGGGTTACGAGTCCACACCTCATGATCTTTTAGCTGCAACTCATTGGCCTGCTGAGCCAATCCTTGAACGGATCCTAGATTGTCTGGTGTGCTGCTGCTATCCAACCATTCACTCTCCTGAGCAGTTTTCCCATACTGAGAAGCCCAGTCACTAATTGATTTTTCACTAAAAGTTGCCCGAAAGGTATCTCTGGCTTCTTCCAATTCCCGCTGCGCCATTTCCTCTGCCAGGGTTGCCACAATTTCCTCACGGACTTCTTCAATCGGTTGTTGACCTCCTTCACGACGCTCTTCCACTTTGATCAAATGAAGACCAAAGGGGGATTCAACGATATCGCTCATTTCACCTGGTTGCAGTCCAAAGGCAGCACTTTCGAATGCTGGAACCATCTCGCCTGGCTTGAACCAACCAAGGTCTCCTCCTTTCTCCTTGGTCATATCTTGTGAGACCTCCTTAGCTTCTTCTGCAAAGTCTGCTCCAGCCACAATACGTTCACGGACCTCCTGCAATTGTTGGCGCCGTTCGGCTTTGGCCTCATCATTGGCATCACCGGGCACGCGAAGCAAGATATGCCGAGCACGCACTTCTGGTGGGGTCGTGTACGTTTCAATGTTTCGCTCATAGTAGCGACGTATAGCTCGTTCACGAACATCTTCTACCTTCGTCAGGTCGTTGATCCCCAAAATAAAGTAGGCCAAACGGTAGCGTGGCAATGTCTGGAATTCATCAGGATTTTCTTGATAATATTGCTGAGCCTGCTCCTCGATAACACTCACTTCGTCCAGAAAGACCTGAGGCAAGAGCTGCAGTGTTCGCACTTCCAACTTTTCATTCTGAAGTTGGAATCGTTGCTCCACATCTCTCTCGCTGATGATAATCCCAGTTGTCAGCAACTGCTGTTTTTTCTGGAGGAGCAGGTCTAAACGTATAGATTCTTCGTAATCTTCCGTAGGTAGTCGATTTTGACTGAGCAGAGTTTCGTAAGTTTCAAAGTCAAATTGACCATTTTTCTGAAAATATGGTTGCTGACGGATGTATTCCTGCACCTCTAGATCTGTTGCACGTAGATTGAGACTCTCGGCCATGTTGAGTAGCAACTGCCGATCGATCAGTTGCTGGAATACCTGCTGTCGCAAATTTACCTGTTGAGCAATCTGGTCAGCATTTTCTCCCAGCCGCTGACGTAGCGACTCGAGTTGCTGACCATACATGCGCTGGAAGTCCCGTTGCAGAATCTCCGTTTCATCGACTCGTGCGATCACTTCCTTACGATCGCCAAAAAAAGAGCCCATTCCAAAGGAAATGACAAAGGTGACACTGATGAAACCCAGCAACAGCTTGAATAGAAAACTGTCGGTGTATTTGCGCAAGTCCTGAATCATAATTACCGAGAAGTACAGAAGATAGAGTTGGAGCAAAAAACTGAAAATTACAGTCAACTTCAGCTTTGTTTGCAAGCTGAAAGCCGGACATAGGCTCTGCTAGCAATCGACTTTCATCTTGTTTTCTCCAGATAGCCTTTTTATCGTCATTTGATTTTGCAGCCCATGCTGGATCGTCGCCTATTTGCAAACTTCGACTGGGTGCTGTTGAGTATCGTACTCATGCTCTGTGCTGTAGGTATTGTAGCAATGTACTCTGCTACGATGGGAAACTCACAACTCAGTCGTTTTTTGCCAAGACAAGTCATTTGGATGGGGCTGGGACTGGCACTAGCACTAACAGCAACGGTAATAGACTACCGAATCTGGGCACAGTTCGGGCCATTCCTTCATCTTGGTGCGGTCTGTCTACTGATACTGGTACTGTTTATCGGTACAGGTGGGCCTGGTTCACCAGTAGAGCGTTGGTTACAGGTGGGACCCGTGTTCATGCAACCCTCGGAGTTTGCCAAGTTGACTCTTGTACTCTCCTTGGCGCACTACTTCCGAGAGGGCCAGCGCATTGGCAGATTAGGCATCAAGGAACTCATCTGGCCCAGTTTGTTGATGCTAGTTCCCTTGCTGCTGATCCTCAGACAGCCCGACCTAGGCACAGCTCTGTTGCTGCTGATAGTCTTTATGCCGATGATCTTCTTGGCTGGACTGAAGCTGTGGGTACTACTCGCATCCACAGTGCTGGGACTCTGTTCTTTACCAGTTGCGTGGCATTTCGTGCTCAAGCCCTATCAACAGGAAAGAGTACTGACCTTTCTGGATCCAACCCGTGATCCATTAGGCGCTGGCTATCACATCATCCAATCAAAGATTGCCGTCGGTAACGGGGGAGTCTGGGGTCAAGGTATTGGAGGTGGAACTCAGGGACAGCTTAACTTTTTGCCAGCTCACCACACAGACTTTATTTTCTCTGTGTTTGCGGAAGAATGGGGCTTTGTAGGAACTCTGACAGTCCTACTACTGTTCATGGCATTGATCTTCTGGTCACTTGGGCACATCCTCAATACTCAGGATCGGGTCAGTGCGATGCTGACTGTGGGCGTGGTCACGATTTTGACCTCGCATGTACTGATCAATATTGGCATGACCATCGGCCTCATGCCCGTTGTCGGAGTACCCCTGCCTTTCTTCAGTTATGGCGGCTCGGCAATGCTCTCGCAAATGTTTGGCATCGGCTTACTCCTCAATGTTCGGATGCGGCGTTTTCGCACCGATGAACTCTGAAAATCTTCATTTTTTTCTTCTGCATGGTTCGACTCCGCTTTGCTCCAAGTCCAACTGGTTACTTACATGTTGGTGGCCTACGTACTGCGCTCTTCAGTTTTCTCTATGCCCAACAGCAGGGTGGGCGTTTTTTGTTCCGCCTTGAAGATACCGATCAGCAACGACTGGTGGAGGGATCCGAACAAGACCTTCTGCAAATGCTACAGTGGGCTGGAGTGAATTGTGACGAAGGTCCCAATATTGGAGGTGAGTATGGTCCCTATCGTCAGTCAGAGCGACTAGCACTCTACCAAGATCATCTACAGATCCTGATGGATTCTGGCCATGCCTACCCTTGCTTCTGCACGCAGGAACGTCTGGACAACCTCAAGCAGCAGCAGAAAGCCCAAGGTCTGAATCCCAAGTACGATGGGCACTGTCGAGAACTGAAAGCTACAGAAGTACAGCAGCGCCAGGCAGATGGTGAAGCGTATGTCATTCGGATGCGGATTCCAGACGACGGAGAAAAGATCCTGATTGATGACCTAATTCGTGGGCATGTCAGTATTGACAGCAGCCAACTGGATGACCAGGTACTGCTCAAGTCTGATGGATTTCCCACCTACCACCTGGCCTGTGTAGTTGACGATCATCTGATGGAGATCACACACGTAGTTCGTGGGGAGGAGTGGCTACCTTCCTTCCCCAAACACCTTCTGCTTTATCGCTACTTCGGCTGGGAACCACCGCGTTTTGCACACCTTCCACTGATTCTAAACCCGGATCGTTCCAAGCTCAGCAAACGACAAGGTGATGTAGCCGTTGAAGATTTCAAGGCTCAGGGCTTCGTTGCTGAGGCACTGGTCAACTTCATTGCTTTGTTGGGATGGAACACTTCTGATGACCAAGAACTGTTCTCAATGTCTGAATTGATCGAAAAATTCAGCTTCGAACGGGTTGGGAAGTCTGGGGCTGTCTTTGATCGCAACAAGCTTGACTGGATGAACCAGCAGTATCTGCAGCGTCTGGAGTTGGATGACCTGATGCAACGTCTACAACCTTGGTTGGCCAACTCACCTTATTCGGGGGCAGATCCAGAATTTCTACGGAGGGCAATTCAGATCATTCAGCCAAGACTAGTTACTTTGCCCGAAGTACTGGACAAACTAGCAATCTTCTTTGAGGATAAGCCTCAACTTGAACAACCAGAGTTGATCGATTACCTGCACCAACCAACAGCACAAACTGTGTTGAGTGCTTTCCAAACCGCCCTGGTTGACACCAATACTTGGGATGAAAGCAACTTCAAGCAGTTGGTCAAAGGAATTCAGAAAAGTACCGGGATCAAAGGCAAGGATCTGTGGACTCCGCTGCGCTACGCGATCACATTGGAAGAACACGGTCCCGATCTCAGCATGATGGCTGCGCTCTTCGGCAAGGAAAAATGTCAACAGCTCATAGAAAATGCGTTAGCTCCCACAACTTCCTGAGGTAATTGATGCGAAAATTTTTTCTGCTCAGTTGTCTATTCTTCTTCCTGGGGCAAACCTCTTTTGCTCAACCTACAGAAGGGCTTCCCACCGAATGGGATGGCTTTCGGGAACGCCTACTAACGCTTGCTCTGGACCCAAGCGTGTTGGCTCCCGTACTGGCTATTGTGCCTGTTCCACCGGCAGGTTCAGAAGAAGTCACTGAGATCTCTCGCCAACTGCAGCAACTTCTATTTCTTGGCCTAAGTCCTGATCTTCCTCGCCAGCTCATCCATCCCCCTCAGTTGAAGCGTATTTTAGATGATTGGAATGGCAGCTTGCGTCTACAAAGTCGACCATTGACCAATCGTGAGCTTGCTGGTCTTGCTGGTGCCGATTGGCTACTGGAAGGCCTATACAACCAGACCCAGGATGGAGTTCAAGTTGATTTAGAATTGCAGGAATTACTGACCAATCGCGTGCTGCTACGCGAACAGTTAACCTGGCCAATCCGTTTATTCGAAATTCCCCAGACTCCTAAAATAGCTGAAGTCAAGTCACCTGCTGAAAGTACCGAAATCATCTCTCCTTCTGAAGAAAAAAGCGCTTCTGAAACGGAGATAGCCACCTCTGAAGGCACTTCCACAATAAGCACAATAAATGAGACAGCAACTGATAGTGAAAGTACAACTACTCTCTCAGCTACTGCGGTGATCCCTACAACACCAAGCCTTGCTTCAGTACCAACTGGCGAAGTAAGCGAACAAGAAAGCCTCCCAGATGAACCCACCCAAGTAATTCCTGAACTAGATACTACAGCCAATACTAGTGATGAAGTAGTTCAACCAGAAGTCTCTCCTACCGTAGATAATCCGGAAGGTATTGGAGAGGAAACCGCAGAATCCCAATCAATCATTGCTGAGAACGAAGAGGCCAGCACTCCAACGTTAGACCCGATCAACGAGGTTGATGATTTGCAGGACACAGAAACAGGGGCAATGATAGCTCCAGCAACCGCAGAGATGACACCTGAGGATTCAGTTGAAACAGAAATGACCGTGGAGAATACAGCAGCAGATAACAATAATTTTGATTCTAGTTATACTCAATCATTACCAGACACCTCTGCTGAGCCTGATCCTACTGCAGCACTAGTAATACCCAAGGGTAGCAGTGATCGTCCAGGAATGGCTTTGCTTGAAGGAGGCTCGTTCCAGATGGGGAATTTGGAAGGAGAAGACGATGAATGGCCAACTCGTCAGATCGAATTAGCACCATTCTATCTGGATGTGCATGAAGTCACGAACGCCGACTACGCTCAGTGCAGTGAATGTGTGCGTGGATATGGAGGCTTTGACACAACTCTGCCAGGACAACCGGCAGTCTATGTAGATTGGGAAAACAGCGCGCGTTACTGTGCTTCCATCGGCAAGCGACTTCCTACCGAAGCTGAATGGGAGTATGCCACTCAAGCCGGTAGTGTTATGGAGAACTCCGACTCTGTTCTCGCTGAACTGAGAGAGCAGGCCTGGTTTGAAATGACCTCGCAAAACCTCCGTTCCGCAGCTGTGGTTGGGCAGCGGCAACCGAACGCTTGGGGCCTCTATGATCTGCAGGGAAATGTGATGGAATGGACTGCTGACTGGTATGCTCCCTACGACCAAGCGAAACTACAGAATCCAAAAGGGCCGGAAACACCACTGAATCCAACTTATCCACAGAAAGTGGCTCGTGGAGGTGCTTGGCAGGGCTTATTTGGGCGGGCCACTGAAGCTGGCTTGCGCAGTAGTCGTCGTTACGGCTTAGCAGCCTGGACTCAGGCTTTCAACTTGGGATTTCGCTGTGCTGCAGATGCTCTATGATCAGGAAAACAGCGAGTCTGTAAACTGCTTGGCATCGTAGGGACGCAAGTCTTCAATACCTTCTCCTACCCCAATGTAGCGAACGGGAATGTCAAATTCGTTGACGATCCCGATAATAACTCCACCCTTGGCCGTACCATCCAGTTTAGTCATCACAATTCCTGTCAAATCTGCGGCTTCACGAAACTCACGGGCCTGAAAGATAGCATTCTGTCCCGTAGTCGCGTCTAGTACGAGCAACACCTCGTGGGGCGCATCCGGTACAACCTTCCGCACTACCCGCACCATCTTACGCAGCTCCTCCATCAAATTCTTTTTGGTATGCAGTCTTCCTGCGGTATCGCAGATGACAACATCATATTCCTCACGAACTGCCTCTTCAACGGCTTCATACATCACCGAAGATGGATCAGCCCCTTGGCTCTTGGCGATAATGTCACAATTGGCGCGACGGCTCCATTCTGTCAGCTGCTCGATGGCAGCAGCACGAAAGGTATCTCCAGCTCCCATTAGTACACGATGTCCGTCACGGCGATACTGAGCTGCAATTTTGCCAATCGTTGTGGTCTTGCCCACACCATTGACTCCGACAAACATCAACACCAAGGGCTTACGATCTGCCACTGTGGGAATCGGCACTTCTTTGTGCAGAATACGCACGATCTCCTCCCTGATCACTTCTCGTAAAGCATCCACATCACGTAGTTCCTGACGTTCAACTCGAGAAGTCACCACCTCCAGAATCTGCTCGGTAGTCTCCGGTCCAATATCGGCTCCCAACAGGGCTTCTTCCAAGCTGTCCAAGACCTCTTCATCAATTTCTTTCTTTCCAAGCAGGGCATCACTTAGCCCACCAAGCATCTGTTCACGGGTCTTACTGACCCCAGAGCGCAGCTTTTCGTAAAAGTTTTGAGGTTCTGGTGTTGGTGCTGGAGCTTCTGGGATTGCTTCCCCAAAGCGTTTGGTCAGTGTACGCTGCTGTCGACGTTCTCCATGCTTGCGTTTGATTTCCTCTTGAAGAGCTTCGTTCTGTTGTTGCAGTCGATCAAGCTGTACTTCACGTTGTTTTTGTTCTCGAGCTTCTTCTTCCTGTTGGCGCTGCTTTTCCAGTTCAGCCAGATGCAGTTCAGCCTGTTGTGGAGTCAGCTTTTCACTGACCTCACCAAGCTGACCACCCGTCCACAAGAACAGCAATCCCGCAACCAGGGCACCACTACCAAATACTGTGAAGACAAACCAGATAATCGAAAAAATCATAGTGAGTATTGACAAACAAAAAGTGGAAGATTTACTGAATCTGTTTATTTCACAGCTCAGTGATCGAACAAGCAATGGTTGTATCAGCGTTGCGAGGCTTGCTCCTCAAGCAACTTTGTGAGCTCATATGGGGAGAAGATGCCCTCGGTTACCTCACCATTGCGAAGACGAAGTTGAGTTCCATCATCGTTTTCGTAGAGAGTTCCCACCACATTGCCTGACTCATCCTGCCATTCAACCCCATAGCGGGCTTCACCATCAGACTGAGTGGGAACTACACGTCCCTTGAAGGGTACTTGGGCCAGGTTTTTCAGATTCTGCTGCATCTGTTGGTACTGACGTTCCAGTTTTTGCAGGGTACGTTGGAGTTCCAAAGTGTTTTCAAAGCGTGTCAGTTTGTCTGCCCAATAGAGATAAATATCACCAGCTGCTTCCAGAACCGCAGTGGGCGCTCCTAAATCACTTAACTCTGCTGGCAGACTGCTTTTACTTTGTAAGGAAGACTCCAGTTGGCGTGCTGTTCCCTTGGAAACCTGCCGTGTGGGCATATCGAAGCTGAGATTGATCAGCATATCCTTGACATCCACCGGCTCTGGATCTGGCAAAGCAGGGTTACTCTCTACCGTTCGTGTTGGCCCAGTAGGCTTGAAGACCAATTGAGGTAGTTTTTCTCCCAAGCCTGCTCGGTCTGAGGAAGGTAAGAATATCGCCAATAAGAATACAACGGTCCCAACAACAGCGGCTGTGCCCATCCACCACCAGATCGGACGTTTTTTACGCTCTGCCTGGTTCTCTTCCCGACCATAAGTTTGGCCTGAACCATCATCCGTGTATCCCCTGACTTTTCGTTCTTCTCGTTCTGGTTGGTTCTCTTCTGCAATATTCANTAGGTCGGGAGTGATGATTGGCTCTCGAGTCAGTCGCTCGAGTTCCGCTACCAGTTGAGCGTTGCGACGCTGCACCCACTTCACCTTNTCCAGCAATTCAAAGCCATTGGTCTGCACCTGAATCTGACAGGCATCATCAATCAGACGTTGAACGCTGGGAGGAAATCTGGATGTCGGTACCGGTGTCTTGAGTATGTCTCGGCACCGATAACGAAGTTCTGTGGTCAGCATCTGAGACATTGAAACCAGTACATGCCAGCGTTCCCGGTTGAGCAGTGGTGGTGGCTGTGGGATCTTCAGCAGGACTTCCTCATCCAGGGGCATGTCTGGATTGTCTTCTTCGGATTCTGCCTTCCCTCCAGCCTCTCGTCGCTTTCGTGCTTGCTGTTGGCGGTGCAGGTGTTCCCATTCCTTTTTGTAATCCCGCCAGGCACTGTGGAAGGAGTCCCATAGTTGTCTCAGTTCATCTCCGCACTCCTGATGCATACCGAACAGAGGAGCCATTTCTGGATAGCGCTCTGAGCTACGCTTGCGCAGGTGAACAGATAGCTTATACATTTGCTCATACTGATTGGCCACTTCCTTTTGTTGTGATTCACAGTTCAGCCACTCCCGCTTGGTCAGTGGCTTCTTCCAGTCGATCACAATTGGGTAGCTGAGCACTTGCAGGCGTAGAAAGTCGAGGTAGAGTTCATCCAGCACCAACGGACCGGTACCTGGCACATGCGCCTCTGTCTGCTGTTTGAGCTTTCCCCAAGCATAGATGATCTCATTTTCCTTGCGACTGGCATCCGTCAACGACAATAGATTGCGCCAGTGCTCGGTTTGGATCGGTATAATTTTGGGAACCTCTGCGGTAGTTGCAACTTCTGGCATAGGTTGTCGATAGTTTGGTTTGAAGGTCTGGTTGTTTTGTGTAAGCTATTTTGTTTTCTTGCAAATTTCTCGCAAAGCTTTTTGGATTCCTGACAAAGCTCTCGCTATGAGGGAATTCTACAAGTTCAAGTTTTCTGCACGAGCCGCATGCAACTGGTAGGTATCGGTTTTAATCCATCCTTCTGGCGTTTTCTTTTACAGCGACTGGAAAAACACACGGGTCACGGTCCACTTGTTGGCACACTGCTAGACCCTTCCTACTTACAACCGGATCGTCTAGTATCCACTTGTGCCCACTTGCAGGACCTGCAACCTGTCTTCACCTTTTTCACGCCACATGGCTTCCGAGAGCATCGGGACTGCATCTTTTTTCTTTCACAAATGCAGGCACGACTGCGAGAAGTTCCCTTGGCGCTGGTACTGGAAAATATTCAGGCAGAGCTGAGTCCTTTCTTGCCACCCAGCCCCTGGGTTCGCCTAACCAACCAGATGCATTTTCGGGTTTCCCATCCCGGAGTGTTCCTAACCCAAAAGTTACGCTCTTTTCCCTGGATCAACCTGCAATCCCGTGTTTCCATGCTGGAGTACGTTGACCCACGAGAAGGCTGGTGTCGTCGCACTGTTCAGGATCTACCACCACAAACCCTACTAGCGCTAGATCAGATTCGCTTCCTGGAAGCTGACGACAGGACCCAGTCTTTGCAGGAGTGGCTCACTACTTTTCTAGCACAAAAAGCCGAGAATGTAGAAGTCCAGCAGGTCAAAGGACTGCTCCGAACCGACAAGGGATTGTTTCTCTTCCCAGGAGTACCACTTGATGGTGTGATCGAGTTTTCACTTGGAGATGTAAAGATCAAAACCATATTGGTTCATCGACAGCTTTCCGACCATTCGGCTGCGTTTCGACGCACCCTGCAGTATCTGGAGACACACGCCAAACGCCAGCAACCGGTTGCTCCACGACCACAAGCTCTCCGTTGTTTGGGTAGTTTGCCAATCTTGAATGAACTGGCCCGCTCCATTCTAGCCACTCGTGGATTCAACAACGTCGAAAGTGTCGAAAGCCTACAACCCGGACAACATCAATTGGGCAATGATCTTCAGGGATTCTACCTACGTACCCTGCCTTTAGTAGAATTGAAAGGCAACGTCATTGACCTCAGGAAGGCAATCAGTAGATTACTTGAACCGGTGTTGGATTTTGTAGAATGGTCCACGGTTGAAGTACCCAAGACAATTGCCAGTACTCCCATGCAACGCAAGGAGTTAGACGAACGACGAGAAAAATTACTTCGTGAAGATGAAAAACTTCGACAGGAACAGCAACGACTGCGGGCTCATCAGGAGCTATACGATCAGGAACAGCAAGTACTTGATCGAGTCGCCACAGTGGGAAGACAGTTGGTCGAGCAACTGGGCAGGAGCCTACCTTGGGAGGAGGTTGCTCGAAATCCTGCTGAATTTACCGGTCGGCAAGTGCTGTTGTGGTGTGAAGAAGAAGAAATCGTTGCAGAGATGATGCGGAGTCTGGGCAATGTTCCCAAGCGGCTCTGGGTCAATCCAAACGACTACCGGGAATCCGACGATCTACTCCGCTTGGACATTAACACCTATTGTAGTTATACACAGGATGGCAACTGGATCGTCACTACTCACAGTCGACAACATCTAGAGCAACTGGTCAGCGTTATCTTTACAGAACAACAGCGTGTTCAGGCGATCAACCGGCAGCGGGAACAGGCGCTGGAAGGCATCGAACGATCCCTGCAACAACTACAGCAACGCAAGGAGCAACTGGCGTTGCACTGGCTCTACGTTTCTTTACAACAAACCCTCAGCCCACATCTGACAAACTGAGTATGAGAGGCTTCTTCAAGATGTCTCTCACCCTTGGTTTGCATCTTCTCTTCGCTGATCTTCTGTAGACCACTCCAACTGCTGACTGACCAACTTGCGATAGAAGCAATTCTGCCTCCCCGTATGGCACGCTGGGCCCTGCTGCTCCACTAGGTACAGCAGCGTATCCTGATCGCAGTCAATCCGGATCTCACAAATTTTTTGAATGTGTCCTGACGATTCCCCTTTTTGCCAAAGCTGATCACGAGAACGAGAATAGTAGTGGGCTAGCCCCGTTTCTTGTGTGAGTGACAGGGCCTCTTGATTCGCATAGGCCAGCATCAGTACTTCTTGAGACTGGACATCCTGAACCACCACAGGCATCAAGCCGTTCAACTTGGCAAAATCTGGCTGAAAATCGAGACCCTTGTCTAAGTGCATTGTGTCATTCCCCAAATTGTTCGGGGCGTAGGGTCGGGAAGAGGATCACGTCACGGATGTTGTTCTGCCCAGTTAGCAGCATGACCATTCGATCCATTCCAATGCCAATACCCCCCATGGGAGGCATGCCGTATTCCATCGCTCGTAAAAAGTCCTCATCCAGCGGGTGGGTTTCTGCTTCTCCACCTCGGCCTCGCTCCACCTGCTCTTCCATCAACTGCCTTTGACGGATCGGATCGTTCAATTCTGAGTAGGCGTTCGCGACTTCCCAGCCCATCACATAGGCTTCAAATCTCTCAATCAATTCTGGATTCTGCCGATGTTGCTTGCAAAGTGGGCTGGATTCCTTTGGGTAATCTGTGATGAAAGTAGGCTGTACTAACTGGGACTCACAGCTTTCCTCAAAAATCAACTGCATAGCACGACCGCGACTGAAGCTCCCATCCAAACACCAGCCCTTGGTAGCTAACAACGCCTTCACTTCTTCATCACTGAGTGTCATGAAGGAGATTCCAGCAAACTGCTCAATTGCCTCCAACATCGTCAACCGAGGCCACGGTGCCTTAACATCGATCGTTGTTCCCTCGAATTCAAACTGCGTAGAACCATGAACTGCCAAAGCACAGCGTTCAAAGATGCTCTCACAGTGGCGCATCATGTCATGGTAGTCCGCATAGGCCTGGTAAAATTCCAGGGCTGAAAACTCAGGATTGTGCGTGCGGTCGATGCCCTCGTTGCGGAAATTCTTGATGAACTCAAATACTCGATCAAAGCCCCCGATCACCAGGCGTTTCAGGAACAATTCGTTTGAAATCCGCAGGTAAAAATCGATTCCCAGAGCCTTGTGCCGAGTCACAAAGGGAGTCGCATTCGCACCACCGTAAACTGACTGCAATGTTGGGGTTTCAACTTCAAGAAATTTCTGTTCCAGTAAGTAAGTTCGCACTGTCTGAAAGATCAGCGAGCGCTGACGGAAGACCCGAGCCACCTCGGCATTGAGGGCTAAATCGACATATCGCTGGCGATAGCGAAACTCCTTGTCCTTGACCTCATCATAGACAACGCGTTCACCTGCTACCTCCTTGACCTTGGGAACCGGCATTGCTCGAATCGCTTTTGACAACACTTCCAAGCGATTCGCACGGAGCGTCAGCTCCCCTGTTTGCGTACGCATCATAACCCCCTGCAAACCAAGGAAATCACCTAAGTCACAAAGGTTGAAAACTTCGAAGGACTCTTCACCAACCTCATCTTTACGCACATAGACCTGAAGCCGCTCATGGGCTGCCTGAAGGTTTGCAAAGATCACCTTGCCCTTGCCACGCACAGCCATTAGGCGGCCTGCAAGTGATATTGGCGTTGCCTCCGTAAGCAGTGTATCTGCTTGATCACGAAGCTCTTGGATCGTATGAGTGATCTGGAAAGCGTAAGGATAGAGCGAAGTGCCCTGGTCGCACAGTTGTTGCAGTTTTTCCAGACGAATACTGCGGCTATCTGCGGTAGAGTCGGGTTGCATGGATATTTGAATCAGTCAGCTTGAAAAGGGGGGCGAAATAGTCGTGTTACATCTATCAAGCGTCGAATCCCTCGACTCAACGTCGACGGGATTCAAACAACTGTTGGGAGAAACCCAGCATCTGCTGCTGGATTTGATCGTGAGAAGCCTCGGGATAGGCCTCCTGGAACATTGTGAAGCCAAGCATATTCCAGGCAACCATTCCTTCTTCTAAAGTTAGGTGGTGCTGATCCAGAATCATGAAAAAGTCCCGCACTACCTGTTCGATCTTGATCCTGCGTTTTGCTTCGTCAAGAGGGCGTTCTGACACCTCAGGCTCCGATCGTATTCTCAACAGAAGGCAAACCAGCCAATGCCATCGCCAGTTCTTCTTCCGAATAGCGCATGTCTTGAAGTTTTCCAGCAAAGTAGTCGGTATAGGCCTGCATATCGAAGTGACCGTGTCCGCAGAGGTTGAAGAGAATCGCTTCGCTCTTCCCCTCTGCCTTGCAGCGTAGTGCTTCAACAATCGCACCCTTGACCGCATGATTGGCTTCAGGAGCTGGAATGATTCCTTCTGCCCGGGCAAACTGGACACCTGCCTCAAAACAGTCCAACTGTGCATAAGCCGTGGCCTCAATCAACCCAAGTTCCTTGATGTGACTGACAAGCGGAGCCATGCCGTGATAGCGCAGTCCACCTGCATGGAAGCCCGGAGGTATGAAAGTCGATCCCAAGGTGTGCATTTTTGTCAAAGGGGTCAGATGGCCAGTATCGCCAAAGTCATAGGCATAGCGACCCTTTGTCAGTGAAGGACAAGCAGCTGGTTCTACCGCCACGATCCTCACATCTTTTCCACCACGCAATTTCTGACCAAGGAAGGGGAAGAAAATACCCGCAAAGTTGGAACCACCGCCGGTACAACCAACAATCACATCCGGATAGGCATCCGCCATCTCCATCTGTTCAATCGCTTCCTGTCCCACTACGGTTTGATGCATCAACACGTGATTCAACACACTTCCCAGAGCATACTTCGTGTCCTCTCGTTGAGCAGCCATTTCTACGGCTTCAGAGATGGCAATGCCCAGGCTTCCGGTTGAATCAGGATTGTCTTCGAGAATCTTACGTCCCGACATCGTCTTGTCTGAAGGAGAAGCTGTACAGGTTGCCCCATAAGATTCCATCAACGCTCGGCGGTAAGGCTTCTGCTGAAAACTCACCTTGACCATGAAGACCTCGATCTCCAGATCAAACAAGGCTCCTGCGAAAGCTAGTGAAGAACCCCATTGACCCGCCCCAGTTTCCGTCGTGATGCGCTTGACGCCCGCTTCCTTGTTGTAAAATGCCTGGGCCACCGCTGTGTTTGGCTTATGGCTCCCAGCTGGACTAACCCCCTCATACTTGTAATAGATCCGTGCTGGTGTATCGAGAGCTTGCTCTAGGCGCCGTGCTCGATACAGCGGAGTTGGTCGCCATTGCCGATAGATATCTCGGACTGGATTAGGAATCTCAATCGTGCGTTCCGAGGCGACTTCCTGCAGGATCAAAGACATCGGAAAGAGAGGTGCCAGATCGTCTGGTCCAACTGGTTGATGGGTTCCAGGATGAAGGACTGGAGGCGGAGGAGCAGGTAGGTCCGCGATCAAATTATACCAGTCGCGGGGAATACGGTCTTCATTTAATACGTACTTGATTGAATCACTACTCATATGGCCTCCCAGAAGATTTGATGTGAATCTTGAAAAGAAACAGACCCTAGCGAATTCGTGAGACAAGCGCAAATCATTCAAAACGAAATGCTCTCCTGTCCAAGAAAGCTGAATTCAGGAGATTGTTTTACTCGACGCTATGCACTAATCATCATATTCATGGCATTCATCATCCCAGTCCTGAGATCGAAATCTCTACGCACATCCATGGTAACAACTTTGGAGTGACTTTCTTTCTGAAGAAGCTACTGCTTCTAAATCAAGCGCCCTTTCCTACCCAGCCAGCGACCGTCCCTAATGACTGACCAGTTTCGCACCTTTGTAAAAAAATAGGTTCAGGAATATCGTAGTAGCAAATCACAGAGAATATACTTTGGGCCTTTGACTTTTGGCTTAGAGGGTAGGTAATTGTTGATTTGAAATTATTTATTCTTGCGATGTACTGCCAACTGAAATGGAGTCGAATTGAATAGTCAATTGACCATAGCCGTTCACATCCTTGCTGTTCTTGCCAATCGAGAAGGGCAAGGTGCTGTCACTTCTGAAGAAATAGCCGAGGGGTTTGGTACTAATCCTGTTGTCATTCGAAGGGTCATGAGTCTGCTAAAAAAAGCAGAGTTAGTGAAAAGTCGCCCTGGTACTGGAGGAGGTAGTGTACTTGGAAGGCCAGCCGAAGAGATTACACTCCGTGATGCCTATACTGCGGTAACAATTGAAACAGGATCTGTACTGGGTCGCCAGTCCGGTAATTGTAGAAGCAATATTCCGATTGCGCCAATCATCGCTGAATATCTGAATGAGTTGTACGAAGATGCCGAGAAAGTAATCATCCGCAGACTCGGCTCTGTCACGGTATCTGACTTCAGGCTTGAGATTGCCAATCGTGCTAGAGCCTCTCTTTCTAAAGTATCTCCACAATAATACTCGCATCCTGATATTTGTAACTTTTATAGTTACGAATCAATCTCCGTTCAGTAAATTTTACTTCTAAACAGCTCAAAACATCGATGATGGCCAGCACCATCCTCTACCGAGGCCAAGATTTTGAGTGGACCACTCAATTCAGGGCAATTATATGGCAAATCCAAAGATTCCAATTTGGATTAATATTGTTCAAGGCCTGCTGATACTGATCATGCTGCAACAAACCTACATGTTCTTTCTTGATCCTCAGACCATTGCAGCTTCAGGAATCATGACTGAGGGTATCCCAAACCTAAATCTGCTTTATAAATTTGGTGCTCGTACAGCAGCAATGGCGTTGCTTTCGATCATCGTGATGATTACGCAGAATCCAAGATATTTCCTCGTAATTTTATTAATGAACCTGTTTCGAGAAGGCCTAGAAACGATTATTGATCCCCTATACCCCCTCGCGAATGCTCCAGTGTCACCAAGCATAGATTTTATCATGCACATCGTGATTATAGCTATCGAACTCTGGGCATTCATTACAATGTACAAGATCGTGAGACAGATGGATGAAAAAGTAGCTGAGGGATGAATACTCTACAGCACATAGCTGGAAGAGCTGAATTCTAAATGCTTGGCTTGAGTCGATCTCTTTAAAAATTTGCTGTTAATCCCAACAAATCGACTAGATTTTAGCTTTAATGCCTAAAAATTAAACAATTCTGGATTGCTTAACACTCTATTTGAAAATAAAAATGTTTAATTATTACACATAAAATTAGCTACTTGCCGCTAATTATGAAAATAATTGCAGCACAGGCACATCCTCTGCTGAATGTTGAACAACAACCACCCTACATTCTTCCCATTCCTTTGGCAGAGAGGACGTGATGGAATTTCAAGCCGAGATGAAATATGTGCTGGATACAATTTGGCTGCTGATCAGTGGTGCACTGGTTATGTGGATGGCAGCCGGCTTCGCAATGCTCGAAGCAGGTATGGTCCGCACCAAAAACGTGACCGCCATCCTGACTAAAAATATTGCCCTCTATTCAGTAGCCTGTATCGCATTCTACTTGATTGGCTACAACTTGATGTACGGTGAGGGCAACGCAGTCCTGGGCTCTGGCTTTGCTCTCTCTGGCACTTCCGCAGACGGCCACAGTCTGCTCTCAGACTTCTTTTTTCAGGTTGTTTTCGTCGCTACCGCTGCCTCGATCGTCTCTGGTACGGTCGCAGAGCGGGTACGCTTCTGGCCTTTCATGATCTTCACACTGGTGTTGACCGCAATCATTTATCCGATTCAGGGGCACTGGACCTGGGGTGGGACCTCACTGGGCGGGCTCATCGATGGTTTCAGCGACTTTGCAGGCTCGACCATTGTTCACTCTGTCGGTGGTTGGGCTGGGCTGGCGGGCGCCCTGCTCCTCGGCGCTCGAAAGGGTAAATACGATAGTCAGGGCAATATTCACCCGATGCCTGCATCCAGCCTACCATTATCTACATTGGGGACATTTGTACTCTGGCTCGGTTGGTTCGGCTTCAACGGTGGTTCCCAGCTGGCACTGGGTTCTAAGGGAGATGCTGATGCAATCTCTGCGGTCATCGCCAACACCAACATCGCAGCGTGCGCTGGAGCTGTAGTCGCTATGATCCTGACACAGATCCTCTTTAAGAAAGTGGATTTGACGATGGTGCTGAATGGTGCACTAGCAGGTTTGGTCTCCATCACAGCAGGACCCGATTATCCTTCGATGGGTCTGGCGATGCTGATTGGTGGAATTGGTGGCGCACTGGTCGTTTTTGCTGTGCCTTTCTTCGACAAATTGAAAATCGATGACCCCGTTGGTGCGCTCTCAGTTCACCTAGTCGCAGGAATCTGGGGTACGCTGGCAGTAGGGCTTTTCAAGGAAGACGGTTCCTTGGGCGCCCAAATTATGGGTATTGTTGTGATTGGACTCTTCACTTTCATCTTCAGCGCTATCGTCTGGTTTATCCTAAAAGTGACAATGGGCATCCGGGTTTCTGAAGAGCAAGAGAACATAGGTTCTGATGAAGAAGAGTTTGGTATGCACAGCTATCCCGAATTTGTCTCCCGCTCGGTTTAAATCCCCTCCCCAGGGTCCGATGCGGGCTGCCTCTGCCATCGGGCCTCCGGCGACTCTGTTCCTCCCCACAGAGTCGCCACTCCCACCTAGCTCAAGGAATCTTCCGTACCTGCAATGAATTGACAAAGCCTTCGGCAGTCAGGATGTTCGCCAGTACCATAAACTGGTCTCCACGCTGGCAACCTTCTCGATCCCGCAACGTCCGCAGTGCTTGCTCCAGTGTAAACTCCGGATTGATCGAAAAATCCTCCACAAGAAAAGGATAGACCGAACGGCAGAAAAGCAACGTACGATAGGTTCGCTCGCTGTTGGTGAAGGCATAGATTGGCAGACCTCGTGGACGCATGTTCGAAATGTATTCTGCCCCACGCCCAAACTGGGTGATTGCGACAAAGCCCTTGAACTGAAGCTCACTCGCCATCTGAGCTGCTGCTGCGGCAAGATGCATCCGAGCACTGGACAAGTTCATCTTGCTGGCATAATCGACTCCCGGATAGCGCTCTGTTCTTCGAACAATCCGGTCCAGGGTCTCGACTGCTTCGATTGGATACTTGCCAGATGCCGTCTCTCCAGAAAGCATCACTGCATCTGCTTGCTCATAGACCGCATTGGCGACATCCGTGACCTCAGCACGGGTTGGCACAGGGAACTCGATCATGGATTCGAGCAAATGGGTCGCCACGATCAAACGCTTGCCGTGGATTGCGCAGAGATAGGCCATTCGCCGCTGTAGTTGGGGTAACTCCTCCATATCGACCTCCAAGCCCAGATCTCCTCGAGCCACCATGATTCCATCAGCCTCTTCCAGGATCTGCTCCATGTTTTCCACACCTTCCTGGTTCTCGATCTTGGCGATGATCTTCATGCCCTTGCTCTCATCTCTTAGGATTTCCTTAGCTTCGCGCACAGCATCCGCATTTCGCACAAAGGAGAGAGCAATTCCATCCAAGTCCATCTCCTTGGCAAAGAGTAGATCTTCCTTGTCCTTTGCCGTAATCGAAGGCAGTTGCACGGCGACCCCCGGCAAATTCACATGCCGACGTCCCTTGAGAAACCCACCATGAATCACCTCGCAGTGCAAATGGTCATCTTCCCGACTGAGCACCTTGAGCTTGACGAGCCCACTGTCGACTGAAAGCGACTGTCCTGGTTTTACTTCGTCAATCAGGTACTGATAGTCAACGTGCAGCGTCTTGACTTCTGAGTTGGAAGCCTCTTCCGTAGGGGGAACTGTGATGCGCAACTTATCACCCACTTCCAAGTTGACCTCATTAAAGCCCGTACGGATCTCGGGCCCTTGGGTATCCAACATGATGGCTACTGGATACTTGAGAGTCTGGTTCAAATCACGAATACGACGAATCACTTCCCCATGAGTATCATGATCTGCGTGAGAGAAGTTGAGTCGGGCGATGTTCATGCCAGCCTGCTGTAGACGTTTCAGCATCTCCGGTTCACGGCTGGAAGGGCCAATGGTACAAATGATCTTGGTACAACGCATGGATTCTCCGAAATGATGTTCAGGAGCGTGTGAAGGAACGGATTAATGTCTGTAATTCCGTAGGGGATGATGTAACCAGGCAATCTGCAGCTGGTCGGGCTAACTCGCAGAGTTGACGATGTGTTTCACTGTTTGGGGTGATGCCAAAGCCGATTACCTTGACCTCGACTTCCTCGACCTGCTTGCGCTTCTGCAGTACTTGACTGCGATTGATCGCCGAATAGCCATCATCCTGACCGTCGGCTAGCAGCACCACGACCGGGAAGCGCTTTACATTCGCTTCTGGTACTTGGTAGCTTGGCGAGTGGAAATAGCGCAGGGCTTCAAAGATTGCCTGGTAGAGATTGGTTCCACCTCGGGTCTCCAATCCAGCGATCTGCTGCTGCAGATGCTTGCGCACGATTGAGCCAGAAGGGCCGATTTCTTCAAAAATGATCTGCTTGCCCTTGGCCGCTGGGGAATTCGGATGTTGCGTCAAGCGAGCGTTGAAGCTCCACAACTGAAAGCGGGTGCCTTGCAACATGTTCTGCGCAAAGAAATCTAGCGCCTCCTGGGCTGCCTTCAGCTTACTCTGCTTCTGTCCTGGCAGGAAGGCATCCATCGAACCGGAAGTGTCTAGCAGGAAGATCACATCAGATACCGAACGATCTGCCGGAGGTGGTTTCGGAGCTGGAGGAGGTGGAGGGGTCGGCTTGGGTTTTGGAGCCACTCGAACCGGGGTAGGAGGTGGGGATGGAGCCTCTTCCTTTTCAATCGGAGGCTTTTTCTTGGGCACACGGAAAAAACTCGTACCCTGGGCGTTCAACATTCCGGGCAACCACAGGCCTAACAGGAACAGCAGAAAGTAATATTTCCGGCGATCAAACAACATGCGATGAACTCAAACGAACACTATCTGGATTACAACGCCACCGCTCCATTGCTACCCGAAGTGTGGGAAGCAATGCAGACTGTTCAGGCCACTAGCTACGGCAATCCCTCCAGTCCACACGGCCCGGGACGCAGAGCCCGGAATCGCCTGGAAGAGGCTCGCCGGCAACTGGCTTCCTTACTGGGAGTGGAATATCAGGAGCTATGTTTCACCAGCGGCGGCAGTGAAAGCAACAATGCGATCCTCCGACAATTTCTGCGGGCGGACAAGCCAAATCATTGGATTCTCTCCCCACTTGAACATCCTTCCTTATTAGAAACCACCCAGTATTTAGCTGAACAAGGACAAGCCACCTTAGATCTGCTACCTGTTGATCGAGGAGGTCGTGTGCTTCCAGAGGTGCTACCAGAGCTGATTCGTCAAGAAACTTGCTTGATTAGTGTAATGGGCGCCAACAACGAAACCGGAGTGATTCAACCGATCGCGGAACTTCAAGCCATCGCCAGCGAACACGGTATTCCACTGCACACCGATAGTGTTCAGCTCTTGGGACGGGCTCCACTCTCTTGGAAGGAGCTTGGCGTGAGCTACGCGACCGCCACCGCCCACAAGCTTGGGGGACCCCGTGGAATTGGCCTGCTCTATGTTCGGGAGGGAGCAGCCTTCACTCCGTTGATCACTGGTGGCAAGCAGGAACGAGTTCGGCGGGCGGGAACCGAGAGTGTAGCGCTGGCTGTTGGTTTTGCCTCTGCCCTTGCCTGGGTATTGGAACAACAGCCTAAGCTGTCAGAGCGGTTACAAAATTTTCAGCAGCAAGTTTTGGAGAGACTTCAAGACGTGGAAGGCTTCTTCTTGAATGGAGATCCAGAGAAACTTCTGCCCAACACCCTCAACGTGGGTTTTCAAGGTTTGAGCGCAGAGACCCTGTTGATCTCGCTCGATCTGGATGGAGTTGCTGTCTCGACAGGATCGGCTTGCTCTTCGGGTGCCTTGGAACCGAGTCCGGTTTTGCTCGCGATGGGCCTTACTCCCACCGAAGCCCGTTCTTGCCTGCGCCTGAGTTGGGGCTGGCAGACCACTCAGGCCGACATCGATGCCCTGCTTGAACGGTTACCCCACCATGTCCAGCGGTTGCGGGAGAAGCAGAATAGGTGATTAGATTGAAAATGGCATACGGGGACTCTGAAGTTTTTTTACGGTATCCAGCAAGAGCCGTCCTTCCTGAACATCATGAGTGCGCAGGATGTCGATACCCAACCAAGCGGCAATCGCCGACAAGGCCACTCCTGGGATCAGGCGTTCTTCTGTTGACAAGGTTTTTCCAGTAGAAACACCCGCTAAGAAGGACTTACGAGAGGGTCCCAGCAACAAGGGGAAACCCAGCGCTTTCAATTCGTGCAAGCGACGCACAATCTCAAAGCTGTAACAAGCCTCAGCGCTGATGAAGAATCCCAACCCTGGGTCCAGAATGATTTGCTCTTCCTTGATTCCCTGATCCGTAGCCCAGCGTACCCTTTCTTCAAAAAAAGCCTTCACGGTCGAAATCACGTCGTCGTAGTGTTGAACCTGACGAGTCGTTCTTCCATCAGCTTCCTTAGCATGCATCAAGATAACGGGAACTTCAGCCTCCGCAACGACTTCGGCCATTGTGGGATCTCGACGCAGTGCGGTCACATCATTGATCACCTTTGTCCCCATAGAGAGGCATCTACGAGCGACCTCAGCTTTCCACGTGTCGATGGATACGGTCAACTCTGGATGATCTGCTCGGATCACTTCCAATACCGGAAGCACTCGCTGGAGCTCTTCTTCCAGAGACACTTCCACGCTACCCGGCCCTGTGGATTCCCCACCCAGGTCCAGCCAGTCTGCTCCTGCCTCGACAATGCGCTGGGCCTGCAAACGGGCTGCTTCGACTTTCAAGAACTTTCCTCCATCCGAGAAGGAGTCTGGCGTGACATTGAGAACACCTAGCAAAAGAGGAAATCGTTCTGAGATACGACTGCTCATAAAGTTACATCAACTTAGCAAGATGGATTTGCAAGATGTCAATNGATAAAGACAATTCCTGTAATCATCAGAAACACTTTTAGCACTACTGTAGTGACTCTGAAATTAGGGAATTTTTTTCCAAGAATTAAGATGCTTGCTGANAAGAAAAAAGTTCNNCTTTTTNTGAATAAAATTCNGGAGGAAAAGAGAGNAGGAACTGGTACNAGANATTGCCCTCTCGTACCAGCTTAGAACAGGAAGCGCNCTCAGTCGAAGCGACCCAGGTCAATCTTGCGGAAGGGATCCGTGCGGTAGCGAACTACCTTGAACGCAGCATCTCCAGGCAGGATTTCCTCACCTTTGGCAGGTTCCAGCAGCGCCCAAGATTCATTCTGCTTGCTGCGGAAGATTTCCAAGGTACCCACCATTTTACCATAGTCTTCGCTGTGGATTGTGACGCGACTGGACTTCCCTCCACCATGATCCACAATTTCAGGTGGACTCGAGCGCTGATCACGTCGGAAGACTGCAAAACGATCCAATTCCTCTGCACCCTGATCCATTCCAACATTTAACTTGGCCACCTTGCGTCGCTCGTAAGTCTCAACAAGAAAGGCCTTTAGTGGAAGCGCAGCTTGTAGCTTGGGCCGCAGATCCAAGCGCATATCTTCCAGTTCAGACTGCTGGTATGGAAAGGTTTCTTCGGTAAGTTTCTTAGTTGGTGACAACTGATAGAGGTGCATGGTGACGACCGCACTCCAGTCATCCTCGTCGTGGGAGAATGTGGCTGGTGATGTATCGAGCATCACGAGGTACTTCACTCGCAGTGCTTCGCCTAACTTAATGGCATCTTCTTCACGAGTGATGTCCAACATTCGATACTCGTTGGAATCCAGCACCTGCTTCATGCGCTGATCAGGGAACACCTGCAGGTTACCAGCATCTTCCATCATCGATTTGATGAAGGTCACGCTGTTGTCATTAGCGTAGCTTGTCACTCCCGGTTGGGTGCGTGGAGGCAGCACCGCAACAAAAGGCATCTCTGTTGTCAATTCTTCCGGGGTCGGCGCAAAAGGTGCAGAACGGCGGTCTTCAGCGAAGGTCCGCAGGTTGTTGATGTCGGGTAGGGTGGATAGGCACGATGCCAGCAAACTGCTACAAAGTAGTAGCAGGAGCCAGCTTGTGCTTTTGCCAACAATGCCCTTTGGAGTCGGTTGCATCTTGGCATCTTGCCCCAAATTCAGTGACAAGCAGCCACCGATTTTTGGTATTCCTTTCTCAATTTCCATATTATAGCGTCGCATAACGGCTCCGATAGTAAAGTAGAGGTTCACCTTCAAACGCTTGATAGTCCAGTACCTCTCCTAGCAGCAGGACATGATCGCCCCCATCGTATTCCTGCCAAAGTTGGCACTCTAGTACTGCCAGACAATCGGCTAAAAGTGGTTGGCTCGCAGGCTTGGGCAGCAACGGCCAATCTATGAAAGGCTGCCGATGTTTGTCACTGGCAAAGTGATTCGATAACTCCTGTTGATCTGCCGACAAGATGTTAACGGCATACCCGCCAGATCGGCGGATGTGCTCTCCCATCAGCGAACTACGCTGGAGCGCAAACGAGACCAAAGGAGGCTCCAGCGAAACCGAGGCAAAGGAATTGATTGTTACCCCGTATTCCTCTCCCTCCGGTGTGCGGGTCGTGATCACCGTGATTCCTGTGGCGAACCGACCGAAGACCTGGCGCAGGTCCTTGGAATCCATGAATGTCAGGCAGTTTTGGCAGAAGGAAATGAAACTAGCCTAGCGGAAAATAAAGCGCTTGGCTAGCCCGAGTTCAACGAGAAACAACTATCTTAGATCCCTCGCTGCAACAGGTGGGCAAATTTGTAGAATTTTGGTCAAAGGGCAAAAAAAAACGGGGATGCCCGTGCAAAAACGAACAACCCCGCTCAGATACTAAGTCAGAAGAACTGAATTAGAAAGAGTATGCCCACTCAGCTTCGAATCCGCTAGCAGAGCCTGCTCTACTTTTGTCATCCGAAGAAACTGTTGATGTACCTGCGCCAAGCTTAAGCGTAACTGCTTCTACAAAGAATGGAGTGTTGTAGGATGCAGAAATGCGAGTTGCAGTAGCCTCGTCTGTCTCATGCCCGCTTCCCAGAACCTCAAAAGAAGCGCCGACTTTTGATCCGCCGCTTAAACCAACTTCAACAAAACCGTTGAGAGTACTTGGTGTCATTTCTTCTTCGCCATTTTTTGTAGTCTTGGTGGTGTAGCCCAACCCGACTGTAGCAGCACCTGCGCCAACCTTACCCATCAACTGGAAAGCAGAATCTGATTTTTCTTGAGTATCACCTGCTCCGTTATTCTGAGCACTGAAACTCAATGTGTAGAATGTTGCAGATACGCTCACATCGCCGAAACCACCCTTGATGACGGGGCGAATACCGGTCACATTTGTCTTAGTTTCTGTACCATCTTTTAATTTCAGGGCGTAAGCACCGGTTGAAGCTTCCATCCAAGGCACTGCAAGCTCAATGTCTATATCGCCTGCATCAACATCAGCCTGAAGACCCATGAAGCCGTCAATAGTGATATGCTCAACGTTACCAACTCCGAAGTCAGAAGCACGGAAGTTCCCCATGCCTCCGTTATAGTTTTCAGAACTTCCGAATTTGCCAACTTTCACAGACAAAGTCTTGTTAGCACCTTTAATGAACACGTCTCCGTAGCCTGGTTTGCCTGCTGCTGAGAAGATATCTTCAATTTTTGCAGATCCTGTGACCGTATTGTCTCCTGAGGAAGCAGTTGCTTCCCAGTTGACGTGAACTTTGCCATCACCTTCGTCATCCTTGTTGAATTCAATACCCCAAATGTCTTGAGACAACTTCATATTGACGTCGCCAATGTA
>PBZZ01000071.1 GCA_002730365.1 Deltaproteobacteria bacterium
ACAGCAGCGGAGTCAAGTATACGGGATGCAGATATTGCGGCGGAACTGGCTGCCTTTACACGCAACCAGATTATGACCCAGTCGGCGACAGCCCAGTTGGCCCAGGCTAATGCGTTGCCCAAGAATGTGATGGCTCTCTTAGCTAGCCAATAATGTAGGTTTGGTTAGGATCTTTGATAATAAGTAGACTTAGAGTGTCCACAGCCCTCTGGCAGTAGACCAAGACTGGTTTCGGAAAATTAAATAAGCTCAATGACAAATCTGGTACTTGTTAACAAAACAAACTGAACAAATCTCACTGGTGATATTAGTCTGTGTAGGTTTAGTTCAGACTGAAGTTATTCCGAGGAGATTTATTATCTCATCGTGCTTCAGAGTATTAGATAGAATTTATTGAGTAGTTGGCTTGATCTTAGAAAATTTAGATTCTCTATTTTTAAATAGATGAAACAACTCCATTCTTTTGAATAGGATTTTAAATTAAAAATTTATACTAAAGTAGTAACTTTAGTGATTGTGAAAAAACTCAAGATTCAAAGTTATTGAATTAGTATTCACCTTTTTTTAGATAATGATTTTAAAGTCACATTCTAAATAAAATTGTTACTACTATTTAATTTTATTTGATTTAGCAGTTGACTGCTATTCTACGCTTTGTTCTTTGACATTTAACATTCTGATCCAACTGATTTGGATTGTTCTTTAACCTTTTTCTGGACAATTCGGAATAATTATCCATTAGATCGCGAAGGCCAAGCAATCAATTGATGGCCTGTATTACTAAAATCAAAATAATCTAGATTAATCTGATTACTTTGATTTAAACCCTGTTAATTTCCTTTCGGCTCAAAGCCGAGCAATGAATCTGGGGGCTGTTCGTCATGGAGGATGGATAGAGATTTGGTATCCAATACCGAATCTGAGTGGGATGCTACGGATATATCCCTGCTGCTTTCACGGAAGGAAGTCACTCAGGAAATTCACATTTCCAAATTACAAGGAGTTGAAAATGAGTTTGCGAATCAACAACAACGTCGAAGCCCTAAATGCTCACAGAAATCTGGCTCAAAATGATCAGCTGCTGGCGAAATCGATTGAACGACTGTCGTCTGGGCAGAAGATCAATACAGGTGCTGATGGCCCAGCGTCTCTGGTTATTTCTGAAGGTTTGAGGGCACAAGTGGCGAGTTTGCACCAAGCGACAGAAAACAATGAGTCAGCAATTTCAATTGTACAAACGGCTGAAGGCGCACTGAATGAGGTATCTAGGCTTCTGGTAGATATGCGACAGCGAACAGTTGCAGCAGCCAATGTGGGAGTAAATGACCAGAATATGGTCACTGCTTCTCAGCAGGAAATTGAGAACGCACTGAGCTCAATAGACAGAATTTCTCAGAACACTCAGTTTGGTGGGGAGAAGCTTTTGAACGGAAGTGAAGCAGATTCAACGCAAAGGAATTTAACTTTCCAAATTGGAGCAAACCAAGGTCAAACAGCGAGTGTCTCTTTACCAAACGTGATTACGACAGAGTTGGCTAAGGGTGCTTCAAATGATGGCGGTTTCTCCAGTTTAGCCGATGTGGATGTCACAACCAGCGAAGGTGCTAATGCCGCAATGAGCATGATTGATGAAGCCATCAGTCAAGTAACGATGAGTCGTGGTGATTTGGGTGCTTTCCAGAAAAACACTCTGGAGTCAAATCTTACCAGTCTCAGAGTGGCGACTGAAAATCTAACGGCTGCAGAATCCAATATTCGTGATGCAGACGTAGCGGTAGAACTGGCTGCTTTTACACGCAACCAAATCATGACACAAGCTGCTACTGCACAATTGGCTCAGGCTAATGCAATGCCACAAAATGTAGCCCACTTGCTTTCTTCTCAATGAAGAAGAGGTCTTAGGCCAGTGGTGATTCCATCCCATTGGCCTGACTTCTAGGCTGGAAAGATTCTCAAATTTGCAAACCCATCCCACATTTATTGGGATGAGATTTCGAATTAAAGAATAAAATCAAAAACAGGAGCTTGGTATGAGCCTGCGAATCAATCAAAATATTGAGGCGCTGACTGCTAATCGATACTTAGCCCAGAATGATGAGATGCTCTCAAAATCTATTGAGAGACTCGCATCGGGACAAAAAATTAATTCGGCTACGGATGGTCCGTCTTCCCTTGTAATTTCGGAAAGTCTACGATCCCAGATCAGTAGTTTGAAGGAAGCAGCTCAGAACAGTGAGATAGCAGCTTCTGTCGTGCAAACTGCAGAAGGTGCAATGGACGAAGTTTCGAGACTATTGGTCAATATTCGTCAGCGAGCAATTGCTGCAGCAAATACCGGTGTGAATAATGAGTTGGTTGTTGCTGCGTCTCAGTCTGAGATTCAGAATGCTCTGAGTTCAATAGATCGAATTGCTCAGAATACGCAGTTTGGTTCCAAGCCATTATTGAATGGAACAAACCCAGAATTGGAATTTCAGATTGGTGCTGATAAAGGCAATACACTCAAGCTAGCTTTGCCAAACATTACCACCGACAAATTGGGGATTGGTAGTTCTGAGGACGGAGGATCAAGTTTGGCGGAGGTTGATGTTCGTACTCCATCAGGTGCAGCATCTGCGATCAGCATTGTAGACAAGGCAATCAGCGAGATTGCTAGTTCACGAGGAGAGCTAGGTGCGTTGCAGCGCTCGGCTTTACAAAGTAATTTAATCAGTCTTCGCCTGGACGCAGAAAACTTGTCTGCCGCTGAATCGATAATACGCGATGCCGATGTGGCAATGGAACTTGCTGAATTCACACGCCTCCAAATCATGAATCAGTTTGCAATTGCGCAGGCCGCACAAGCGAACGTACTGCCCAGAAATCTATTGCATTTGATTCAGTCACAGTCCTAGGGAAAGGTCTGGTTAGAACAGGTATGTTCGCTGATACTATCGTCGCTATTGCCACACCACTTCAACCCAGTGGATTAGGAATAATTCGTGTCAGTGGTTCTACAGCGATCGCTTCAGTAGAAACCATTTTTCAGCCAAGTCATGGTGGAGCTGTCGCAGAATCACCCAACAGAAAGCTGAGGCATGGTTGGCTGAATATAGATGGACAACTGGTTGATGAGGCAATGCTGGTTGTCATGCGTGGGCCACACTCTTTCACCGCAGAAGATGTTGTTGAATTGCAGTGCCATGGCAGTCCTCAGATGCTCCAGATGGTGTTGCAGCAAATTCTGATGTTGGGTACACGACTGGCAGAACCTGGAGAGTTCACTCGCCGTGCATTTCTTAACGGCCGATTAGACCTGACTCGTGTAGAAGCGATTGCTGACTTAATTCATGCAGACTCCCGCATGTCGGTCCTGCTCGCCGCCCAACAGCTAAGGGGCCGTTTATACGAGACCATTCAGCAACTACAAGAAGAACTCATCCAGATTGCTTCGCTGATTGAAGCATGGATTGAATTCCCGGATGAGGACGAAGAATTTACTGGTCAAACCGATTGTGAGCGTAGACTCCAGTCCTTACATAGCAAATTGGAAGAACTGTTGCAGAAAGGTAGGCAAGGGCGTTTACTGCGAAACGGAGTACATGTGGTCCTCTGTGGCCGACCGAACGTAGGCAAGTCCTCGCTGATGAATGCCCTACTACGTGAAAATCGCTCGATCGTTACGGAAATTCCAGGTACAACTAGGGATATCGTTGAAGAGTCCTCACAAATTCATCAAGTGGCTTTTCGGCTTAGTGATACCGCAGGAATACGCCGAACGGAAGATTTGGCAGAAAAGCAAGGGGTAGAGCGAACAAAAAAGGCTATTAAGCAAGCAGATATTGTTTTGTTGCTACTCGACGGTTCTCAATCATTACAGGTAGAGGATCAAGAATTATTAGCAGAGATTGAAGATAAGCCTTCCCTGATTGTGGCTACAAAAGCAGATCTGTGGGACCAAGAACTACCGAAATGGAAAAATAATATCCAGTCTCGATGGATTCCATTTTCAGTCCATCAGGCAGAAACACTAGAGGAACTAGAAGAAGCTCTCTACCACAACAGCATTTCAGAAGATGTGCCGTCTTTGGAAGAATCTTGGCTGACAAATCTGCGTCAACAGGCGGCGGCTGAAAAAGTGTCTGAGAGTTTGGAGATAGCACAAAATCTTCTTCAGCAGCGGACAGGTGAAGAATTCGTGGCTGCTGAACTGCGGAGAGCCTTAAACGCCCTGGGTGATGTCGTTGGGCAAACGACAGCAGATGATTTGCTGAGTCGGGTTTTCGCGGAGTTCTGTATTGGCAAATGAAAGGCTGCAGCACAGTGATGGAATGTTGTTGCTACAGAAGAAACGAGCACTGTTGCGGCGATGGGATGTGCTAGCGCAACAGCAGTTGGCACTGTCACACCTTGATGGTGCCTTACCGCTGTTAGAAGAAAAAGAAGATTGTCTTGAGGAACTGCAGCGTGTCGACTTACTTTTAGACAATTGGGATCAAAGCTTCCCAACTGAACTAGATGAAATTTTGGAACCCCAAGGCTTACAGCGTTTGCTAGAAAAAATTAGTAGAGCTGAGCAGGAATTCGCAAGACGTGTTGCTCAAGAACGTAATGTGACAATTACTGAAATCAAAACCTTGCTTCAGCAATTGAGTTATGGTGCAGTAAAAAGCAATCGCCCACAACCGCGACGTCGCAAGACTATTTTCTAAGGATCATTCAATGCGGCTGACAGTCAATCAGGTAGAGCACATTCTGGAACGTTGGCATCGTTTGCGCCGCGGCAATCAAGTACATTTTGGTTCTTCTGATCCAACTCGCTTGACCATCGAAGCACGCCGCGAAGCTCAGCAATATGTTGCAGCTAACTCAACCGCTGGCACTGGGATCACTCCAAGAAATATCTTGGAGCGCATCGGCGATTTTAAGATCCCAAACCCTGCAATTGATTATGCAGAACAGCGTCGAGCAGGACAGTTTTTGGATCCACCTTACATACCATCTGTTAATCCACCCGCCATCCCCAAGCTTCAGGATCGCGTTCGCAGGCTTCGAGAACTACGAGAACGCAATGCGCAACGTCGTCAACGAACTATNGAGGACCTCGCTTCGCGCTCTACTATTACTTTAACNACTGAGGTTGCAGCAGAGAATCTGAGCCATCCCGAATCAAAGCAACTGTACTTAAATCAAATGGCAAANGGATTAGCTCNTCCTTTCCAGCAGCATGAGCAGCATGTAGAAGGCGTTGCTTCCCATTCCAAACCGTGAGATGCTCTGACGACAACCCATCTTCACCCATGAGATCAATGTTTGGGGAATTCCATGTTGTCAGATGCTAGATTTCAATCCCTCCAAATTGCAATACTGACTGTCAGTGACACCCGTACTGTAGCCAATGATACTTCTGGTGATTATCTAAGCGAACAATTACAGCAAGCTGGGCACCGGCTAATTGCTCGTAATTTGATTCCTGACGATATCTACAAACTTCGGGCGGTCGTTTCCCAGTGGATTGCTGATCCAAGTGTTGAAATTATTTTGACTACGGGAGGGACAGGTTTGACGGGGCGGGACGGGACACCAGAAGCATTGGTTCCCCTCTTTGACAAAACCATTGAGGGTTTTGGTGAACTCTTCCGCTATCTCTCCTTTCAGGAAATTGACACATCCACCGTACAATCCCGGGCAGTTGCAGGAGTGGCGAACGGGACCTATCTTTTCTGCTTGCCAGGTTCAACAGGAGCTTGTCGACTAGGCTGGGAAAAAATTCTGTGTTCTCAGTTAGACGCAAGTCACCGCCCCTGTAACTTTGCAGAGTTGATCCCACGCCTCAAGGAATGATACTTGCTGAAACTGCAAAAGTCTTTCCCCAGAGTCATAGAGATTAGACTATGCTGACACTTTCAGAAGCCGCCGAACAACTTGGAATCAGTCGTGCTGCCCTAGACAATTGGATCAAGCGCCTTGAAATTGAAAAGAAAAAAGAAGGACGGATTGGGCTCACTGCCAAGGAGGTTGAGCAGATCCGAAAACAGCGGCGTAGCAATTCACGCCGACGTGACACCAATACAACTCGAACTAACAGTAGCGAGGTAGTCTCGGCTTTTGTTGAACAAGAATTGAAAGAACTCAAGCAGGTTCGTGAGCAGCTACAAGTTTTGAGTGAAGAACGTCTGCAATGGCAGAAAGAGCGTTTGCAGTATCTTGAACGGGAAGCGTCCAGCCGAAAAGAACTACAAAGTTGGGAAGCGCGCTTTGCAGAAACACAGCGTCGTGCAGATTGGTTGCAGGAGCAGCTAGATTCCAATAGTCGTGAAAAAACAGAACTATTCAAACAAGCAGATCAATTCCAGCAACTGCTCTCGCAGAAAGAGCGCTCACTTCAAAAGATACTAGAAGAAAAACAGGAATTGCAGCAACAATTGCACCTGCTAGAAGAACAGGCTATTTCAGAAACTTCCGAGTTAGAAACTCCGCCGGTTGACGAGAGAACCCCTTCTGTGGAGCATGAAGAAGAACTGTTATCAGAAACAGAGCCTGCTATTTCACTCTCTACTGATGCAAGTGCAGCAGAGGAAGGGGAACCAGAAAGCCGGGAGGAACTTAATGATTCTGAGGAAATCCCCGAAAGTTCTGTGGAACTCGAAGATGACGAAGCAGATTTGATGCTCTTCGACGAGTTGGAAGATGATGAAGAAGTCTCTAATGAATTTTCAATAGAAGAAGAATCCATTGAAGTTGATATTTTCGAAGAAATGGCTCCAGTAGAAGTGGAGTCCGCACAGAAATCACCAGCTGCGGATTCCAATGATGAAGAAGACGGATGGAATCAGGAAAAGAAGCGCCAGTTTTCAGAATTTGCAGACTTGCTTGACGAGTTAGAAGCTCAAGTTGCAAGACGTTACCTAGGGTTTGGAGAGGATCGCCAATCGTTGGAATCTATTGCGTTTGCCCTGAGCATCCCTGTCTCAGAAGTACGCCAAGTAGCTGGTCGTGCTGTTCTAAAAATTCGTTCTTACCATTTGCAACTTCGCCAGTCTGGTCCTTCTATTGATGCCTGACGACTCTTCGTCGGGGCTCTCGCTCTTTCCCCCTCTTACTGAAACACGTTCCCAATTAGAAAAACTGGCTGAGTTGCTTCAGTGGAAGGATGTTCCCCAACTGCGCCATTGGCAGGAAACCTTGCAACATGCAGAAGCTAGGCTGCAGCAAGCAAAAGTCCGGATTGCCGTATTGGGCGCTGTCAAATCTGGTAAGTCCACGCTACTTAATGCCTTGTTGGGGGCAGATCGCCTCCGCCGTGGGGCTGGCATTCTCACTTCGATTGTCTCTCGGGTTCAGCCTGGAGAGATCAGTCGAGCGCATTTGAGATTCAAATCCAAATCGTTACTTGATCGCCAATTTCAAGCTGCCCTAGCTTTTTTACAATCTTCAGATTCATCCCTACCTTCCTGTGAACTGGATCACGCCTCAGAACGTCAGTCCTTGCTTCATTGGCTGGATGAACAACCTATTACAGAAGATACATCTCATTTTGGTGAGGAACGCGCTTTCCTGCGAGCGTGCTTAGTTGGCTATTCTGAGGCTGTTGGCTACCTTAGTAATTCCACTGAGGTGCAAACTTGGTCTGGTGAAGAAAGTTATCAGCACCAAGTTTGGGTCGAGCAAGACACTCGGGCGGTTTTTTTGGAAGATCTCCTGCTAGAAGAACCAGGTTGGACTTGGCAAGGCACTGAGATTGCGGATTGTCAGGGGAGTGATTCACCCAATCCTCTCCATTTTGTGCAGGTACAAGAATACGCCTCACGTTGCAACCTGCTCATTTATGTAATCAGTTCCAGAATTGGGATTCGTCAAGCAGACGTACGCCTTTTGCGTAACCTACATCAACTTGGCTTGGTCAGTCAGATCATCTTTGTGATCAATTTAGACCTTAACGAGCATGAGGAACAAGCTGATGTAGAGCGAATTACAGAACAGATTCTGCGAGATCTACGTCAATGTGGTTGGAAGCAGCCTCACTATTTTACATTCTCAGCGTTGCATTTGTTGTTGCAACGTAAGTTAGAACTTACAACTCGTGAGCAAAAGCAACTCGAATTTTGGCAAGATCACCCTGTTTTTCAGATCAGTGCAAATGCTTGGAAAATATTCAAGGAGGAACTCCATCTACGGTTGGTACATCAGCAATCACAGACACTACTAGCCGGAGAATGGTCTCATTGGCAGAGATTGCATCGTCAAGTATCCGAATTTGTTGAGCGGTTGCAGGTAACGCTTTCTACGGAGAATCTAGACTGGGAAGAATGGCAAAGCGAACTCCAGCATCGTCAGCGATATTTACGCTATCATGAACAAAATCTACAACACACTCTAAAGGGCGGAGAAAGAAAGTGGAGGCAACATATTGACCATGGTGTTCGTGCGTTATTTGACCGCCAAGAGGGCAAGATTTGGAGTAGCCTAGATCGATTTCTCAAGCAACTGGAGTTGACTTCACCCAAGGATAATTTCTCACCAAATATACAAAGCACGCTCTGGGTGCAAGAAGTTCGAGAAAAACTGCTGCGTTGGGTAGTGGACGAAATTAACGTATCCCTGTTGCCAGAAATAGCAAGACTGCGCAGTGAAATAACGATGTTGATCAATCAAGCTGTAGAACCGTTCTTTGAGGTCCTAGACGAACTACAACAAAGAGAATATCAAATTCAGAGCAGATTGCAGAAGGATTCGTCACATACTGAAAATCCTGAAATATACTGGCGATTTCCAGAGATTGAACCGATTTCATTTACGACTACGTTGGCGTTTCAAACTTCAGAGCAACTACGTAGTTGGTTGCTTTATGGTCAGAGTTGGTTCCGCACTCTTTGGCGTAAGGAGCGAAATCTTCAGAGGGAGTTTCATCAGCAAAGCCAGCGTGAGCTAAAACGACAGTTGCTAGAGAACTTAGATTTTGATGTATTAAATTATCAAGAAAATTTAAAATATCTATATCTTTGGTCTGGGACTCAACAACTACTGGAAACCATTTTGGTTTGTTGGCAAGAATCAGCTCGAGGTTGCCAAGCAGACTTGAGTGGTTTGCTGGAGCAATTGGAGAGATTGCGCTCTGAGCAAAAGCAACTAATGCCGTTGCTGTTGCAATGGCAAAGTAACTGGAGAGAACTTAGCATCAGGTGGCTACCCGTATAGCTTTGCTAAAAAGAGTTAGTCCCCAAACTTTCAAAATCAATTGGATGAGGAGACTTCGCAAATGTTACGTTGTTTTTTTGATGTAGATGGCGTGGTGTTAGATTTTGAGAATTCTTATCTACGCGTGATTGGTGCTTACTTTCAACTGGATCTTCCAGAAAATTTTCGAACTACTCGTTGGGATTTCAGTGAACTGTTGACTGAACAACAGCAACTCGAAGGCTGGGAGTATTTTGTCAACAGTAATGCCTTTCGAGAGTTAGAAAGTTTGGTCCCTGCCTCCAGATTTAACGAAGTTTTTGGGGCATATCCCGTGCATTTCGTGACCAATATTCCACCTGAACATATGGACGCTCGACGTGAGAATCTAAGCCGAGCGGGATACCGCTTTGAATCAGTGCACCCAGGTGGATTTCTTTCATTTAATGAGCAGCCACCACGCACCAAGTCACAGGTGATTGCGGATCTAGTTCAGGATGGAGAACAGATCCTATTCGTGGACGATCATCCACGGAACTGCGTTGATGTGAAAGAGAACTTTCCCGAGGCTTGGGTTTGGCTGATGAGCCGACCGTTTAATCAGAATTTTGACCATCCAACGATTCAGCGAGCCAAGCACTGGGAACAAGTTCTACAGTCCCTGCCTACAGCCTCATAAATCCTGACGGACAAAAACGAATGTTGTCTTCACTCTACCAACTGCTCCGGCAAGTCTTGGTATCCTTCACCTGCTTGATCGGTCTGATGAATGGGTTGGCTTCTGCTCAGCAACAAGAAGAGCAGCAACAGCAGAACCAGCAGGCTCAATCTGGTAGTTTGGGTGGGATCTATCGACTGAGTTTTTTTGAATTCGATGTGCTTACTTTTCGGGAAGGAAAAGATCACGTCTTCTATCAGATGACCGGTTTCAGAGGCTTTGATGGGGGAAGTGGTGCTCGAAATCTATCGGTAGATTGGAACTACGAGAAGATGTTGTTGATGGGAGGAGACATTGACGGTCATGAAAAAGTGGAAAGTGAGATTGAACAAATTCTACATAGCTTACCTCCTTTCTCAATAGAATATATTGTCCCTTTCCAACTTGGTTTCGCTGAATCTGCAATCAGCGTCATGGGGGGCTATACTCAGACCTATCTAACGGATCAGTCGGGGAAAAATCCACAGAAAGAAAACAACAGTGCGATCTATCCACTGATTCGACTGCGCTCCCATTACTACATTTTTGGAGGTTCTGTTTACTTGACTGGAATGCCAGAGCCAAGAAGTACTGATATTTTCTTTGGGATTGGATTGATGCGTGTTGAGAGTACTCATAGGGCAGGAATTAGAAGGGCTTCTATTTTGGGAGATGCAAGTGAACCTGAGCCCTGGGAAACTAGATATAATTTAGGGGGTGAAGCAGTAACAGAACTGAGCGCTTCACAAGGAACAGTCTTTTTTCAGCGTGCTGGCATAGCAGTGAATGGAGAGAACTACGGATTTAACTTAGATTTTCTTTTCACTGGGGACACAGGTGTGATTGACAATCCTTACGCAGATGGGATTGGGCCAATTCCACGTGAGGACTTTAGATATGTGACTTACATGTCAACGGATGTACCAGAACGCGTTCACCTACGTGGGGTGTTGATGAGAGCGGCAATCACCTACACCTTCTACTAGCAATTCTGGCCCTCTTTCGTACCTATCTGAGTAAGTGGCTCCTCTACTAGAAGCGGCTGTGGTGCCCATATTTCAGTAAAGTAAGGTGCTCGGTGAGAACGATTATCCGTTGATGCAGAGAACAGCGGATTCAAACTCAAATTCCTGCTCACTAGCGATATCAAAGCAATCAATCATTCCAATACCAACGGCATCAGATCGATCTCTTGTGATTGACTGAACAAAGCGTTGATCTCTGTCAACGAGCCAGGTTGGGTGCATTTGTCCAGCAAATGAATGAGAACTTCCGTCAAGCACACCTTCTACTAACACTTCAAGCTCCACTCGCTAATTGTTCTTCCAGCATTGTCTCGTAAAATGCGTCACGCATCACGTTGATAACTAGTAGTTCATTGCAGGTTTTAGCCTGCTCTTCGAGTACATCTAAGCCTTGTGATATCGTCAGTTGCTGACGCGTTAAGCTTTCCAGTTTACCAACCATCTCTCGCAAAGTCAGTGACATCCTAACCTCCTTGTTCGGTTTACGTCAGGGACTCGGGAAATTGTGCGTATGAAGATCGAACCGTGGTCTTGTATTCGATCATTTTCTATACTTTCTGCAGAGGGTGTGCCAAAAACAGGAAATCTACTTGTGCTGAATTTTGGGCCAGTAAGTCGAGAAGTTAAAACTGGGAGAATGGCTGCCGACATGACAGTTTACACAGGTTTGACGGGCATCCAGTGGTGGGTGGTTTATTGGGTTTTTGATGTGTTCTTGGGCAGATCCATGACAGTTTTCACACTGAACATTAGCAAGCTGAGGTGTGAGTTGATTGCTGAGAAATCCTTTCTTTTGAAACCCAACAACATGACACTGCAAGCATTCAGGATCGAAGTCCTTACCGACCCTTGTAAGAGTGGCTAACGCATGGCTGTGTCGACTGGATTCCCAACTTTGATGAGCTTGAGTATGGCAGGTGGTACAAGCTGCAGCTCCAACAAATCGTGTTTCCTGTTGCAGTTGCTGCATACGCTTCAATCCACTCAGAAACAATTGTTTGACCTCTTGATCGTAGTTCGTGAACAGCGGTGTGAGGGGTTCCCAATCAGCAGTGTTCGGACGGAGCCAGCGAATATCTAACTGATTATTTGAAGAGAAACCATGATAGAGCCCCTGCCCCTTGGTTGGGATCATCTGTAAGGGCTGAACTGCTGTTGTAAATGTTGTGACCTGATTGAGTTCATCATCGTTGGTGCTACCAACAAGAATTCGATCGAACCACCCGCTCTGCAGAAATCTATCTGCTTCTATAGATGTACCTCGAAAAAGCAGCATTCGCTTGCTTCCTGGTTGGCTCTGGGATTGCCACTGTTGAATCAGTACATTACTGACTGGAACAACGTTGGGTAGATCGTTTTCGTTCTGGTAGAGCAAATTTGGTGTGACGTAGCCCCAGATCTCCCAACGTTCTCCACCAACGTCCTGACTGATGGCCTGAGGCCAGGGTAAATCGATAGCGTTACTGAGCAAATAGGGTAAGGAAGTGTCCCAGGTTGCTTGACCATAGTTCCATTCGTGAGGTCCTGGAAGAATGGCAGCAGGTTTTAGTAGTTTCAGCGCCTGTTGAATCAAGTCTAGTTTCAGCTTTCCCTGAGCAGAGGGTTCGGGAAAATTATTTCCCAAATCCAGATACAGCAAATCAGCGTGTTCTGAGCGCCAATGACTCAGTGCGGTCCCCCGACGCTGGAGTCCACCCATATCTCCTTCTTCTGCACAGCCACAAGGCTTGATTTCACCACGCAAATCGCCAGAGACCACTAGATAAGGTTCAGCGTGTACCAGAGTCACCCCAAGCAGAAAGGTTCCGAGTAGACCAAGTAGGAAGCAGACACCTCTAAGAGAAAGTGAAGAGACGCTGAGCATTTTCATTGGTTTCTTCTGCAAGTTGTTCAATGGGGATCTCTAGCCAGTTTGCGAGAAAGCTGGCCACAACGGGAATACGAGAAGGATCGTTGGGTTTACCTCGATGGGGAATGGGGCTGAGAAAAGGAGAATCTGTTTCTAGAATCAGGTGACTCAAGGGGACTTGCCTCAGAGTGTCTCGCAACTCTTGGGCATTTCGAAAGGTCACGATTCCATTGACTCCCAACAGCCAACCCATTTCTACCAACTGATGAGCCATCTTGGCAGAGCTGGTGAAACTGTGAGCTACTCCACCTCGACTAGGAGGGTACTTGTGCAGAAGCTCTATGGTGTCCTCTTCTGCTTCACGGCTATGAAGGACAATCGGAAGCTGTAGTTCTTCAGCAAGCCGCAATTGGGCGGTAAAGGCAGCTTGCTGGACCGCTTTCTCTGCATACATGTAGTGGTAATCGAGGCCAGTTTCTCCAACAGCAACAATTTCTGTCCTACTGGCAAGGCCACGAATTTGCTCTGCTATAGTATCATTGTATTGACCGGCATCGTGCGGGTGGATGCCCAGAGCTCCATAGACCTCCTCATAATTTGCTGCTGTCTCAGTCACAAAGTTGATTGATTCTGAATCTACTGAAATCGTCAACAATTTGTTCACTTGGGCGGCCCTAGCTTGTGTAAGGGCGTTTGGCAAAGAAAGTGCGAGCTTGTCAAGGTGGCAATGGGTATCGATAAAACTTGTCATCACAGGGAAGATCACTAGGATGGAAATTTTTAGTCAAACAGGCTTTTCACGTTACAAAGATCATCTTCCCATGGTCAATGCAAAACGAACCGCAATCTTCAGTGTCATCTTGATGCTGGGTAACAGCGGCTGCTATCAAACGCATCTCTACTTGGAAGCCAGTGAGCAACCTCCTGAGCCCGATGCCGTAGTACGCCAGATCAGCACTTTGTTTGCGACGACCGAATTGGAAGAAGTGCGTGCCCTGCGCACTGTCTGTCCGGGTGGAGTCTCCCAGATGGAAGTGGAACAGACAGCCGCAGATGGAGCCTTTCACTATCTGACGCTCGGGATGTATAGTCCCCAGACGGTTCGAGTTTGGTGCCAGCGACCGCGCTGAGTACACTCTTGCCGTGTCAGTTTGGTATCCTTGACCCGCCTCAGGAACCCCTCCATCACCAAAAGTGAATCGTTCAGGAGATCGGAATGCCACCCCAAGCTCCAACGCAGGAACTCTGTGATCGACTCGGCTATCAGTTCACCAAACTTGAACTGCTGCAGCAGGCACTAACTCATAAATCTTGTGTTCACGATGGCAACGCGAGGAGTCCTCAAAAGAACAATGAACGCTTTGAATTTTTGGGAGATGCGGTACTAGATCTGCTGATCAGTGAATTGCTGATGGATCGATTCCCAGAGTTGTCGGAAGGTGGTCTTTCAAAATTGCGTGCTTCTCTGGTGAACGAGAGTGGATTACGCCGGATTGCAAACTCGCTGGATCTCGGTCATTTTCTACTGATGGGTAAAGGTGAGGAAATGACGGGTGGGCGTGAGAAAGCATCCCTGTTGGCAGACGCTGTCGAAGCACTTTTTGCTGCGATCTATTTGGATAGCCGAGAAAAGCAGGGACTGCGAGAGGTGACGCGAATCGTCCACAAACTCTTCAGCAGTGTGTTACCGGATCGGGTCGAAGATGTTGCTGTGAGGGATTTTAAGTCAGAATTACAGGAATATGTCCAGAAGCACTTTGGTGTGCTGGTTACTTATGAGTTGATTCACCAGACCGGACCCGATCACCAGAAAGAGTTCGAGATGGCAGCTTTGGTAGAACAGAAAGTATATGGTCGTGGAACAGGTAAAAGCAAAAAACAAGCGGGTCAGCGAGCGGCCCAGCAAGCGCTCGAAACCCTCGTTACCGAAGCGTCCTCCGCAAGCTAAAAGCATGACGAGTCTTCCTCCGGTAGTTGAGAATGCTGCGGTTAGAATTCAGAAAGTGATGGCTCAGGCTGGTATCGCTTCCAGACGGGCTGCAGAGAAGATGATTCTTGAGGGCATAGTCAGTCTCAACGGTCAGACAGTCACGGAGTTGGGTCAACGAATGGTCCCAGGTCGGGACCATTTAGTGGTTGACGGAAAGAAGGTGCGGCTTCCAGAAGTCGGACAGCGCAAGGTGTACGCACTCTACAAGCCCAAGAATTGCATCACATCTCTGAGCGATCCGGAAGGTCGACGAACGATCGTTGATTATTTCCCGCGCAAGTCGCAGCGCCTTTTTCCGGTGGGTCGTCTGGATTACGACGCAGAAGGGTTGCTGCTTCTGACAAACGATGGTGAATTTGCTCACCGCATTATGCATCCGCGCTTCAAGATCGCTAAGAGTTATTTCGTGAAAGTACGTGGCCTGATTCAGGTTTCAGAGATGGAGCTATTGCGTCGCGGACCTGTGATTGATGGACGCTGTCACATGCCGGTCCAGAGCAAAATTATTCATCAGCGCAATGACAAAACCTGGCTGGAAGTGATTCTTCACGAAGGTACAAACCAGCAAATTAAGAAAATGTTCCTCGGATTGGGCTATCCGGTGCTCAAAATTAAGCGCTTTCGGATTGGCAGTATTGATCTGGGGACCCTACGACCTGGAGAACATCGGATTCTCTCCAGGGAAGAGCGCCAGCAACTGCTTGATCTTGCTGGTGATCCTAGTTAGTGAATCACCCAATTCGCCTCTTCTCTATCTTGATTGTAAACTGACGTGGCAAAAAAGAAGGAACTTTATAAATTAGCAGTTGTTGATGACCGGTTGCTGTTGCGTGTTCCACCACAGCTGGTTGGTGCTGAAGTTGCCAATTTGGACGATATTCAGCGTGAGTTGCACGTCATGGATGTGCCTTATTTGCCGGAACGCCTACTGGAAATTTACGAACGCAGCACAGGTAACTTCGAGGAACTCAGCGACCTGACAAGTGGCAAATTTTTGATGCAGGTGGAAATCAGTCATGATGAGCAGAGTGCGTTTCTAAATTTGATTCCACCAGCTGCGGACGATGCAACTGTCACGATGGAGGAGGTCGAGTATTTTCTGGAGCAGCATGACGTAGTGCAAGGTCTCAATACGGCATCCGTGCAGAAGATGATCGACGAGAAGAACTACTATGATTTCATCTGTGTAGCTCAGGGTGGCCGAGCTCGCAACGGTACAAATGGAACCCCAGAACTGACGTTCATGGATCGATCAGGTTATGATGATCTTTCGGGGATTGATCTGCGTACCGTACCGATGATGCAGAAGGTTGAGGCCGGACAGGTACTGGCACGCGTATATGCACCAACCGATGGTGATGATGGATACACTGTCAAGGGGCGCGCGATTAGTGCTGTTCCAGGGCGTATCTGCCAATTGGTGCCTGGGCAGAATGCACGCTATGGTACGGCACGTAACGAAATTGTGGCTGATAAGGATGGGGTAGTCTGCTACCACAACGGTGCCCTCCATGTTCATGACCTCAAGACGGTCGACAATATCCATGCGGGTGTTGTTCGATTTGATGGGGTATTGCAGGTCAAGGGCAACATCGGAGACAGTTGCCGTGTGGAAGCCTTCCGGATTGAGGTCAGCGGCTCCATTGGTCAGTCGGTGGTTCGGGCGACCAGTGATGTACATGTACAGCAGAATGTCCTGAAAGGGACAATTCAAGCAGGAGGTTCCTTCAGTGCTAATGAGTTGATGGAGGCTACTGTCACAGCTGGAGAACACTTGTTTGTGCTGGGAAATATCACTGATTCGACTGTGAGTGGTGGAGAATGTGTACGCATTCTGAAAAAGGATGGAGACGTATCTGGAAGTAAGATTGAAGGGGGATACGTTGTCTTGGTGCCAAGTGTTGGAGCTCAGGAAGGAGCCAAAAAATCAACCTTGGAAGTTGGTATTTCACTGAGTGAGCGGAAGCGGATTCGAGAACGCGAAGATGAACTTAAATCACTGGTTGCAGACTTCAGTAAAGAACGCGAAGCAGTGGATGTAATTGTGCGTCGTTGGGGTAAGGGGAAGCCTACTGGAAATGATGAGAAAGACCTGGCTCCTCTTGGAGAAGAAATAGCCCAGAAAGTGAGTAAGACTCATCGCTACATGCGAGAGATCAGAGGCTTTAAGCGGATTAGCGATATCAGTGAGCAAATGGATGGGGGTGCAGTCATTCTGACAGGCAAAGCTATCGCTGGAACATCAATCTTTGTACGCCGAACAAGATTCAATCTGGTTAGTGATGCAGAGGGAATGGCCTATCAGTTTTCTCAGAATGGTGTACAAACGCGGCCCTACGAACCAGTTTTGGAACTTTACAAGAAGTACTTGATCGACTTGCCGGAGGAGTGAGCCATGGCGGATATCAACCGAGATGAAATAGAACGTCGAATCCGTCGTCGGGAACCCCTGCGTGATCTGAATCTGAGTAGCTTAAAGCTGGATGGGATGTCTCTGGCAGGTGGAGTGTTTCGACGATGCCGCTTCAATGACACCACTTTTCTAAGCACGGTACTAGACGCAGTTCGTTTTGAGGCCTGTATCCTCGGTGGTTGCGATATGCGTGGAGCGAGCATGCGCGAAGCTGCGCTGGAAAACTGCGATCTGGATGGTACCAATCTTCAGAATTCTAGTTTGGGCGAGACGAGTTTCCGTTCTTCATCACTGGTCCGCACCGATTTCAGCGGTGCCAGGATGGAACGAGTGATTCTGATTGAGGTGAATGCTGAGTTAGCGAGTTTTTCCCAAGCTCGGCTGAACGGAGCCTATCTGATGCGAGGCAAGTTCCTACTCTGCGACTTCTCATTGGCAGAAGCCGAAAGGCTAATGGCTACCAAGGCAGACTTCACAGGTTCCTTGATGACAGCTGCATCTTTGGAGCAGGCAGTGCTTGCTAATTCCTCATTCAGTTTCTGTGATCTAACGGTCGTCTCAGCCAACAGAGCGATGCTCAAGGGTAGCAATTTTTACAAGGCAAAGCTGTATCAAGCACAATTCAATGAAGCCAATCTGGAAGATGCGTTGATCTGTGGTGTGAATGGTAAGGAGGCAGTATTTACGAATGCCAAGCTCAACAAAGCCAGCTTTCTACAATCAGATTTGCAGGGTAGCAACCTGACCGGTGCTGAGACACAGGGAACGCTGATGAAGGAAGCCAATCTGGAGGGAGTAACTCAATGAAGCGGTGGATAGGGTTGCTCTTGCTCAGTCTGCTCTGTTTCGGTAAGGCCTATGCGGAGTATCGGGCCTACGAACTAGAGATTTTTGATCGTATCAATGATCGTTCTCGGGTCGTCATTACCTCGTTTTCCCCGAGTGATTTTATTCTGGTGAACGGAGGTCCCCAGCGGATCGGTGTGATCATTCGGGCTTCTTGGATCTGTTATGGAGACACCTCCAATGGAGAGCCAGTTTGTCCAATGCCCAAACCGATCAATCCTCGCTTTCAAGAAGGAGAGCGGGTACAGATTAATCTTCCAAAGCATTTGACGCATGACTGGGTTGGATTAGTTGAAAATAGCTTCTTTCGACCAGAATTGCGCAGCAACGTCTACGGTATCCGCTTTCCGGAGAAAGCTGGGCTATACACTCGCTACTACGAATCCAATCTTCAAAAAGCCCCCTAAAACTCTGTCCTAAAACAAACCATGAAAGCTGACTTGCTGGCAGCCAGCCTGATGACCGCGATCAAGACACCTTACTGCTCTGATGGATCAATTGACCTAGCAACCTATGATTTTCTACTGCAGGAGCAGATCAAACAAGGTGTTGAGGGAATTGTAGTCGGTGGTACTACGGGAGAAGGCCATTTGATGCATTGGGAGGAACACCTGATGTTGATTGCTCACACCGTTCATTATTTCGGAGATCGGCTGAGGGTGATTGGTAATACCGGAAGTAACAACACGCGGGAAGCACTCAAGGCCACTGAATACGGCTTTGCTTCAGGGATGCACGCTTCACTACAGATCAATCCTTATTACGGCAAGACCTCCCCAACAGGATTGAAAGAGCACTTTCAGCGGGTGTTGGAATTGGGCCCTGCCATCATCTACAACGTACCATCTCGCACTGGACAAGACCTGCCTCCAGAGTTGATTCGTGAATTGGCTAAACATCCAAACCTTTTGGGTGTCAAGGAATGCGCAGGGAATGAACGAATCGCAGCCTACGAGAAAGAAGGAATCGCTTGCTGGTCAGGCAATGATGATCAGGCATGGGAAGCCCGCCATCACTGTAGTGGACATGGTGTGATTTCTGTCACCGCTAACGTTGTACCTGGCTTGATGCGCCGTTTGATGGACGAACCCGACTCAACCTTGGCTGACCGATTGAAACCCTTGATGGACTGGCTGTTTATTCATCCCAATCCGATCGGAGTCAATACAATTCTGGCAATGACTGGTGCCACCAAACCGGTCTTTCGATTGCCTTATGTTCCTTTGGATACTGAACTTCGACAGACTGGAATGGATCTGCTACAGCAGTTTGAATCTGGTGACTGGGTTGGTCCCTCCCTCGAATTACTGCGTGACGAAGACTTCCAACTTGTCGCCTGAATCCCCTGGAACTCAATAGTACGAGCCAACTCGTCGAGAAAGTAGGAATGCGCCACAAAGCCCGCGAGATCGCCCTGCAAGGCCTTTATCAGCTGGAAATCCACAAGACCGCGGAACTAGATCTGATTGATGCCTTCCTCGCCAGAACCCGTCAGGATGAATGGGAACACTTCCGTAGTCGTCTCAAAGAAGATAAGTCCGCAACGGATCAGATGGATACGAAGCACCAGGAGTTCGGTAAGAAGCTACAGGAAACTCTTGAATTTGCTCGCAACCTAATACAGGGTGCTTCCCTCCATCGCAAGAAACTGGATCGTGTAATCAAGCACAATCTAGAGAGTTGGAAATTGGGTCGTCTCTCTGTGCTGACCCGTAATGTCCTCCGCCTGGCAGTGTATGAGATGCTTTTTCAAGCGAACGAAGTACCACATCGGGTTGTGATCAATGAGGCATTGGAATTGACAGACTCCTTCATTGACGAAAAGACCAAGAGCTTCGTCAACAGTGTTCTCCAGAAGGTTTACGACCGGCAGCGCCAGCCTCAGGTCGACTCCACTCAAACACCTCCCATAGAAACCACACTGGAATCCGCAGAACCAAATTCCTGAACTCTGCATGCTGTCTGAATTTTCTGCTCTGCGCACGGATCTCTACCAGATCACCATGGCTTACGGCTATTGGAAGAGTGGTCTGCAAAATCGAGAAGGCGTCTTCCATATGGTTTTTCGTACCGCTCCTTTCAAGGGTGGGTTCACGATTGCCTGTGGCTTGGAGGACGTGGTGCATTATCTCAAAGATTTTCACTTCACCGACTCCGACTTAGCCTATCTGGCAACTCTAGAGGGCAGTGATGGCAAGCCGTTGTTTGAAAAGCCGTTTCTGAAGTATCTTGAGGAGATGGAACTGGTCTGTGATCTGGATGCAGTTCCTGAGGGAACAGTGGTCTTCCCGTATGAACCCTTATTGCGTGTTCAGGGACCGCTGATTCAGTGTCAGTTGCTGGAATCCCACATTCTAAATGTCGTCAATTTCCAGACACTGATCGCTACAAAGGCAGCTCGTATCTGTATTGCGACAAAGGGCAAGCCTGTGCTGGAGTTTGGACTGCGCCGCGCACAAGGGTCGGATGGCGCCCTGGCTGCCAGTCGAGCAGCCTATGTAGGCGGATGTGTGGCAACATCGAATGTTCTCGCTGGAAAGCATTACGGAATCCCAGTCCGAGGTACGATGGGGCACAGTTGGGTAATGTCTTTCGATAATGAACGCGAAGCCTTTGCGATCTACGCCAAGGTGATGCCCAATAACACAGTGCTGCTAGTCGATACCTATTCAACTTTACGAGGGGTTCAGAATGCAATTGAAGTTGGGCGAGAACTACGTGCGCAAGACCACGAATTAGCTGGAATTCGACTCGATTCAGGAGACCTGGCTTACCTCAGTGTGGAAGCTCGGCGAATGCTTGATGAGAACGGATTTCAGGAGACAAAGATACTAGCTAGTAACGACTTGGATGAATTTGTTGTGGATTCTCTGCAACTCCAACAAGCCCAGATCGATGCTTGGGGAATTGGCACTAAGCTTGTTACCGCCTATGATCAGCCAGCGCTTGATGGTGTCTATAAGATGGGAGCAATTCGAGATCCTGGTAAAGACTGGCAGTACAAGATCAAGATTGCTGAGCAATCGAACAAACTGACCACTCCGGGCATTCAGCAGGTCAGAAGATATCGACAGAACGGATACTACGCTGCTGATATGATCTACGATGTGCAGCAAGGATTCGAAATTCCTTGTACGATGGTGGATCCCTTCGATATAACCCGTCAGCGACATTTTGAGTCTGAAGCAAACTGGGAAGACCTGTTGCAGCCAGTATTCTGGCAAGGAAAAGCCGTTCGGGAGTTGCCGTTCTTGAACAGTATCCGTGAGCGAGTACAGTCCCAGCTGAATGGCTTCCATAGCGCGGTACTGCGTACCGTCAACCCCCATGAATACCCAGTGGGCATGGAGCGTGGTCTTTTCAACTTACGCACCAAGCTCGCCCTGGAAGTTCGCAACCAGTCTCGACATGCGAACTGAAAATGGATGATCTGCGCCCCCTACTGCGCTGGGTTCAACGGTGTCATAATTATCAGTTGAATCAATTTCGACCTTTTTATGTTGCCGGATATAAAGTTGGTTGGATTCTTCCAGAAGATCTACCACTATTTGAACAGTCACCAGCACTCTTTGCTGTTGAATCAGAGCGTGTCGAGTTGCTGGGAGAACCATCGTCACCGAAAGAAAGATCGGCTCAGTTGGATGTAGTCCTGCGACAATGGCGAGACCAAGGGTACATCAACGGTTGGCGGGATGAACACTACCTGATCAGTGATGGTGAGGGGGCGCCCTTGTTCAGTGTAGAACGGAGCGCAACGGCCCTACTGGGAGTACTGAACCTTGG
>PBZZ01000072.1 GCA_002730365.1 Deltaproteobacteria bacterium
GTTTTGGCTGAGGTTCTGGCTGAGGTTCTGGCTGAGGTTCTGGCTGAGGTCGAGTATCTTCAACCACTTCAACCACTTCAACCACTTCCTCAACTGCTTTCTGAACGTCTTCAGCAATCGCTGTGGCCTCTTCTGCAGCGGCAGAGATATCGTCAAGATCTCCTAGATCAACTTCTTCAATCGCAATTTCTTCAACTTCGACTTCCTCAATGACAGGGTCTTCTACAGGAGGTAATTCTTCTTCAGGAAGATCTGGTGTTTCTTCAGTCGGGAGTTCTTCTATGTTAGAGGATTCCTCACTAATTGGTTCAGGTCCTTCCTCATCTGTTGGTAGAGGTGGCTCTTCTCCTGATTCGCGTGCTGTGGAATCTTCATCACCTGATGGTGGCTCTTCCTGAGCAGACTGGCCTTCCCCTTGCTGTTGCGGGGGTTGTCTTTCTGACTGTGAGGGTACTCCTTGCTGAGGTTGACCCTGAGGTTGTTGCTGAGGTTGACCCTGCCCTTGAGGCTGAGATTGCTGTTGCTGTCCACCAGGCTTCTGTTGGGGTTGACCCTGAGACTGCTGTTGGGTTTTTTGTTGTTGCTGACCCTGTCCCTGGTTTTGAGATTGCTGCTGCTGCTGTCTCTGCTGCTGCTGTTGTTGCTCTTCCTGTTTCTGTTTATTTTCTTCCCGAGTTTTGGCAACGGCTTCTTCCTTGGCAACAGGTTTGTCCGCGCCAGGCAACTTGATAGTTTCTTGAGTCAAGCTGACGTCAGAGCCAGGAGGGACTGGAATCTGGGCAAGCTCATCTCCTTCAAGATCAGGCGGGACTACGTAGATATCACCCTCGTTAGCCACAACTTCAGTCTCTCCAGTTGCTGGATCAAATCCAACATCTCCTTCGGAACCCCTTACTCCTACAACCGCTGTCACCGTACGAATCTTGAACTCACGTTTGCGGCCATTGAACAAGGCTCGGTTGGGATTGATCTCAAAAGTGAGATTGCCAGTCAGTAGACGCGTGTTGCTCTCAGCTTCAATCTCGTTTTCGTCCTCCACCTTGAAAACGGTATTGGCTTTCAAGGTCACGACCTCATCACCAGAACTTAGAATCACACGGGCTGATGAATTTCTGGCAGTGTGAACCTGATCATCAACGCTGAGCAGAACGGTTGTACCAGGCACATTGTAGATGCGAACCTTGGGGCCATTACTGACTTTGACCAAGCCCCGATCCAAGACCAACTGGCCTCGTTGCTGAGCTTCTATTGGCGAAGCCAAGGCGATCAGCAGCAGCAAGATAGCAGTAATCCAGATAGCCCTGTGTGGCTGGAGTGAAACAAACATGGAGCCTTATTTGTAGATGAAGGTGAACTGGAGTACTGTTTGGTACTTCCAGTAGTCCTTACCAGTTAGGTTGGATGTCTTGGTTTCCAGTTTGCGTGAGAAATTGATGATCATCCAAGGAGCATAGGGGTATGTTAGCCCAACAGTTGTAACGTTCTTACGATCTCTTTCACGCACACCACTATCGTTTGTGAGCCTCTTCTCACTCTCTGATATATCGTACTTCACTTTGAAACTGACTGGTTTGACCGGAATAGTCACATCCGCAGAAAATTTCAGCTCAGCTTTGTCTTTCTCGTCGTTATTTAAATCCGTCAAGGTGTAGCTAAGCTTAGTGCCGTATTTCCAATCAGCTAGTTTAAACTTATTGCTCACTTCCAACTTGTCAGCAGTTCCATCATCAGTAGTTGAGCCAATTGCATCTTTCAACTTGTGTTCTAGCTTGCCTTGCCAAGTGATGTCGTTGTCTGTTTTCAGTTTGAATTGCCCGAAGAGGAAGGAGTCTGCGGAGACTGCTTTGAAATCGCTATTCCAACTATCACGGTCACTGTCATTGCTTTCAGGGACATCGCGCAGTCCGAGTGAGTTAGCTCCAAAACCTGCTGTAAGATCACCCAGCCAGGTGTACTTGCGTTCCCATTCAAAGCTGAGCTGGCGTAGCAAAATCTCCTTGTTGCGCTGATCTTCCATCCATTGACGATCTGTAGTGATGAGGCCCTTGGCTGCTACGGAGTTACGATAGTTGATGTAGTGTGTGTAGCTCGGAACCAAGACGATGTTGCCCTTGAGCGTGCGAATCTTATTCTCGCCATCGGGAGTGCTGGAAGCATTTGTATCCTCTGTGTGACCCAAGATCGTGATCAGTTGAAAAGGAGGCTTGGGTTTGGGCTTCTTGATTTCCTCTGTCTCTCGAAAAATGATGAGTTCTTTGCTGGCTTGGGTTGCCTCTGTTACCACATCCAGATCAAAGTAGTTCTCACCAATTTCTAGTTCATAAGGCAGTGAGTAGGCTGCATCGTAGCTGTTATCCGCAAGCTTCTGGTTGATACCATTGATCTGAATGGAGCGCAGGGGACTGAAGGCGCTGATGTTAACTGTGAAGTTCCCACTAATGATCTCTGTCTTATCGGGTGTGGTGCTGATGATTTCAATTTCTGCAGCTTCAGCAGGAGCCAAGTCAGCGATTTCTACTTCTGGTTCACGTACCACTGGAGGAATGCCATCGTATTCAATTCTTAGTAAATCAATAGCCAGAGTAGAATCAAAGCCTGCTTGCTTAGCTTGGGCGTGAAAGGCATCGGCCAGATCCTGATCTTTATTGGTGCCAATCCCTTGCTCATGAAACTGTGCCAGATAATATTGGGCTTCCGCAACGCCTTGCTCTGCAGCAGCGTTCAACCATCGAAATGCTTCTTGGTCCATCTTGCTGGAGAAGAGAAAGTCAAAAGCTGTCTTCCCAAAACTGAATCGGCTTTTATTCCGAAACTCTTCCTGCACTCCCTTTCGCTGTCGATAGAGAACTCCCAAGCGTAACTGGGCTTCTGAATTTCCTCGCTCTGCGGCCTCCTTGTAGAAGCGAACGGCAGCGGCATCATTCTGCTCTACACCATTGCCTTGCTCGTAGGCTTGGGCTTGATGTAGAGCTTCCTCTGCTTTACGGAGTTGCTGCACCTGAAATTCTGTTTCCAGGTGTTCCAAAACCTCAGCGGTTTCCGATTCAGTTTCCGAAGGGTTAGACGCCCGAAGAGGCTGGGCCAGCCAGCAAAGAAGAAAGCCCAGTATCCAGAGCTTGTACATGCGATTCCAGTGATTAGTTTCCGTGAGCGGCATTCCAGCGTTGGCGAAAGTAGCGATTCAATTGATCAATCAAAGCACTTCGGATATCCGGTACGGTCAGGGACAAGCCCAGGGCGTCTGTCAGTACCCCAGGAACCAGCAATAGACCGCCAGCTAACCAGAGTAGGAAGGCCTGCCAGAGTTCGTCGGTTGGCAACCGGCGTTGCTGCAATTCTACTTCCACCAATGTCCAGATTGAGAAATCCTCTTCTCGCATCAGCCAAAGTCCTCCAACCGCTGTTACGCTACTGAGGAGAATAGTACTCAGCAGTCCACTCTCATGCCCCAGCAGGATCAATAGCAGTCCTTCGATGAGAATCAGCAGTCCCAATAGGGACCAATGCATTCCACTCATGGGCTCTTGAGATAAGATTCAGCAGCTTGCTCGGGCTGGGCGATCGGGGTGTCAGCGGGTCTTGGATTGAAGTAGAGATCCAGTCCATGAATAACGCCGAGTAAAGTGCCGATAATCAAGAAACTAATCAAGTAGTTCCGGAGAATCCGGGGCATTTTTATTCCGACGATTTCAATTGTATTCGCAGGTACAAGACGCCAAGGTCCTGATAGGATTCAATTTGAGATGCAGAACCTGGCAGCAAAAATCGATATTCAAAAGGGCCACGAGGACGATTTTGTTGCAGACAATTCGCATTTTCAGGTTCAGAGGTGGGGTGTTCACCTCGAATNAGTAGCTCTATGTCCTTCANCTCGACGTGTAGGGATTCCTCCATCACTCCTGGCACATCAAGACTCAGGAACANCTCATCATCACGCTGATGTAGGTCGTAGATGGCGTTTTCGCTCAATTCAGTTCGGTCTGTTCCGTCTATTTTGAAGGAACGGCTCCGCAGTTTGTTCAACATCTCTTCTTGTTCTTCCTGTCGTTTGAGCAACTGTTCGAGTTCTATATCAGGCATGCTGGCTACGGATCGAAATGGAGTGAAAAAATCGTTGCGTTAAATGTATAAGTTAGCAAAATGGGTTTGCAATCGCAAATGTACAGACTTCCTCGTATTCGCAACTTTTTGTTTCTAAAATTCCTATGATCGATACTTCGGGTTGGTTTCACTTTCAGCAGCATTTCTTTTCGATCCCAGGCACAGGATTGAGCTTAGATACTTCTCAAATGGGAGTGCCTACTTCTTTCTGGGAAGAGCAATCCCATCCGCTTCAGCAATCGTTACAGCACATGAAAGAACTGGAAGCTGGGGTGATTGCCAATCCGGATGAGCAGCGGCAGGTCGGTCATTACTGGTTACGTACCCCAGAGCTTGCACCAACCCCCGAACTCCGTCAGGCCATTGAACAGACTCTCCAGCAAGTTCAGGATATTGCAACCCAAGTACTGTCTGGAAAATGGACCAACGAGCAGGGTCAGCACTTTCGACATGGGCTAGTGATTGGGATTGGTGGTTCGGCACTGGGACCCCAATTTATTGACCGTGCATTAGCACAGCAGGGACGAGGCTTGAAACTCCATTATTTAGACAACACAGACCCAGATGGCTTTGAGCAGGTCTTTGCAGAGTTGGGAGAAGAGTTGCCGCAGACACTGTGCATGGTTATCTCCAAATCTGGTGGTACCCAGGAAACCCGGAATGCAATGCTGGTCACTCAACATGTCTTTCGAGAAGCAGGGCTGTCATTTGGGAAGCAGGCAGTGGCTATCACCAGCAGGGGAAGCAAGCTGGATCAGTTGGCAGCAAAAGAAGGCTGGTATGCACGTCTGCCAATGTGGGATTGGGTGGGTGGTCGGACTTCAGTCTTTTCAGCAGTGGGACTCCTACCCGCAGCCTTACAGGGCATTGATCTGAAGGAATTGCTAGACGGGGCAAAGCTGATGGATCAACAAGGTCGCCAAGAAGATCTCTCAAGTAATCCTGCAGCCCAGTTAGCCTTGAACTGGTGGTACGCAGGCAATGGTCGTGGTGAGAAAGCGATGGTAGTGCTGCCCTATAAGGATCGCTTATCTTTGTTCAGCAGTTACCTACAGCAATTGGTAATGGAGTCTCTTGGAAAAGAGCGCAATCTGGAAGGGCGTGTTGTTCGTCAAGGATTGACTGTTTACGGCAACAAGGGTTCTACAGATCAGCACGCTTACATTCAACAACTTCGGGAAGGGCGAAATGATTTCTTTGCTCAATTTCTGGAGGTGCTGAAAGATCAGGAAGGACCAGCCGTGGAGGTTGATCCGGGTGCTACCTCAGGAGACTATCTACTGGGCTTTTTACTTGGAACACGACAGGCTTTGCGAGAGAAACAGCGTCAATCAATGACATTAACCCTGGATTCGATCACACCACGTAGCATTGGGGCCTTGATTGCTCTTTTTGAACGAGCGGTGGGAATTTATGCGCATCTGGTAGGCATCAATGCTTATCACCAACCAGGAGTTGAAGCTGGGAAAAAGGCTGCTGGATCTGTGCTACAGTTGCAAGATTGTCTTATTGGTGCGCTGAACGAGCAGCCCAATCGTTCCTGGACGGTAGACGAACTCTCTCGACATCTTCAAATGGAAGAGCAGCAGGTGACAATCTTCAAGGTGCTGGAACATCTGGCAGCGAATGGACGCGTGGATCGTCATCAGGTAGAGTCCTCATTTTCCAATCGCTACCAATCGAAGAGCGTTTAGTTTGTCAAACTGAGGTCAACTCTTCTGGAAATCAATTCCGTGATTCGAAGTCAATCCGTGGATCGATCACGGTGTAGAGTACATCGCTGATCAGGTTGACGATCAGACCGAGAAGAGTGAAGATATAAAGAGTCCCAAACATCACAGGATAGTCACGCTGCAGGGTAGCCTCGAAGCCCAGTAGACCCAACCCGTCGAGTGAGAAGATGACCTCGATCAACAGGGACCCTGTAAAGAACATGCTGATAAAGGCTGCGGGGAAGCCAGAGATGATGATCAGCATTGCATTACGGAAGACATGGCCATAGAGCACACGTCGCTCTGGTAGACCCTTCGCCCGGGCGGTCACTACGTACTGTTTGCCAATTTCATCCAAAAAGGAGTTCTTGGTAAGCATTGTCAGTGTGGCGAAACTGCCAATCAGGATGGCAATTAGAGGTAGGGCCAAGTGCCAGAAGTAGTCGAGGACTTGTCCGAACAGGCTCATGTCGGCAAAGCCATCAGAGGTCAGTCCACGCAACGGAAACCAATTCAGATAGTTGCCACCAGCGAAGAAGATGATCAAAATGATGGCGAATAGGAAGACAGGAATAGCGTTGCCGATGATGATCACCGTGGAGGTCCAGATATCAAAACGAGAGCCATGGCGTACCGCCTTGCTGATGCCCAGCGGAATGCAGACAAGGTAGACCAGGAGTGTACTCCAGACTCCAAGCGAGGCAGAAACAGGTAGTTTCTCCCAGATCAGTTCAAGCACCGTACGATCTCGGTAGAAGCTCTCACCGAAATCAAAAACTGCGTAATTGACCAGCATTTGTAGGTAGCGTTCGTGGGCTGGCTTGTCAAAACCATAGAGGCGCTCGATCTCCCGTAACAGTTCAGGGTCAATGCCTTGGGCACCTCTGGTACGTCCTGCTTGATCAGAGGTGCTGGCACTGTCCTGCATCTCTGAACTGGTGTTGGTAATTCGGCTCGTCACGTCCATGCCACCGTGTCCCTGCATCCGGGCAATGAACTGATCTACAGGTCCTCCAGGGGCCACCTGGACAATCACGAAATTGATCGTCATGATGCCAATCAGTGTCGGAATGATCAGGAGTAGTCGGCGCAGGATGTAAGCAGTCATCGCAGTCTTTTCCCCAGAGTTCGAATAGGAACGGAAAAACCCGTTATCTTTGCAAAAGAGTTAAAATGAAAAAAGTCACCGGAGTGTTGTGTTTTTTATTATTCACATTGTGCTTTTTTTTGCCGTTTGGAGCAATGGCAGAAATTCGAATTCTTGCTTTGGGAGACTCGCTGACGGAAGGATACGGGGTTGAGCCGGAAGAAGCTTACCCTTATTTGTTAGAGCAATTGCTGAAAGAAGAAGGCCTTGAAGCACGAGTGATCAATGGGGGATTTAGCGGAGCAACCAGCGCCAGCGCAGGCACACGTCTCAAGTGGTACTTCAAGATGCGACCCCAGATCTTGTTGCTTGCCTTGGGGGCGAACGATGGCCTGCGTGGCTTGGACATCGAGAACATGAAGCAAAACTTGGCGAAAGCAATCCAAATGGCCCAAGAACGTCAAATTAAGGTGGTGATGACCGGTATGCAGATGCCGATTAATTATGGAGAGACCTACATCAAAGCCTATCAAGAAGCCTTCTTTGAATTGGCACGTGAATATAAGCTGCCGATGGTCGATTTTTTGTTGGAAGGTGTTGGGGGAATCCCTGAGATGAACCTGCGGGACGGTATTCACCCAAACCCAGAAGGTCATCAAGTCATCGCTAGGAATGTTTTGAAAACCCTATTGCCAATTGTTCAGGCAGAATTACAGGGTCAGGGCTGAAGCTTTTGCGAGTTGTGCTGACGCCACCACAGTACTGGAATCCAACTAGTACTGAGTAGTAGCGCTGCCGCTAGTAGCCAGGGATAGAGAGGTTTCAGGGGTCGAAAGACGTCTGCGTCTCGCTCCACTGGCTCCAGTTCATCCAGCAGTTGGTAAATCTTGGCTAATTCTTCAGTGCTACGAGCTCGGAAGTACTGTCCACCAGTGAGAGAAGCAATCGTCTGTAGCAGCTTCTCATCCAGATCACGTGATGGATTGACCCGTCGTGTACCAAAAAAAGTCTGTACCAACATTTCATCTGCTCCGACCCCAATCGTGTAGATCCTGACTCCAGCCTGCTCCGCCAAACGAGCTGCCTGCTCTGGAGAAATATCTCCTGCCGTGTTGGCGCCATCTGTCAACAGGATCAGTACGCGTTCCGATTCTTCCAGTCCGTGCAGGCGTTTCACACCAAGCCCAATAGCATTGCCGATCGCGGTGCGCTCTCCAGCCAGTCCAATTTCGGATTCCAACAGCATCTGCTGTACAGTCTTCCGATCGAAGGTCAACGGTGTCTGCAGGTAAGCTTGTTCTCCAAAAAGAATCAGTCCCAAGCGATCGCCATTTCTACGTGTAATGAATTCTTGTAGGACACTCTTGACAACATTCAGTCGATTGGTGGGGTTGCCGGATAGCTGAAGATCTTTCTCTTTCATACTCCCTGATAAATCCACAGCAAGCATCAAACTACGACCAGACACAGGTAGAGAAATAGGCTCTCCTACCCATTGTGGGCGAGTGGCCGATCCTACCAATAGAGTCCAACAAATCAGGGCGAGCAGAAATGCCAACTGTTGTGTTTGAAAGCGGGGAGTTTGTGAACTATCAGAAAGTTGCTGCAAGCGTTCGAGGAAGGGTACCTGAAGGGCCTGCGGAGGAACTGGGGTAGCTGGCCATAGCCAACGGATCAGTAGGGGAAGGGGCCAAACAAGTGCGACCCAAGGCCAGAGAAACTCGAGCATGATTCAATTGGGATGAGCAAGTTTCTTGGTTTTGTGGGATTGGGATGGAGTGTTCTGAAGTTGAATCCACTCTTGGCACAGTGCAAACAAGTGTGAGTTCAATGGTTCACTTGGTGGACGGTAGGGACCATCTCCCAGAATTTTACCAGGACCCTCGGTAAACTGAGTTGTATCTCCGGTCTGGTCTAGAAATTCCAGCCAGCGTTTACCATTCAGACAAGCGACCTGTTCCCAAGGATGTGCTTGCAGGGCGACCTCGCGCAACAACTGTGAGAGTTGCCGTAGGGTCTGCGGATCAGCCTCTTGCTGTTTTAGTTGAGCCAGTTGCTTCATAGCCAAGTGTCGCGGGCGACTACGCTGTCGCCATCGCCAAAACCACCAGATACTTGTGCTGAGTAGTAAGAATCCCAGAATGAGCAGAATCCACCAACCTGGAGCCCAAGGCCACGCAGAGGGTGGAGGTGGAGTAACAATGTCTCGCAACTCAGCGAGAGGGTCCATCGGATTCATGGCTGCTCAAGGGAAGCCAAACGGTGCGGTGGGAACATAATCATCTTAAACAGGGGACAAAGACTTTTCCATGAAAATACTCAGCGGATCTGCTTTATACTTACCAAAAGGTCCGATGTGTTGATAGCCCAAAGATTCATAGAGTGAGGTAGAAGCTGGTTGAGAAACTCCGGTTTCCAGGCGTAGCAATCGAATATTA
>PBZZ01000073.1 GCA_002730365.1 Deltaproteobacteria bacterium
AAGCACAAACGATGGACTCCAAGAGAGAACGACTAGTAGCAAACACAAGCCCCGGGCAGAAAAGCGAAAAATTCTTGGCAGCGCTTCGTGAGGTTGCTGACTCATCCAGAGGCTACCAGCAACAGCTCCAAGTCCCAGCCCAGAAGAGAGCAAAGCCAATCCCTCGACTCCTTGGTGAAACAGCAGATCCGAGACCCCCGGTAGTAGTTCTGCAAGTTGTCGAACGCCGAGGCAGAGTATGATAAAGATGGCTAACCAGGGCCCAAGCAAGGGATGTTGACGAGCATAGTGCAAGCCTGCGCGGATGCTGTGAATCAGGCTGGTTGGTGCAGTTTGACGAACCTGCTCTACATGCTCTTCCTGAATCTTTAAATACCACAGTACTCCCCAGAACCAGCAGTAGCCGGCTGCGCTACAGCCTAATAAAATGGTTGGACTCAGCCATACCAGCCCAGCGCCCGCTAGCATAGGTCCAAGAAATCTTGCCAGATTAAAAATGATTGCGTTGAGTGAAACAGCGGACGTCAGGTGTTGGCGAGGAACCATTGAAGAAACCAGTGCCATCCGTGAAGGCTGAGCAAAGCTCGTGACTACCCCCTGCAGCAAAACCAGACCAAGTAAAACAGGGAGGGTTAGCAAATTATTATGCAACAGCAGGCAGAACAGCAAGGCTTGGAGGGAAATCAGTCCCTGGGTAATTCGAAGTACCTTGATGCGGCTGTAGCGGTCTGCAAAGACACCTGCTATAGGAGCCAGCAGTAGTGAGGGAGCTAGTTCAGCCATTGAAATCGCCCCCAGCCAGAAACCGGAATGGGTCATCTCCCAGGTAAGCCAACCAACCGTAGTGCGTTGTATCCAGAGTCCCAGCAGGTTGGGGATATTGCTGAGTACATATTCACGGTAGGGATGCTGGGCCAGTGCTTGGTGGATCGGATTTTTCTGCCAGCGTTCGATCAAGGCTAGCGACATGGAGGCTCAGTTGTAGAGCGGTGAGATGGCTTCAATCTCTGTCCGGGCAATTTCAAAGCGACTCTTGCAGTATTCGCAGGTAACTTCCAGGTGTGCCTGACCCGGTTCAAAGAGAGCTTCTCCTTCGTTGATGTAGAGTGATTGGAGGTTTGCCAGCATGCGTTCCTGGGAGCAATTGCAGTGATACTGAACCGTTCGGGCTCCCATTGGCTGAAACTGTAATTCTTGAAAGTAGACGGCGAGCTCTTCAGGTTGCTGTAGTCCGCGATTCATCAGGTCCGCTAGTCGTGGTCCGTAGAGTTCGTCACAGTGCAGCAAGGCTTCGCTGGAATGATCAATCTCTGTATCTCCTGGCAGCCCAGGCAGCTGCAGAACTAGATAGCTCTGATCACTATTTTGGGAAATCCGTACCAGGCTATTGAACTGGTAGGAGCGCTCTAATACCTGATTGATGATGTTACGTAGAGAAACTCCGTTGACTTCAATGATTGAATTGTAGGGCTCCTTGGCGTTCTGGAAGCTCTTGCGTACTCGGACAATGCCCGTGATGCGCTCTGGAAACTCTTTGAGGTCTTCTGGCATCAGCAAGCAACGAACATGTCCACCTGCTGTGATTTCGAGTTTCACCCGAAGATACGGATCTTCAGCGTCGAGGTACAAGCCAAGCTGTTCTCCTTGCTTGAGCAAAGCCAGCATCGGCATGAAACTCAGCACAACATCCCGGAAGTAAGCAAAGCCACCCCCCTGTAGAGGATGGATCAAGGCCAGTTCCTGGATCAGTTGCTGTCCTTCTAGGAAATAAAAGGCGAAGCGTTTGGTTGAATCAACGAAGGTATAGATGCGGCTTTCGAGCAGCTCCATTTGGAATCTCTAGTCAATGTGAAGTGGCCAACTCAAGCTGCAAGTCGGCAGGCCCGAGGAAAGGTTTCCAGGAAGCGGCCGAAGTGCTCCCAAAGTGTTTCAACAGACATTTGGCGCTGAATGAAACATTCCCCCAAACTGCGTAATAGGATGAAATTGACAGCCTGGTTCTCGGCTTTTTTGTCATGAAGCAATAAGGCTCTGAACGCCATCGCGTCCAGCTGCGGTAGGGTGACCTCGGGAAGCAAGGGCAACAGAAAGTCGCGGATGCGTTGGTAATTCTCTTCCGTCAAATGGCCTTCTTGCCACGACACATAGGTCGCAAAGAGCATTCCAGTACCAACGGCCTCTCCGTGCAGCCACTGTCCGTAGCCAGCGTGGGTTTCAATCAGGTGTCCCAGAGTGTGGCCAAAGTTTAGCGTGGCCCGTAGTCCGGTTTCGTGCTCATCCTCTTCGACAACCCGACGCTTGACGTCACAGGATCGGGTAACGGCTTCTTCAAGAAATTCAAAATCCAGTGGTTCCAGCGTTTGCTGTTGTAGGAATTCGAAGAGCGAACGGTCGTGGATCAGTCCATGTTTGGCGAGCTCAAAGTAACCCGCTCGGAGTTCTCGAATCGGCAACGTCTTGAGAAATTCTAAATCAATACAGACGTACTCTGGTTGTTTGAAGACGCCAATCATGTTTTTGCCTAGCGGATGATTGACGGCAGTTTTACCTCCAACACTGCTGTCTACATTGGCAAGCAGAGTAGTAGGAACCTGTACGAAGGGAATACCACGCATGAAAGTTCCGGCGGCAAAACCAGTCATGTCTCCAATCACCCCACCTCCAAAGGCGATCAGCCAGGTTTTTCGGTTGGCAGAGCGCTCCAGCAGGAAGTCATAAATTCTTGTCAGGTCGGCGAGGGTTTTGTGCTGCTCCCCATCAGGGATTACACAGGTCGCAGTCTCGAAGCCATTTTGTCGAAGTTCCGTAGCGAGTAGGTCTGGATACAGCTGTTGTAAAGCATCATTGGTCACCAAAACTACCTGACGGGCGTTGCGCTTCTGGAGTATTTTGGTCAAGGATGGAGACCAGTGGTTGGTTCCAATGGTGATTTGGTAACTTCGACCGGGTAGATTTACAGTCAATTCTTGCATCAGTCTTCCGCAGTAGGCAGAGAAATTGGGACGAAGCGGTCTCGACCCATCGTCCAGAAGTTCATTTGGTGCCAGACCTCCCCATTAGGCTGGAATTTAAAGCGCCCGGTGACACCTTGAGTGGGCGGTTGATTCAGCAAGGCCTCCCTTAGGGCATCTGGATCTTGGTTCGCAGGTTGAGTCAGTAGTTGCAGCAACAGCTTGGCAGTATCGTACGCGTAGGCTGTGTAAGCAGTGGGACCAACATATCCTTGATAGCGATAGAAGAACCGCTCGTGCTCTGCGACAAAGTGCTGTACCTCTTGGGCTTCACTGTGAGGAAAGAAACTATCAGTGAAGACAGCCTGACGGATGGTTTCCCGTTTGGGGGCAAAGAGCAGTAGAGGATTGTTCCAGCCGCTGTCGCCCAAAATCAGAGAATCTTCGAGACCGTAGACTTCCAGATAGGGGAAGATAATCTCCAGGTCCTGGGTCTGGTCACCAGCAATCAGGAAGATCGCGTCAAAGTTCTGCTCCGGTATTCCGCGATCTTTTTGTTCTTCAATCAGGGCATCTTCTTCATCAGTTCGATAGCGACGGATACCGGTGAAAGACTCAAACTCATCTACGAAGCTCTTCTGGCTGTTTTCGTAGCGCTGAATATTCTGAATTTGGGCACCAATCGCTCTGGCTTGTTCCCAGAAAACTCTTAGTTTCTCACGTCCCTCCCGACTGTCTGGATAGAGCACAACAAAGCGGCGTGCCTGTAGGTACTCAGTGGCATAATCCAGCAGCGCTTCTACTTCTTGCTCCCAACTGATGTTGTTGCGGAAAACATAGTCCCCCAGATCAGCGATACTGGTGGTTACCGAGAGTGAAATCATCGGTACTTTTAATGCTTCCGCTTTTTCTGCTGCTGCTTCAGAAGTTCTACGAGCCAGTGGGCCAATGACCGCCATCACATGCTCATCCTCTACCAATTCACGGAAGCCCTGCCGAGTGGTATCAGGATCCAGTTTCGTGTCACGGAACACAAATTCCCACCGAGGTGGTAGGGGAAGTTTTAGGGGCTCTGCCTTGATGATCTCCGTTTGATTGTCTGGCTGAGGAGCAGTCTGGTTATCTATCCGAGAAAATGTCACTGGATCCGCGAAATCATTTACAGGAGTGATATTGTCGGTTGAAGTGGCAACCATCATTTCTGCTTCCGTGGTCACGCTGGTATTGTCAGCTGAAGTTGATTTCGTGAGGTTATCAACCAAAGGCTCTACAGTGTGATTATCCTTGGGGAGGGGAGGAGCGCCTTGTAAAGCTAGCCGCAATCCTTCAATCGTCTGCTGTGTCAAGCGTGCTGCGGTAGGAATGGTGGTAGTCAACGGCAGCAGCACACCAACTCGATAGGGTTTGAGTTGAGCACGACGTCGTAGGAACTCCTGTAAGTTCTCTAGGCGTAGGATCTCTGCACGATCTCCCTTTAGACTAGCTTCCTGCAATAGCTGCTCACAGAGCAATAATCCCTCTGCATAATTCCTATCCTTCACAAGCCTTTCTAAGCGTAGTTGGGGGAGTGCTTGCTGAATAAAGGAAACGTCGGCAAACTCATTACTGAATTGCTCAAGCACACTGGAATTGGAGATTTTTTCAAATAGGCTCTCCAGGGTTTTATTGAATTCTTTTTGCTGCTCGTTATCCAGTAGGCGTGCTTCCTCCAGGCGATAGCGCAAGGCATCGGCTAGATTACCCTGATTTTCAGCTGTTCGGCCAAGTAGTGACCAGTAGTATCGTAGTTGCTGAGAATCAGCATCCTGCACAAAAATAGATGCTGCTGCTTCTAATGTAGGTGTCCAGACCGGGCTTTGCTCCAACCAGAGTAAAAAAACCTGATCACGATAGCGACTACGAGGATAGTGAGAGAGAAAGGCATTTGCGAAGCTGTCTACGTTCGAGCGATCTATTTGAGCAGCTCCGATTCGCAAGCGGTAATATTCTTTCTCTTCCTCTGGCAACAAGGCTTGTTGGCGAACCAATTCTTCTGCAGCCAATTCTGGATCTGCTGGTAGCAGAGCGTCCAGCTCTGGGATGTTCCCCCTGTAGCGGTAGGGAAACACTACACCAGATGAAGACTTTTCGCGTTGAGCAGTAACAACTGACGAAGCAGAGATCGGCGGAAAAAGCTGTTGCAGACCTTGCTCTAGCTCTTGTGGCTGGCTCAGCAGACTTTGTGCTGCAAGAGAGCCAGCGCCGGCGAAACAGAGCAGAAAAAGCAGTAGGAGCTTATAGTATTGACAGGAGCAACCAGATGGCCGCGACATCCACGCCCAGAACGGTCCAATTGATTGTCTTCTGTGCGCTGGGTCGCAGGTGATCATAGTTGCGTTTGAACAAGTTTTTGAGCAGAAAGCGAGATTGGGGTGCGAGCCATTGCATTCGAAACCTCATAAGAATAGTGGATCTTACGTGAAACAGCCTTCAATACAATAGTTTTGCAGGAACCCGATGATTGTCAATCCGTCGCGTCCAATACTGACGATCCGCATACTCCAGAAGCTCCAGCGCATGCCGGCGTCCGGTCTGTAGCAATTCCTTGCACTCAATCACACTGATCGTCTCATGAGTGGAAAACCACTGTTGTAACTGCTCACGGAAGCGTTCCAGTTGCAGAGGCAAGTACCAGAGATCCTCAGCAACTCGAACCAACTGCTTGTGAAAAGCTGCTTGCTTGAGCAGGGGCAAGGCTGTTCGTTCATCCAAGCCAGCTTGTTCCAGTAGTTGTGTTTGTCGTAACGGCTGAAAGCTACCTTCTTTCAGCAATTCCAGCAAAGCCGCCAGCTGAGTGGTGGCTGTTTCACACTGCTGGGCCTGGTGGCTAGGCAAGGCATAGAATTCACCACGACGACTGCAAAGCTGTTGGCGTTCAAAAAATTTCAGCAGTCCTTCACTAACTCCAGTTAGGGGAAAGATACGATGCAATTTCCCCTGCATGGCGGCTACAGGTAGTCCCGCGCGCTCAGGAAATTCATGGTGCTGCTGAGCTAGTTGACGCTGCATAAAACGCCCAACACGTTCCAGATGTTCTTGATGGAATAACAAAGCCTGGGGTTGACCGGCCTGTACCAGCACTTGTCGGCTCAGCAAGCCAGCGACCTCTTTCTGAAGAGCCTTGGCTGATCCAGGGGTCCTCAGTGCCAACTCCGCTAGGCTGGTCCCACGGAGTCCCTGAAGCCACGTAGCAGACTGAATCTGTTCAGAGAGTGAGCCCTGACTCAATTGACGCAACCGCTGTGCCCGCTCTTGCTGCAACCTGCGTGATTTATTTGGTGCAGCATCGAGCACAGTTCCCCCTCCCAAAGTACGCAAGGGGCTTCTACCTCGAATCAAAAATCGATCGCCATGTCGACTGCTCAATTCTCGTTCGAGACGGAGTTGAACCAGCCTGGTTTCTCCAGGAGCCAGTTGTGCTTCTTCCAAGGGGATCAAGCGTGCAGGAACTGACGCGCTGCCAAGATGCAACTGCACCCTTTCCCGATGACGCAAAGGGGATAATAGATCTTCCAGTACCTCGAGTTCTCCATCGAGCAAGTAAGAAGTCAGCAAGGAGTTAGCGGCTGCCAATTGATCGCCCCGCTGGATTTCTTTGACAGAAATCTGGGACAGATTGATTGCGGCTCGTTCGCCAGTCCAGATTTGTTCCACTGGGGTTCCATGAACCTGAAGGCTGCGTATACGCCGTGGATGTTGTAGTGGCCATTGCCACACTTCTTCTTCCAGTTTCAGATTTCCGCTGCGAACGGTTCCTGTGACAACGGTTCCAAATCCTTTGATACCGAAGGATCGATCTATATCCAGCCGGAAGGAACAGTCACTGTTTGTACGGTGGGTCTTGGAGGCTATTTGCAGCAGAGCGTTTCGCAGTTCATCCAGACCTTCCCCGGTTTTGGCAGAGGTCTGGAGTAGCGGTGCCTCAGCCAGGAATGTGTCTTTCACCAACTCACGCACCTCATCAGCGCATAGATCCAGCATTTCTGGATCATCCACCTTATCGCACCGAGTCAGCACCAACAGTCCAAGCTGGACTCCCAATAATCGGCAGATATGCAGATGCTCTCGAGTCTGGGGCATCACCCCTTCGTCTGCAGCAATGACAAGGAGCACTGCGTCCAATCCGCTGATTCCAGCCAGCATATTATGAACAAAGCGCTCGTGCCCAGGGACGTCAACGAAAGCAATCCGAATACTTTCCAATTCCATGTGAGCAAAGCCTAGATCGATTGTAATGCCCCGACGCTTTTCTTCGGCTAGGCGATCTGCATCGATACCGGTCAGTGCCTGAACCAGTGTGGTCTTGCCATGGTCGACATGGCCACTGGTCCCGAGCACGAGGTGTGGCAGGGAAGACATTTGTAGGAGAATGAACGAAGGAAGATGCAGCCGGATGAGCGGATAGCACCTCCAGCTGCTTGAAGATTAGGCCTAGAGGTCAGTAACAGCACCCAGAGAGGCTGAACTGACACTACGGGCATACTTTGCCAAGACACCACGCTCATATCTTGGTGCGGGCGTTTCCCAGTTCTGTAGGCGTCGCTGAATTTCTGCTTCCGGCAGATCTAGTTTGAGTTGGCAGTTTTCAGCGTCAATGGTGATCGGATCACCATCCTGCACGATTGCCAGAGGACCTCCAGCGTACGCTTCTGGAGTAACATGGCCGATTACAAAACCGTGGCTTCCTCCAGAGAAGCGTCCGTCAGTGATCAGGGCTACCTCCTTACCAAGTCCGCGGCCCATGATAGCGGATGTGGGTGAGAGCATCTCACGCATTCCTGGAGCACCGCGAGGACCTTCGTAACGAATGACAATCACATCCCCCTTGATGACGGTTCCATCCAGGATTCTCCGAAGAGCTTCTTCCTCAGAATCAAAGACCCGAGCCGTTCCTGAGAAACTGAGGCCTTCTTTACCGGAGATCTTGGCAACAGCACCTTCTGGAGCCAGATTCCCCCGCAAAATGACCAAATGTCCATTGGGCTTGATCGGTTTGTCAGAGGGCATCACAACTTCCTGGTCTGCTGGATAGTCTTCGATCCCTTCCAGATTTTCTGCCATGGTTTTGCCGGTGACTGTCATACAGTCACCGTGTAGCATACCAGCGTTCAATAGACGCTTAAGCAGTGGTTGTAGGCCACCAATGTTGACCAGATCAACCATCAGGAAGCGACCGCTTGGTCTTAGGTCAGCCAGTACTGGGGTGTTGGCACCTATCCGCTGAAAGTCTTCCAGGGTCAGATCTACTTCCGCAGCATGTGCCATCGCTAGCAGATGCAATACCGCATTGGTTGAGCCACCGAGAGCCGTCACAACCGTTATTGCATTTTCAAAAGCCTTCTTGTTCATAATGTCGCGTGGACAGATGTTGTGCTCAACCAATTTTTGTACTGCAATTCCGGAACGGAAACAGTCCCCGGCTTTTTCTGGAGAAATGGCTGCCATGGCGGAGCTGTTCGGTAGGCTCATCCCCATTGCTTCAATCGCTGAAGCCATCGTGTTGGCTGTGTACATTCCCCCACAAGAACCCGCACCAGGAATCGACTTGGATTCAATCTCCTCCAATTGTTCATCGCTGATGTTGTTAGAAGCGCGTTGTCCAACAGCCTCAAAGATCGTGACGATGTCAGCGTTCTTGTCGTTCACTCGTCCTGGCATGATGGTGCCACCATAAACGAAGATCGCAGGACGATTTAACCGAGCCAAAGCGATCATGCAGCCTGGCATATTCTTATCGCAACCACCGATGGCAACGAGTCCATCGTAGGCTTGGCAGCCAATCACAGTTTCGATCGAATCTGCGATCACCTCACGAGAAACCAAGGAGTACTTCATTCCTTCAGTTCCCATCGAAATTCCATCGCTGATCGTAATTGTATTGAACTGCATGGCCTTGCCTCCCGCATTCTCTACTCCTCGGGCTGCATCTTCTGCCAGACGGTTGATGTGCATGTTGCACGGCGTGACCATGCCCCAAGTCGAAGCGATGCCAATCTGGGACTTTTGAAAATCAGATTTTTGGAAGCCAACACCGTAGAGCATGCCTCGACTGGCAGCCCGCTCAATACCTTCTGTTACCTGAGACGAATATTTGCGGTGACCGGATGATTGCGGGGAGTCACTCATGGGGAACCTCTTCAGTGAAAACGAAATAGAGCAGTGAACAAGATGCGAAACAGTAGCGAAGTAGACAGATCAGAATAGTCTGGGGGTCGGTAAAATGAGATTTGTTGGAGGGTAGAGTAGTTGGATGGTGGAGTCTGGATCCCGTTTCAGGGATCCAGAGATTAACTTGTCTCAAACTACTGTAAAGCCAACAGCTTTTTTGTCTAGCAGTAGCAAAGTTTGTTCTGAGAAAGGAGTCATTTTCTAATATCTGTGTTCGCGATTTCAGAACAAAATTCTTTTACAATACCGTTATGTCTCCCTTCATTATAGCCCAGTGGCCGGGGAATGAGCAGAAAAATGTGTAGGCTGTGCCGCTAGCCAATTTGGCAGGATCGATTTCAAGTGTGGTAGATTCCCCGCCGCCGACCATTTTTGATTTAAATAGGATGTCACTGGATTCGGGCAAGAACCCATTGTCTATACCATTTTCCATTTTGATCATGGTTGTTGCTATCCCCATCATCTTTGCAGTTTCGACTATCACGACGTTGTGGCCCATGGCTGCTGCGGGCAATTGCCCTCCGTGAACCAATTCTATCGTAAATTTATCGCAATCTTTGCTGATCTCGATTTTCTTAACATCATATTGCATCGCATCGGAGCCAGTAACTTTGACTTGGCAGTCTGCACCGAACACGAGGGTGCTGCATGCGAGAAGCACAGCCAGGTTCGCCAAGACAAATTTGATTCCTATAATCAGGCGCATTTATACCTCTAGAGACGAGAATGTGTTTGCTTATTTGCCAAGATTGGCAATGTAAGCGGAAATATTTTTGACAGCAGTTTCATCGATAAGGGTGGCCGCCATACCAATCATTTGCATGCCATACATGTCTTTCGGATGGGTGCCACGGACACCATTTTTCCAGTTCATTAGCTGTCGATGTGTGTACCAGTCGAACTGCCCAGCGATTCTCGGGGCATTTAGAGCTTGATTGCCTTCACCATTAGCTCCATGGCAGGCAGCGCAAACCATGTAGTTAGCTTGTCCCACAGTAGGGTCACCACCCAATGTGATGGCCGCGTTTTCTGGATCTGGCAGGCTGGTAATGTAGGCTACAACGTCTGCGGTCTTCTTCTCTCCCCAAACGACCATAGACATTGGGCGCATTTGCATACCGTAAACATCCTTAGAGTGGGTGCCACGAATGCCATCTTGGTAGTTTTTCAACTGTCGAGTCAAGTACCATTCCTGCTGCCCGGCGATTGCCGGAGCATTAAGAGCTTGGTTACCTTCTCCGTTGGCTCCGTGGCAAGAAGCACAAGTTGCGTAAAGAGCCTTGCCTTTAGCTGGATCACCTGCGGCTTGTATGCTAAGCGCCAAAACTGTGCTTAAAATAGTCACAGCGCCAGTGGTAACCCAGTTCTTCAACTTCATGAATTCTCCTGTTAGTAAATTCCTAGATGAGGTGAGAAAGTTGAAATCCATCATGCGGATTCGCTGTGGTTCTGTTCGCTCAATGACCTGATAAAAACGTGTATCTTCGTTGGCGAGCGACCTCAATAGAGTGGCTAAAATAATGAGTTTTAGCTCAGATTCTACTAACAAAAAATTTAACAAATTGGATTTCAAAGGGCAAACAGATTATTCCACAAATGATACCATTTCTTGCTCACTCTTCTTCCAATTGATTTTTGTAGCGAGCAGGGGCACGACAGTAACCGAAATTGACGGCATCGTAGCTGTAATCTTTCTGCGCTCGGGCTGCTTGACGATCGATTTCGACCAGAGGTAGGCACTCCGTGTAGTTTTCCTGATTGAATGTTGTGCAGGCGCCCAGAGTCAGGCCCAACAACAGCAGCATACGCATGATGGACATCAGTCTTCTCTCTTAGACAGCTAGGAACAGGACGACTGTTCCTAGCAAAATACGATAGACTACAAACAGTAGAGTGCCATAGTGCCGCAGAAAGCGCAGCAGGAATTCAATAGAAAGATAGCCACTCAGAAATGCGAAGAATACGCCGAGACCGATATTGAGGAGTCCAGATTCTCCCAACCCTGTTTCTGCAAGCGCCTTGAGTTGAAAAAGCCCACTGCCTAGGATGGCAGGTAAGCCCAGCAGAAAAGAAAATCGGGCTGCCTCCGCTCGATCCATGCCCACGAGCAAACCCCCCATGATGGTTGAGCCAGATCGAGAACACCCTGGGATCAAGGCCAAGGCCTGACAAAGTCCGATCCATTGGATTTGCCGAAAGCTCAGCTGGCTGGCATCACGACTACCAGAGGCGAAGCGCTCTGCAGCGTAGAGTCCCAAGCCCAGTAGAATCAGCGCTCCTCCAATGATCCAGAGACGCCGGGCATCTGTCTCGATGAAATCCTTGAATCCCAGGCCCAGCACAATGATTGGTAGATTCCCAACAGCGATTGCCCAGGCAAGTCGAGAACTGGGGGTCTCCATCAGGTTTCGATTCCAGAGACTTCGCAAGGCAGCAGTGGCTAATTCCAGTACGTCTTTGCGGAAGTACAGCAAGACCGCTAGCAGGGTTCCCAGCTGGATCACAGCAGAGAAGGCTGCACCGGGATCTTCCCAGCCCAGCAATTCTGGGACAATCCGTAAGTGGGCAGTACTGCTGATCGGTAAAAATTCTGTCAGTCCTTGCACCAGCCCTAGAATCGAAGCTTCAAACCAAGTCATACAGCAGTCACTGAGGTTCCAAGTTCACAGGACTCCCACCACTGCTGCAGCTCTCTCATGGCTCGTTCAGCCATCCAGGCTTTACGCTGGGGCTTGGGAATGCGTTGCTGAGGGGGTACCAGTAGACCAAAATTGGCGTTCATTGGTTGGAAGTGCTTGGGATCAGTAGTGGTCAGGTAACGAATCAGGCCTCCCATCATCGTGGTGCCGGGCAGCTCTGGGAGCGAGTCTCCCTGGAGTTCGTAGTGTAGGAAATAGGCGGCAGCNAATCCCATCGAANTTGATTCTGTATAACCCTCNACTCCGGTCAACTGACCAGCAAAGAACAACCTAGGCTCTTGCTGCAACTGNAGCCTGNTGTTCAGCAATTTGGGACTGTTCAGGAAAGTGTTGCGATGAATGGAACCCAAGCGGACAAATTCAGCTTCTTCCAATCCTGGAATCGTCCGAAAAATTTGTTGTTGTGCGGTCCAGGTCATTTTTGTTTGAAAGCCAACCAAATTGTAGAGGGTTCCTAGCGCATTCTCCTGGCGTAATTGAACAACGGCGTGGAATTGTTCTCCAGTTTCTGGATGGGGTAGCCCTACTGGTTTCAGTGGGCCAAAGCGCAAGGTTTCGAGCCCTCGCTCCACCATTACTTCGATAGGCAGGCAGCCTTCGAAGGGTCGCACATCCTCAAACTGGTGCATTGGCACCTTGTCCGCCGCCAGGATAGCTGCCACAAAATCTTCATATTGCTGCTGAGAGAACGGACAGTTGAGATAATCGGCTTCTCCCTTGTCATAGCGAGATGCCCGAAAAGCCACTTGGGAGTTGATGGATTCAGCTGTTACTACTGGAGCAATTGCATCATAAAAGGAGAGATGCCCGATCCCGATCAACTGCTGTAGTGATCCACTTAGAGCATCAGAGGTCAGCGGGCCGGTAGCTACAAGGATCGCAGCATAGTGCTCCAACAGCTTGCCAAGATCTTCAACTTCCTCTCGTAGCAGTGCGATATTTGGGTGATTTGATAGCTGCTGGGTGATCGAGGAAGAGAAAGGTTGACGGTCAATCGCCAAGGCCTGTCCAGCTGGCACGGCAAAGCGCTCTGCCGTCTGCAGAATGAGGGAACCGAACTGATTCAGTTCCGCTTTGAGGAGTCCATGAGCGTTCTCCAGCGAGCGGCTCTTGAAGGAGTTGCTACAGACAAGTTCGGCACAGTCGCTGGTCTTGTGGGCTGGAGTCGGGCGTTGTGGTCGCATTTCATAAAGATCTACCCGCCGACCGAGTTGAGCCAGTTGCCAGGCAGCTTCGGACCCAGCTAGTCCACTGCCGACAATTGCGACTTCGCCGCGTTCAGGCATCCGCTACTTCCACAATCTCGAAGCGCAGAACACTGATACCTTCGACGGCAGCTTCTACTTGATCTCCAATCTCCAAAGGCCCTACTCCGGAAGGGGTACCTGTGAAGATCAAATCGCCCGCCTGCAGATGGAAGGACTGCGAGAGTGCACTGATGATTTCCGGGACATTCCAAATCAGCTGGTTCAGATTTCCTTGCTGACGCATTTCACCGTTGACGCTGAGCCAGATTGCTCCTCGGCTGGGGTGCCCTATTTGGGCAACTTCGTGTAATTCTGAACAAGGTGCGGAGTCATCGAAGGCTTTACTGGCATCCCAGGGCTGACCTTTGGCCTTGGCAACTTTCTGTAGGTCACGTCGAGTCAGATCGACCCCCACTGCATAGCCATAGACGTGATTCTGGGCCTGCTCGATGGGAATCTTGGTTCCGCCCTTGTCCAAGGCGACAACCAACTCCACCTCGTGATGAAAATTCTCTGTTGCCAGTGGGTAGGGGATCTGGTCCCCATTGTGTCGTAAGCTGGAAGAGGGCTTGGTGAAAAAAATGGGTTTGCCAGCCGGATCATTGCCCATCTCTCGTACATGCTCTGCGTAGTTGCGGCCGATGCAGAAAATTCGGTAAACGGGGAATCGCTCGGCTCGACCAGCAATGGGCAGCATTGGCAGTTCCCAAAGTGGAAAAATCGTTGGTAGTGTGTTCATGAAAAATCCTTCAACAGCAACAAGACAGATAGTTGAGAGAGGCAGCTTCAGGCGCTTCGTGTAAACTGGTAGATTTCCTGACCTTGGTCGTCGAAATAGCGTACCGTGGCTTGGGTGGAGGTCAAATTCATCCAGGCATAGCCATGACCAAGATGCAGGAAGATCTGGTGGGGGTTGGGCTTCTTGGCAGTGTGATTGAGCGGGCTTCCACCACCACCTGCAACTACCTGGTCAATCTTACCGATCTTAAGGTGTTCCAGCATGTGGTTGTGTCCAGATAGAAAGAACTGGGGTCCAGAACGCTCAATCAATAAGCGTTCAAGCCAGGTCACACCTCGATGTCTTCCACCTGTAGCTAACGGACGATGACCACAAACCAGACGCCAAGGTCGCTCTTTACGTTTGAACAGTGTCCAAAGCGCGCACAGCGTACAAGATGTGTTGATGCATTGAATGTAAGCGGGGCCAGCCACCAGCGAATAATTTACATTCGGCATGCGCCAGCGTTTGTTGCGCTCAGTATAGGCGACTTGAGGTCGCCACTTACCCTGCAGATCATGGTTGCCGAGAATCGGGTAGAAGGGCACCTGCTGAGTATACATCTCCTCGAATTTGCTGATCCACTGTGGATCATCAACGCTGGAGACACCATGCTGAATGAAGTTGTCTCCCAGCATCAGCACCAGATCGCAGCCCAACTCGTCACAGGTACGAGCACTAGCAGTGGCCACATCTTGCTGATGCTCATCACCGGAACCAGTATCTCCGAGTAGCAGGATGCGAATTTCCTCTGCTTCAGGCTGTACGTCCCAACATCCATCCTGATTGGGATTGGGGTTGAAACAGGCTTTCTTTTCAAGCAGTGGGGCCGTGAAATTCCAGGTCAGAGCCCCAGCGAGGGCTCCTGCGAAAAAAGTCAGTGCGGACATGCAACACTCAGTTGGAGGCCGTTAGCGGTCGGGCGCGAAATTCGTAGCGCAGGCGAGCCTGCTGGTCATTCGAATTGCCCCACATCAGGCAGTAGATCCGGGACTCCCTGGCTTCAAACGAGCTTTTCAGTGTGGCAATGGTTTGCTGTTCCAGGTAGAAGTCCTCTTTGCCAACGTGGTAGTGCAGATTGAAGACCAGTGGTTCGGACGCTTCGAAAGTATAGTCTAGGAATTGACGAGCCTGCAATTGCACACATTTTTCGTAGGCATTGTTGGGCTTTAGGTTGATCGCAATCGATTCTTCTCCAGTTTCACTCAAATTGTGGGGAACCGCTACTCCTGGATTCTGGCTTTCATACCAGATGACAAAGAAGTAAAGGAAGGTACTGGTGGTGACAAAAATGATCAGATAGCGCTTGAATACGTCCATTGGGGTCCTGCCAAGAGCAAGCCGGCGATCCGGCCGGGAAATTTCAGAGAATCTGAAGTGAGGTGTTCAGACAGTAGAGCTGACTGGTGGAGGCAGCAACTGATCGAGAAAGGTCGTCTCCAGATTGTCCGACAACCATGTGGCATTGCGACGATTTTCTTCGATCCTATAAGGGAGCAGGCCCAGCACGCGCAGGTCAAGTCGTTCTTCAAGCATCATCCATTGATACTGGAGCAGATCGGCGTTCAGTTCATTGGTTGTGTTGTTGAGAAGCAACTGACAGGAGATTCCAGCTTGCTGAAGTAGGGTTACTGTTTGTAGCGTCTGCTCCAGGCTTTCACGTCCGATTCCACTAACCCAGAGGACTCTGGCCTGCCATTGTTGCAGTAACTCCAATCCACTATGCTTGGTGGTCCAGAGGCCCAACAATTCAGCAAGGCTCTCCATCAACACCAAATCAGAGCGTCTTCGTAACAACTCCAAACGCTGACTCAGTACTTTCTCATCGACTTTCACACCGTCCCGTTGTGCTGCCAATAGTGGAGGCAAGTCTTCATTGAACAGGTAGGGATTCAGCAGGTTTATGTGCTCCGACATGTTGGTGGCTCGTTGCAGGCGTTCGCCATCGCTGTCGCTGTCCTGAATCTGATACCCGATACCATTGACATCCAGTGGTTTCCAGGCAATCACTCTTCCAAGATGCTGCAGCAGCAGGGAGACCAAGGCCACGGCTACAGAGGTCTTACCAACTCCTCTGGTACCAGCTACGCAGAGCAGTGGGGTCATTTCTCTTCGGCACCAATGAAGACAAGTTCTTCCCGCAGTGAGTCCAACTTGCCAGACTCCTGTGATTTCAGTTCGCCCATGATGTCTTGAACTGTCAGGTAGCGATCCCGCAGCACCACACGTCGACTTTCCTTGCGAGCTTGTTGACGCTTCGCTTGTTCCAGATATTCAAAGGCGTTGATCGTCTTCCCTTCACGCTGTACCGTGATGGCGCGCACTTCCTCTTCGGGGAACTGTGCATCACGTGCCGCCTTGAGCAGGGTCTCCAGCTCGTTGAGGAAACGTTGTTCGATGCGAGCTGCCTCAGCCTCTTCCTCTGTCATGTTTTGAGCCTGTAGAGATGGAACGCCAACGAAGCAACTAAGCAGTAATAAAGCTGTGACAAACCAATTTCCACACTTCATCGTGCCTCCTTCAAGTATGGATTGTGCATGAGCAAGTGAACTTATCGTAATGAAACTGTCGGCGAAAATGCCAGTGAATTTCCCGGACCATGCAAGGGATACGCAAGTCATGCCCGCAACCCCATTCCCACGCTTTTTGTTCCGCTGGATCATTGTCCCGATGATGATGCTCGGTGGCTGTAGCTCTCTCGAAACCCCGACCCCACGTTCGGCTTTGAATTATTTCCGTGACGGCAACACTGCTTACCAAAAGCGGGATTATCCAACAGCCATCTGGAACTACCGCCAGGCCATCGTGCTGGATGATGAGACACCAAGCTTCTATTACAACCTAGGATTGGCGTATTTCCAAGCAGGAGACTACGAACGAGCCTTGGATTCTTTTGAGAATGTACTGGAGATGGAGCCTGATCAACCAGATGCCCACTACAATACGGCACTGGTCTATTACCGAATGCGCAACAGCGATAAGGCCAACCGTCACTACAATCGCTACCAGATCCTGATCCAGCAGCAGTCTCCTGAAGACCCAAAATCAGTTGCCAAGAAAGAGGCCCCAACTCCATCTGTACCTCAGCGACCGGTCTCTGCAACTGGAGGGCAGGCATCTATGGCAGCAGCTGGAGCAACTCCTCCACCTAGCATGATTCAGCAAGTCAAACAGCAACTCCAGCAACAACTGAATGCTAATCCAGGAGCACAGACTGGACAGCCAGCTCCCCAAATGAATACTTCGATCCGACGTCCAGTACCGAGTGGTCCAGCCAAGACCTCCATACCAGGTTGGGATTGAATAATGGCCTCAGGGCAACGCTCCATTCCTATTGTTCATCTGTCCCAGACCTAAACGTCTGCGCTCCTTCCGGAATTACTGATGCTGCGTCGACCAGCCCAACTAGGTGTCATCTTCCAACAGCAGCAGGATCGCCAGCTACCTGCAGCAACCTCCCAGCTACTCCAACTCTGTCAACTGCTTTATCAGCACGGCTTTTTCTTTGAAGATTGCCAGCTCGCAGAATTGGAACACTGTGAACAAGTCCTGCAACGCTTCTTTGGTCTGAATCTTCCCTGGTGGCCACAGCTAGCACCACGACCCCGGCTGCAGCAGTTTCTCGATTTTGCGACACGTTCCCGATGGGATGCCCAGACGTCCCAACAACAATTACTGCGCAAGATTCGTCGCGTTTTTCAACAGCTGAATCAGAATGCTCCTCAACCACAGACGCTGCGTCGCAACCTGATTCAAAGTAGCCAGGGTCGTCCAACTCCACTCTTCAGTGATTTTCTGATTTTCCTTGAGAGCTATCACCGCCTTGTCCTGCGGGGAGATACGCAGTCGATTGTCGATGAGGAAGAAGAAATCCCTGACCACCAATACAGTGTCCGCGATATTCTCAAGCTGCGTCGGCAGATGGAAGAGCGATTGGAACAACGCGCTTTCGTCAAGGCAATTGTCTCCCAGATCAGTCGCCAACAAGGTCTGCGTGAGGAAGACTTCCTCAACCCAACCACCCGCCGTCAGCTCTTCCGAGAGAGTCCCAACCTTCCCAAGGAAGATCCCGATCGCCTCATCGATTGACCAGCCATTGAATGGTTTGCCCGCCCAGTAAAATTTTTTCTTGACAGCTTGTTAGCACTCAACTAAATTGAGTGCTAACAAATAACGGAGTACATCATAATGGTTTGAGTGCTCCTCAAAATATTCCCTCTTTTCAGGAGAGCAGTATGTATCCCGTCACCGTTCGCAACAGCACTGTCCCTTTTCGCAATCTCATGGAAGAATTTTTTGGCGAGTCCGCTTGGCCAGAAGTTTTTAGCGAAACAGTCACACGACGTTTCTCACCTGCGTTGGATCTGCAAGAAGACGAAACAACCTACCAGCTTCAAGTAGAGCTACCCGGGTTGAACAAGGAAGACGTGAAGATTTCCTTAAATGGGCGAGTGCTGACGATTCAGGGAGAGAAGAAGAGTTCTCATGAAGAGAATCGAGAAGGTGTGTTGCGTGTAGAGCGCAATTACGGCAATTTTCAGCGCCGGATTCAGTTGCCACAGGCAGTGGCCATGGAAGACAGTTATGCCGAGATGAAGGATGGAGTGCTTCACCTGCGTCTGCCCAAGCAGCAGGCCGAGATGCGCCAAATCCCGGTCAACTGAGTCCGTGCCACGGTGGGCTGATGAATGAAGCATCGGCCCCTATCGGGGGGTCAGCGCAGGGCTGGCCCCTACTCCGGCGGCCTATTTTTTGTTTTACCAAGATTTCGGATCTTATCTCGCACGTCACTCAGCAAGTCCAGCATCGTTGCCGAAGGAATTCCATCCGGCCAGTCCATGAAATGCAAAAAGTATTTTTGCAAAATATCCTTCCTCAGACCACGTTCTCGCCAAATTCCATGAATTCCGCTAATATCTGGGGAGAGAGGTCGTTCATCCAGATCCTTTCCCTGTAGAAATTTGAGAACGCTATCAGGGTAATCAAGAATCATATTGCGTGTGGTCTCTTCGGTGATCGGCCCCTTGCCAAAGACGATATCGTTCTCATCAGGCAGGCTGTTGACCCGATATCCTTCTGGCTCCGGCAAGCCCTCACGCATCTCTGGTGTCAATGTGTCTGGCATTCTGCATCTCCTGGAAACGTAAATATTTCGATGGTAGGCCCGTTGATCTAGGTCACGAGCTTATCGAGGGAAAGAATTGGGATCAAGTGGCGGTGTTGCAAGGGACTTCTCATTTATTCGACTTCCTGCTTGATCCCTGACAGAGCGCCTCCTAAGATGCAGCGAAGATACGCAATCGCTCTGCCATTCATCCTGGTATAACG
>PBZZ01000074.1 GCA_002730365.1 Deltaproteobacteria bacterium
AATTGTTGAACTGATTTTCCAAAGCAGATTTTTGGACTTCTCTGATTGAGACCATTTGCTGCAAGGCTTTTGATTCTAATGCATTTTGAAGAGTCGAAATACTGATATAACTAATCACAATGATCGAAGTAAGTGTTACAGCCAGCACGAGAATGAGCAGTTTCGCTTGGAGAGAGTTATTTGTCATAATTCCTCAATCAATTACTATTTTCAGTGTTACCAATTAGTGCCTGAATGGCCTTATCCTGGGCAAATAATGAATCTAGATTTAGTAGAATCAACATTTCTCCCTTCCACTCACAAAGACCCTCCAAAAATTGTCTTTCTACAATCATTTCAGTTTCAGGTGGAGGTTGTACATTCTCCGCTGGCAAATTGATTACATCCAAGACCTTGTCAACTACCATTCCTATGAGCTTTTCTTCAACAAAAATTGTCATCAAAACTGTTCTTTCATTATATTCCAATTGGGGGTATCCAAACCGTAATCTCAGATCCATTACAGGAATAATTGAACCTCTCAAGTTAATCACTCCCTTATAATGTTCTGGCAAATTTGGAATGATGGAAATTCGATCATATGTAATAAATTCACGCACTTTTCTAATATCCACCATGTAAGTTTCCTCGGCGATCTTAAAACTCACAAATTGCTGCCCCTCATGATTCGAAAATTCATAGGAGTCTTCATATTTAGATTTCTCTTTTAACCCCATTGAGAAAATCCCTTCAATTAGATTTAAAACTCTTTCTCAGCAAACTTGGTAAATCAAGAATCAGAGACACTCCCCCATCTCCTAGAATTGTTGCTCCAGCAATGCCTGGGATTTGAAAAAAATTTTCTTCCATACTTTTAATGACAACCTGTTGCTGATCTAAAATACGATCTACTAATAGACCGCACTGCATCTTGTTATTCTCTACAATCACAACTAATTTTTCTTCGTTTGTTTTTTTCTCGTTTTCCAGATTGAAGGCTTTACCAAGGTTTAAAATCGGCAGGTATTCACCTCGGATCTCAACCACTTCACCTTGTTTTTGCATCGTTCTAAACTGATCGACTGTGGGACGAATTGATTCCAGAACAGAAAGGAGAGGGATCGTAAAGATTTGATTTTGTACCTGGACTAGCATTCCCTCGATAATTGCCAAAGTCAGGGGAAGCTTGATTTGGAAAGTTGATCCCTTTCCGACTTCGCTACTGATAAAAATAGAACCTCTCAATGACTCAATCTCCTGACGAACAACATCCATCCCCACTCCTCTGCCCGAGATGTCCGAGACATTCTCCGCGGTAGAAAAACCGGCATGAAATAAGAGCCTAAAGATTTCTTGCTCATCAAGTTCCGATTTCTCATCAATCAATCCTTTGGCCAATGCCTTCTGAAGGATTACTCTTGAATCAATGCCTGCACCATCGTCTTGAACTTCTATAAAAACATGACCTTCCCCATGAAACGCTCTTAAATGAATCGAGCCTTCTTCCCCCTTGCCTGTTTCTAGTCTTTTTTCAATCGACTCGATCCCATGATCCATTGCATTACGGACAAGATGCTTTAGTGGGCCACCAAGTTTTTCTGAAACATTTTTATCCAGTTCAGTCTCACCACCTAAGATCTGTAGTTTGATTTTTTTTCCTGAGTTCACACAGTAATCCCGCACAATTCTTTGCAACGGTAAAAATGTACCCTTAATCGGTACCATGCGAATGTTCATCACCTGATCTTGAAGCTCGCGAACAACAATATCTGAGTCGTAAACGATCTGCTGATAGAGATCGCCCATTCTTCGATCTGCTAAGCGAAGTTCTTGTCCAAATTCTTTTAATCTGGCTTGGTTGATGACCGTCTCCCCTACCAGATTCATCAATTTATCCAGCTTCATGTTTGAAACATGAATTGATCCCCCCGACTCGTCTCTCTTCTTAGCGATGTTAGTCTTTGGGGCATTCTTTTCTTGTTTTACATCGGGATTTGTGTCCGATGGCTGTAGCTCTTCTTTTTTGGTAGCAGAAGTTGAGAAGGGCTCAGATTCAGGTGGATTTCTGTATTTTTCTGTCGTTGCTTCAAGAATCCCAGCATTAATATCGTGCTTGATTTTTGTTTCAACTGGTGGCCCTTGGATCAACTTGATTTCAATGCCCTCCTCATCCATGAAAAACATTAAGATATCCTCGAGTTCTTCCATTTTCTTGGTTGATGAAAGAACCAAACTCCAATGCAGGTGCAGCTTTACAGGATCAAGAATATCTAAATTTGGGATCGAATGACAATGTGGGGTAACATAGCATTCTCCCAGATCGTAAAGATCCTTCAGCAAAGCTATCGGATCTCCACTATTTTCCAAAATATCCTCTGAGAATTTCAGTCGGATCAGATACCTAAATTGATTTTCTTTAGGGGGCTTAAGTACTTGTTGTGTAGGTACAACATCTTGGGGAGTAGTTTCTTGTTCAAGAGGGTCTTCTGAATCGTCTTGAGCCTCTGACAAAATGCGGATCTGAGCTAAACTCGCTTCTGCGATTCCATGGTCAAATTGATCCACGCCCTCCAGTTCTGAACAATACCCACGCAGGCAATCAATCGAGCTGAGAAGCACAGTAATGAGTTCTTCTGTGACATTGCGGTTACTACCTCGAACGTCAGATAGCAGGAACTCTACTTCATGGGTATATTTCTGCAATTCTTCAAAGCCGATCATGCCTGCGCCACCTTTTATCGTGTGAAATCCACGAAAGGCATTGTTAAGGGCATCTTGATTAGTAGGATCTGCTTCTAAAGTTAGTAAGCTTTCTTCAATCTGGTCATGCATGTCTGTAGCTTCTTCAAGAAAAAGCTTTACTGCTTCTGGATCAAACTTACTCAAATCCATCTTTGTTATTTGCTGAAGTAGCGGTAAACCCCATCCCAATCTTCTGCCGGAGGAAATTGCTGAAAGTCTTGGGCTCTGGTTAAGTACATTTCAATGGAAGCATCTTCTGGCAAAAGTTCACCACATTCTTTGAATCCCTCAATCGCCTCCTCCCAATTTCGTTTCAAGTATGAATTCAGTGCCTCTTCAAATAAACCCGCTGCCTTTAATTTGTTTTCGTAATTTTTGTCGGAGTGTTCGTTGAACACCTCAAATATTCTAACGGGCTCCTTCTTTCCTTTGACTGTTATCCGATCTAAAAAACGCCAGTTGAATTCTTCCAGATGGCTGATTAGGTTTTTAGAGTCCTCTGACACTAACATCGGAACACGATAGTTTTTGGTTAAGCCTTCCAGCCTTGAAGCAAGATTGACAGCATCACCCAAAACAGTTGAATCCATTCTGGAATCTGATCCCAAGGTACCGATCACAACTGGGCCACTATGAATGCCAATTCCAATTTGAGTGGGAGGATAATTCTGCTTTTCTCGAAATTTATTAAATCGAATCAAGCTTGCTTGCATCTCAAGACCAGACCGAACGGCATCTCTGGCTTCTATGGCGTCCGGTTTTCCGGGTTGATCGAAAAGAGCCATGATTGCGTCTCCAATGAACTTGTCCACAAATCCATGATTCATATGAATTGGTTCTGACATGAACTGAAGAAACGTATTGAGAAACTGCATCAACTCGGATGGCTCCATCGACTCAGAAATATCTGTAAAGGAGCGAATGTCAGAAAAAAGAATTGTGATGATGTCACTCTCAGCATGGCCAACTGCAATATTTTCGATCCCTGTCTTTGCAATCCGATCCAGAAATTCTCGAGGGACGAATTTCTCAAAAATTCTGGTCAATTCAGCCACTGCTGAAATTTCAGCAAGTTCAACTTTTGTCTTCTTGAGTTCCTCGTATTGAAGTTTCTGTTGCTGAAGAGACACGTCAAGCTCACTGTTGAGCCGCAATGTTTCCTTTTCTGCCATCCTAACCCGGAGCAATGATTTTACTCGGGCTTGCAACTCTGAGGGATTGAAGGGTTTTCCCAAGTAATCGTCGGCCTGCAACTCAGTCAGGCCTTTGACGAGTTCTTCGATTTCTCCGTGTGTAGTCAAAAACAGAACAGGTATATGGCCCCAAAATGGATCAGCTTTAAAAATACGAATAAATTCGTCCCCATTCATTCTCGGCATATTTCGATCCAGAAGTACCAAGTCTGGCAACTGTTCCTTGGTACTTGCCGCAACAAGGTCAAGTGCCTCTTTTCCGTCTCCTGCTTCAGAAATTTTGTAGTCATGATCTTGCTCGGCCTCCAGAATTTTCCGCACTTGGAAGCGTATAGTTTTGGAGTCATCCACCATGAGTATATTTGCATTCATCCCGGAGCCTCACTGGCTAGCCAACCAACCCCACACCATTTAAGAATTTTTTCTAAATCTTCATTGAAATGGATTTTAAATTCGCGATCTTCACTACGCATGTATTCCCTCATTGCAATCAGCAATTGAATTCCTGCGGTATCAATCATGGGAGACTTACTTAGGTCAATTGTTAGACTTTCTGGAGGTTCAGGAGTTTTCGTCAGGATTTCCCTCAATTGGTTGACGTTGTTTTTTTCCAAAGGTTCTTCGATCACCACTAAATTTTGCGATAGTCGGTACTCCATATCTACCATTTTTCAAAGGGCAGCCACTGAGGCAAGATGATGAAATTTCTCAAATATCAGTTCAGAAAATTTCTCTCAATAAATAGAAAAATCCCTAAAACTAAGCGCTTACAGTGAAAAAATCCAAGAATAACTTTGAATGAATTTTGTAAATTAATCCAACATTATTGAAGAATTACAATTATTTCTCCTGACATTCCATATTTTATCAGATTGTCAAAACGGAGGAGATTCTGGATGCGGTTTATCCAGATGAAGTGGAAGGGCTTACAAACTTGGATTGGATCTGAAAATAGACTCTACAATTGGAGTAAAAGATGAAGGATTTAAAAGGTATTTTTAACAACGAAGCGCTCAAGGATCTCATAAGACTGGGCTCCTGAAATTCCATACTGTCCTATCACGAACGTCGGTACACCCGAAATTCCAATTTGCCTCGATCTCATCCAATCAATGTCAACTGCTTCTTTGAAAACACGTTTTTCAAGGACTTTCGTAGCTTCTTGAGTTGACAGCCCAGCTTCCCCAGCAAGTTTTACTAGCAGGTTCTGATTAGCCAGGTTTTGCCCATCAACAAAATACGCTTCAAATATTTTCTGGTTTAGCAAAGAGCTTTCTGGGAATCTTTCCCCCCATTTCGATAGTTCCTGAGCTAATCGACTATTGTAAGTGTGTGTTCGATTTCCATAGGGCAACCCCTCCAACCGTATCAACTCTCTTAGATGCCCCTGAATAGCTGGAATGTCAAAATCTCTCCCTGCAAATAGTTCTTCCAAAGACAAACCTTTTTGCGGTGTTTCAGGATGTAATGGGAACTGAACCCACTTGATCGACAATTTGAATTTTTCCTCCAACCTTTTGACACGCCCGGTGACAAGATAGCACCAGGGTCAGACAAAATCGCTGAAGACTTCTAAAGTCAGCTTTACTTTATTCATTTGAATTCATTCTTAACAGTTTTCCTGGTTCTTTGGGAAACATTCCTACATAAATCTGGAATGTGTCTCACTCTGTATTCGGTTTTGCCGTGATCAAGCCATCTCTGACCTCATCAATGTGTATTTTCATGATAGCAGCAGCATTGTCCTAATCCCTTTCGCGGACAGCTCGATCAATCGCGTAATGTTGTGCAAAACTGAGATGATCCATGGGTGGAACAGCCTTTGACCTCGGAGTCGTCCCCAAACAATTGCACGCCGAATTGCATTCAATTGATCAAAAAGTGCCAACAAAACCGTGTTTCGAGGAACCTCTACAATGGTACGATGCAGCCGGTTATCGACATTTTCGTATTGACGCCAAGTTACTGCTTCTGGCTGTGCAACCTGGCAGCGCTTCAATTCATCAATATGGTAACCCGTTGCATTGATTGCAGCCTGTCAAGCAAGTAAAGGTTCGATCAATATTCTCGCACTCATTACTTCCATCGGGTTAGATTGTTCAGCAACCCGACCAACAATAGAAAGTTCGTCAATTGGTTTCGCACCAAAAAAAGTTCCTTTACCAACTCTTTGCCACAGTTCTCCGTTTTTTTTAAGATTTGCCAGTTTTCTTGGAAAACCCGCAAAGGTCACCTTTAGGAATTTGCGAATTCAAATTAGAAAAACGCTCAAAACTTCTGTGTATATCTGATTTCTCCTCAATAGAAATTACATCTTTCATCATCAACTTCATTTGTTTTTTTCGTATCTGGAATTACGCCATCAAAAAATAAGATATTTACAGTATTTCTCTCGGAGATTACGAATCACAACTGAGAAGCGTTTGAGAAATTGTAATTGCCCGACCAAATTGATTCTGACAAGCAAAAATAATTGTTTGTAATTGATACAGCACTAAAAGTTTGCTATCAATCCGATGTTCCAATGAGTTGTTTCCTATCCACAGGATTTATTACATTGGCCGTAACTATGCTGAAAACCAATGATGTGCAATATGAGATGGAGTCAGCTCTCAAAAGCGGCGGTGCTGACATCAGTCTGGATGCCGCACTCGAACATGTCTACGGGTACGGACTAGGATTAGACATGACTCGGCGTGACCTGCAAGGAGAGGCCAAAAAACATGGTAGACTTGGGAGGTTGTGAAAATCCTTTGAAAAATCTGCCCCGATGAGCGAGCTTGTTCCTACGAGTGAGACCGGACACTTGGATCAGACTAATCTGCCTGAGAGTCAATGTTGAGAACAACTGTACGAAGATCCAAAACAAATGATTTGGAAAGTGCCCGAAATGAATGCATACCTATCGAAATTTTATGACGTCGCAGGTGGAGATTTGATCATGTCTGGAATTCCAGCAGTTGTGGGGCCTGTTTAAAGGGGGCATAAAATATAGTATGAAATTGAAAACCTCGGCACCATGACAGTTGAAGTCATTTAAAACAACACTAAGAAAAACAAGTATTTGAAAGAAGGGCACAACCGTGACGATTAGATCAATCATCGATGCCGGCAACGCTAAAGCTATTGCNATGAGTGCCCCNAATCGATCAGCACTAAGTTACANGGNCTTGCGAAANCACTGTGATCAGATTGGGAAGCAACTAGCATCTCAAGGCCTCTCGAATTCCGATAGAGTAGCGATTGTACTACCAAATGGGCCCGAAATGGCTTCAGCATTCCTAGCAGTTGCTAGCTACATGTCTGCAGCACCACTGAATCCAACTTACAAAAAAAGTGAATACGCATTTTATCTCGAAGATCTGAAACCAGGTCTTGTGATTGTTGAAGAAAATAGCACAAACCCTGTTAGAGCAGCGGCTGCAGATCTTTCAATTCCTGTCGTGGAAGCAAAAGTAAAGTCGGGAAGCCCTGCTGGAGCTTTTAAGCTATTTGAATCAGAAGCAGATATTCAACCATCCAATCTTGATCACGAAGCGCTTGTGCTTCACACATCTGGGACTACCTCCCTACCCAAGGTTGTCCCCTTGCTTCAACGAAACATCTTGGCATCCACAAGGAACATCTCTGCGAGTCTGGAATTAACAGCTAAAGACCATTGCCTGAATATTATGCCTCTGTTTCATATTCATGGTCTGATTGCCGTGTTAGCTACCAGCATGTCTCAAGGTGCTTCAGTTTGCTGTTCCAGTGGATTCAATGCCCTGAAATTTCTTGAACTGGCTAAGGAAGAAAAAATCTCATGGTATTCGGGTGTACCCACCATGCACCAAACCATCTTACTCAGAGCGCAGAAGCAACCAGAGGCTGCTAAGGCTTTAGGATTGCGCTTCCTGCGGTCTTCTTCAGCATCTTTGCCACCTGCTGTCTTCAATGAATTGAATGATGTCTTTGGCTGTCCAGTTATTGAGGCTTATGGGATGACGGAAGCCACCCATCAAATGACTTCCAACCCGTTGGAATTGGGAAAACAGAAAGCTGGTTTCGTAGGAATAGTTACCTCTCCAGAAGTATGCATCATGGATTCATCAGGCAATCAACTCTCAATTGGTGAAGAAGGAGAGGTCTGCATTCAAGGTGAGAACGTCACACCAGGCTATGAAAACAATGAAGCTGCAAATGCTTCCAGTTTCACAAATGGATGGTTCCGAACCGGTGACCAGGGTTTGTTTGACCAAGATGGCTATTTGAAGATTACAGGCCGTTTGAAAGAAATCATTAACAGAGGTGGTGAAAAGATTTCTCCATTGGAAGTAGATAATGTCTTGATGGAGCACCCAGATATCCAGCAAGTCGTCACCTTCGCTGTTTCAGATAAAATGTTGGGAGAGGAAATTGGAGCTGCTGTAGTGATGGCTGATGGAAAATCAATGGATTCTGGTCAGTTACGCAAATACGCTGGAGAGCACCTAGCCAAATTTAAAACCCCAAAACACATCGTCTTTGTGGATGAAATTCCGAAGGGCGCAACCGGCAAACTACAGCGCATTGGCCTCGCAAAAAAACTTGGCTTAGAAGACTAATTTGAAGGTCATGGGGAAATTGTAATGACCAAAATCTGTATTTATGGCGCAGGTGCAATTGGAGGTTATCTCGCTTCGGCTCTTGACCAAGCAGGTGCTGAAGTAAGTCTAGTTGCCCGAGGTCCCCATTTGATGGCAATCCAAGAAAAAGGTTTGCGCTTCGAAAAAGACGGTCAAATTTTTACACACAATCTTCCAGCTAGTGAAAATCCAAATGAGTTTGGCCCGCAAGACTTTGTCATTATAGCAGTCAAAGCTCATGGCATCCCAAAAATTGCTCACAATCTCAATCCTCTGCTTGGATCAGAAACAGCCGTAGTTTCAGCAGTCAACGGTCTGCCTTGGTGGTACTTTCACAAGGCTGCCAGTGGAACTTTTTTGGATGATCAGCCACTTCAATCGGTGGATCCTGGGGGTATGATTTGGGAAACGATTGGGCCAGAAAGAGCAATTGGCTGCGTCGTCTACCCCGCTTGTAAAATCGCTGAGCCAGGCTTGATACGTCACTTGAATGGAGATCGCTTCACTCTGGGGGAGCCCTCTTCAGAACCTTCAGAACGAGTGAAGCACATTTCATCTCTGATGATCTCAGGTGGTTTGAAAGCACCTCAAAAAACAAGAATCCGTGATGAAATCTGGATCAAACTGTGGGGGAACTGTTCCTTCAATCCAGTATCAGCACTAACTGGTGCGACTCTTGACCAGATTGGACAAGATTCGGGGTCTGCTACCTTGATCCGTGAAATTATGACCGAAGTCCAAGAGATCGGTGAAGCCGTAGGAGCTCGATTCAATGTTTCGATGGATAAAAGAATCAACGGGGCAACCAGCATTATTGGACACAAACCGTCAACTCGCCAAGATATTGAAGCAGGTCGCTCATTAGAAATTGATCCTTTGTTGACGGTCGTCCTTGAGCTTGCTGAGCACTTAGGTATTCGAGCACCTGCCCTCAAGCACGTCAGTTCCCTTCTCAAACTAAAGGCCGTCACACTCGGTCTCTATGAACACCCAAAGTAAGCCTGAACATTCGTTGTTTTGAGTAAACCTCAAACATGTCCGGCCCCCGATCCATTGGCTACATAAAGCCTCTGCTAAAAAATTATTGTCACTCAAAAAACTGGTAGACTTTTATCTTGTATGATGTATACATCACACAAAAGAATTAGAAATTAAAAACTTCTGATTTGTTTAGTTTAATAATGAGCTCTTTCCAAGAAAATTCCAACATCGTTTTTGATTTGCTGTAGCAAAGCGTTTTGCGTTGGAGCCTTGCTAGATAATGCCTGAGTCGGCAGTTGAGTGATTCTATTTTGTGGTGAAGGTCTTTCCCGTGTAATGCTTGGCGTGTGGGATAAAATTCTCGTAGGCCTTCAGCAGGTCCGTGCCATAGTCCATCGTTGGCAAGTGCTTGATCTGCTGCCATGAGACATTACCGGTTTTGATCGTCCTTCTTCCAAAGACAAAGCCAAGGACCTTGCCAAAGATGGAGTCTATTGCTAGCCAGAGCCAACATTGAGAATTCTTTTTAGCGATGGACGTGCAGAGTTCATCGATTTCGATGAAGGAGCAGGCCTCGGTCTGTGATGGGCATGCTGGGGATGCTTGGGCAGCTTGTATCACTAGCAAGAAACCATCTTTTGATTGATGCCGAGAACCCTGCTGATAGCTCGCATCCTCATCCTTTTCAAATCGAACTGACAGGCCTGTTGCGTGAGGGCTGGATCTTTGCCGCGTCGTATTGTTTGAAAGATCCGTCGCCAGGCTTGGCAACGGTACCGTTGAACACCCCGACTGATGCCATAGCGAATAGAGTGCACAGTGAGGACAGTGCATCGTAAGTTCTCCAAATATCGGAGATTAATTCACTTATATAAACGACAAAACTGCACCAACTCTAAAGCTGAATTGAAATTTAAGAATTTTTTTCTATGTAAAATTTCAACAAGAATTAATTCCTATAAAATATAAAAAAATTAAAAATCACAAATGTGGTTTTACCAAATTAAATTTATTAAATTTAATTAAATTACAGGCTTTAATCAAACTGAGCTTGCCGAGTGCAGAAAGAATAGAAAACTATAATACTAATTTAAAATGGAGCATGCTTATGAAATAAAAGGATCAAAAGTGATAGTTATTTCAAGATTATTAAACTCAGAGAGGAAATATGAAATTGAAAGGTAAAATCAAAGAAACTTCACGTCGAACTTTTATCAAAAACACTGTTCTAACTTCTGCAGCGGTTTTGAGTGCACCTTACATTGCACGAAGCAAAGATATTGAAATATTGCATTGGAGTTGGCTTGGCGCTTCAGACGCAGCCGTCTGGAAATCTTGTATAGATGATTTCAATAAGGCACACAAAGGTAAAGGTGTGCAGATAAGAATGGAGACAGTTCCCAATGAACAATATGACACCAAACTATTAGCGTCCGCAGCAACTGGAAGAGCACCTGATTTCGGTTGGCAATGGACTGGTTCAAAAGCAAAATGGGCAGCAGATGGCGTTATTATTCCAATGGATAAGTATATTAAAGATTCAGGGTTAGATCTAGCTGACTTTAGTTCTAATTCATTGGACAAATGCAGATATCCACAAGTTGACAATCAAATCTGCAGCATTCCAATGGACTTAATGACTCTATGCCCAGAAGTAAACATTGATCATGTCATTGAAGCAGGGCTTAATCCTGACGAACCACCTAATGATAGTAAATCTCTAATAGAGTGGGGAGTGGCAATGACAAAGTATAAAAGTGGCAGGGTTAGCCGGTCGGGAATCATTCAAACAGGTTCATCAGTTCAACCTAATGTTACTTGGGGAATAGTAGCGCATCAAATGGGATTTAAAAGAGCAAGTGATGATTTGAAAAATGCTTGTGAGAATCCAAAAGCTGGAATACTTGCAATGGAATGGGTCCTAAATCTATTTGATAAATATAAATGTTCAACAAGAGATATAACAGACAGATATAAAGCATTTGGGCAGGGAGAAGGATCAATTTTCTGGACTGGGCCATGGACGCTTGCTGGATATGTTGAACAAGGGTTAAATTTCAGGACATATCAGTTTCCAAATGTAGGAGGTAATCATCTAAACTATTTCGAGGCAGGAAGCCTAGAGATGTACATTCAAAAAGATGAAGGAAGATATGAAGAAACAATGAAAGCAATAAAATGGTTATCAGATAATAGTTTCAAATGGACAACAGTTGGTCGGGGTGGATCACCACGTAAGTCAATATTAAATCGTTCAGATTATAAATCAGCAGGCTACGACTGGAATAAAAGAGGTGCATTCATTGACCAACTAGAGAACGCTACAATTGGAGAAATTCCAGTGAAGGCGGGTGGAGACTTTACAATATATTCAGGTGGAAATGGCATGGTGAAGATTCTTGATCCAGTTTGGGCTCTAGAGAAAAAACCTGAAGACGCCATGGACGAACTGGCGACAATGTGGCAAAAAGGGTTAGATAAAGGATAAGATAATTGATCATGGCACTGCTCTGTTGAGGAGTGCCGAAAAAATATTTTGCATGCTGATAAATTTTTCCAAAAAAATTAGCATACTCAGTCCAAACTTAATCATGCGAAGATAAATCAATTAAATAAAATAAGAATAACAACAGAGGCAAGAACCACAGAATGATACTAAATTTTTTTAAAGACAGATAAGTAATACAATGATAAAAAAAATAGATTGGGTAGGTTATTTCTTTATATCAATATTTGGAATACCTTTTCTATTATTTAATATTTTCCCAATTTTATTTGGAGCATACATATCATTTAACGAGTGGGGTATATTTGGTGAACCGGACTGGATTGGGTTGGAAAATTATATAAATTTATTTGCAGATAAATACGCTTATATCGCTTTCAAAAATGTAGTATTATATGCATTGATAATTGTCCCAAGTGTAACTATTTTAGGATTTTTTGCCGCATTGTTTGTAAACAATGGATGGTTATTATCTGGTTTGTCAAGAACATTCTTTTTTTCCCCTTATGCAGTTGCTGCAAGTGTAGTGGGACTTATTTGGGTATGGTTACTTGATACTCAATATGGTTTAATTAATAAATACTTAAATGCTTTGGGAATAGAAAATATTCCATGGTTGACATCAACAAACTGGGTATTAATTGGAGTAAGCATTGCTTCAATATGGTGGGACCTAGGTTTAGCATTCATACTGTTTTTGGCAGGCTTACAAGACATTCCAAAGGATTTAATTGACAGTTCAAAAACTGATGGGGCAAATGCTTTGCAAAGATTAATCCACGTTGTAGTCCCATACATGAGACCAGTTATCAGTATGGTTATAACTCTACAATTAATTGCAACATTAAGAATTTTTAGTCAAATATTAGTGATGACATCTGGAGGCCCCGCAGGTGCCTCTTCATCACCGATATTCTACATATACACAACTGCAATTGAGAATCAACTATTTGGGTATTCTTCTGCTGTATCAGTAGTTCTTTTTCTTTTCATTCTTACTTTGACAGTATTAATGAGATTCGCGATTAGGGAAAGATTTTAAATAAAATGATTCATAAAATTTATGGAAATAAGCTGAAAATTTCTGATATTCCTGTGTGGACTGTTGGAACCATAATAAGCATTACCTGGTTCATGCCATTCATATGGATGTTATCAACATCATTGAAACTACCAGAAAATGTCATAACAAAGGAGATCATTTGGTTCCCTGAAGAAATAACATTTGGAAACTATATAAGGATGTTAGAATTCCCAATAATCCGTTGGTTTCTCAA
>PBZZ01000075.1 GCA_002730365.1 Deltaproteobacteria bacterium
TTTGCCCGCATGGTCCCCGTTTTTTTGGGTCTGATGTGTCTTGGGCAAAGTGCTCATTCTCAAGGCGATTTTCACAAGGACTTCTTCAATCCCCAAATGCTTTGGCAAAGCCCAGGGCAGTATTCTGTTCAATCCCGCGCTGAAAAAGCTGTTGTCCTTGCAAACCGACTCAACCTACGACAATCCCCGAAAAAGCGAGGCAAAGTCATTGGGACGCTCAAAGCAGACCAGGTCGTTGAGGTTAAAAATCGACAAGATGATGGTTGGGTTGAGGTTAAAGTAAGCAATAAATATGGGTGGGTAGCTTCAGAATATCTTCGTTTTGCCAAAGGGCAGAGGAATTTTGAACTCCATGCCGTTGTGGATGTACCAAAGCTGAATCTCAGAGCTCAAGCGGGAACAAAATTCAAAATTCTGCATACACTTCGCAAGAAAGATAAGCTTCAAGTATTGTCGGAAACCGATGAGCGGTGGGTAGAAGTAGAGTTGATTGGCAAACGCGTTCGAGGTTGGGTTGCAACTGAATACTTGGAGATTAATCCAAGAGGTAAAGAAAGAGTCTTCGATGAAAAAGAGGCTGACTACGCGATAGTAAGTACACGGATTCTCAATCTCCGGTCAGGGCCAGGCAAAGACTACAAGGTAATTGAGAAACTTCGTACGGGTATGCACGTCGTCAGTACTTTTCCAGAAGAGAACGGATGGCGCAAGGTACAAACCGCAACAGGGACAACCGGTTGGGTGGCTCGCCGACATTTGAAATTTTACGAGCCAGCCGATTTCCCAAGCAAAGTGACCAGTGCAGCAGAGCAATTGTATACCTCACCACTTGAGGCAAGCATTCTGAACTTTTTACGTGAGTCCTACGACAAGAAATCGATGAGTCCCCAAGACAAGTTGAGTATGGTCGTCCAGGATCTGGAAACTGGAGAAAGATTAGTTTCCATACGACCAGATGTGCAAATCAAGGCTGCCAGCTTGATCAAAGTGCCTGTACTGCAAGCTTACATGCTTCAGCGATTCCGAGGAGAAATTAAACATAATAGACAGCACCAAAAAGCACTTAGCAAAATGATCCGATTCAGCAGCAACTCTGACACAAATAAAGTGATGCGGTGGATCGGTGGCCCAAAAAAAGTTAATAAGATTCTGGCTGATACCGGACTCTACAACGAAATGAAGGTTGTCGAATACATTCCACGCTATGGCAAAACTTACCTCAATAAGGTCTCTGCAGAAGACTTGAATCGCTTGATGTTGACCCTGTGGTCTGATCAGCCATTGGGACCAGAATTCAGTAGGGTTGAAAATGAAATGGCAGCAGAGGAAATTCTTTACCTGATGGGTCAACCAAATGGACCGCGTGCACGAGATCGGCTGAAAGACGGAACTTGTTTTGCCAGAAATAAAAACGTGAAAGTTTGGGACAAGACTGGCTTTGTCAAGGGGGTCAACGGTAATATTGGCATTGTAGAAATCGACACACCAGAAGGACCCAAAAGTTACACCGTCGTCATGGCAATGGAGCGTGCAAACTATAAGAGTATCTCAGGGAACGCTAATGGCTGGTCTTTTAATTTAAGTCAGCACATGCGTCGCATCTCAGAACTGGTTTACACATACATGTCGATTCAGTACCATCGCTATAATGAATGTAAGCAGACAGACAGGCTCGTCTATCATGCATCTCAGGCGTTGGAGCGACCTGAAGTCGTCAATGCATCTCTTTGAGGATTCATGCTCGATCCTGAATTTGTTAAAATTCTGGTCTGCCCCGATAACAGAACCCCAGTTCGAGTAGCATCTGAGCAAGAGATCACTAATTTGAATCAGAAGATTGAGGAGGGGGCTCTACAAAACATCGGTGGGCGTAAAGTCAACGATAAGCTTGATGGAGGATTGATCCGTGAAGCTGGGGATAGGCTATATCCTGTGAGAAAAAACATCCCTGTGATGTTAGTCGAGGAAGCGATCCAACTTTGAGTAAATTGTTTCGTCAAGCTTCCACAATTACATAGGCCAAAAGAAATGCAATCGCCCAAAAGACAGGAAGGGATTTTAAGGCAGATTGAAACATTTGTTTCAGATAAATCATCGAGTCCTGAAAAGTGAAAACTCTTCTTGGGTCTCGATCATAAATCATCAGCCACCAGAAACTAAAAGCGCCCATCACAACTGCAATTTCGATTTCATAGTCCCCAAGCATTTTCCCTCATTCTTCCCAATTCTTGATGTTACTTTCCTTACTAAGCTTCTTGCTGTAGTCTGCGTTTCGTTATGAAACGATCTTGATTGTTTATTAGTAAATTCATGCAAATTCCAATTTCGAAATTATGCGTCTGCTTATGCGGCATCGAGGCAATATTTCATTTTCGAATATTTCCTGATCCCTCCCAAAAACTAAGCTACGGCAATTGAAAAACCTCACACCCTAATTACCCAATGGAACCAACATGACAATAAGAACTTTCATTACTATCCTTGTGCTTACTGTATCCTAAAGCCCAATTTCAGCTCAGACACTTCAAAAATTTGTGTTTCTCAATGCCGAACTCTCTGTTCAGATGGCACTTACAGCTGTTCTGGACTGCCAGGAAAAAGGCTATAATGTTTCGGCTGCCGTGATGAACAGAGAAGGGCGTCTAACCGCCTTTGCCCGCAATCCGATGGCTTCACCAATGACCTCTGAAATCGCTCAAGGAAAAGCCTAAGCCGCTGCACTTACCAAAGCCTCAACCGCAAAATTGGGAGAATCGGTGCCTTGGCCTATGCAGATGGAGTCGTCCCAACGCAAGGGGGTCTTCCTTTTAGCGATAGTGAACGTTTTCTCGGAGGAATCGGAGTTTTAGGCGCAGATTCGGCCACTGATGAAGAGTGCGCCCAGGCAGGGCATTGATGCGGTAGCAGATGATTTGGAATTTGCGGANTAATAAGGAAACTTTNTGCTTCTANAGACTTGTAATTNATCAATCCAGTNCTTCAGTCANAGTTGATTTGACTCCTGCCATCAGCAAACCNAATTGCTGGCGGGTTGCGTCCTTGCCATNCACTTCCCCAATGATGCTGCCTCNATACATCACGACAATCCGGTCAGATAGAGCAAGAATTTCATCCAATTCAGAGCTCACTAATAGCACAGCCACTCCCTCATCTCGCTTGGCAACAATTTGCTGATGAATAAATTCAATCGAACCAACATCGATACCCCGAGTGGGCTGTGCTGCAACTAGCAGCTGAATAGGTCGACTCAACTCCCTTGCAATCACCATTTTCTGCTGATTGCCCCCAGACAGACTTCCCCCTGATGTTTGTACTGACGGAGTTCTGACATCAAACTTTTCAACCAGTACTTCTGCATGTTGTTCGATAGCTTCCTGTTGAACGGTTACACCGTTTGCAAATGGTGGCTTGTAGTAAGAATTCAGAACCAAGTTATTTGCCACTGAATATCCTGCCACCATTCCAAAAGCGTGTCGGTCTTCCGGCACGTGACAGATTCCCCCCTGATCTGTGATTTCCCGGGGATTCTTGTTTGTCAGTTCTTGCCCTCCGATTCGCAAAGTTCCCTGATCCAGTTTTCGTAATCCTGTCAGCACTTCCACTAACTCAGTTTGTCCATTGCCTTGCACACCTGCAACACCAACAATTTCCCTAGCATGAATCTGCAGCTCCACATTCCTGAGACAAATTTCTCCAAGATCATCACGTGCTTCCACCCCTTTGACTTGTAGGACTGGCTTCCCGGGCTGGGCTTCTTTTTTATCAACTTGTAGCATGACCTCTCGACCAACCATCATTGCCGCCAATCCTGGCTCTGTTGCTTCAAGTGGGGTCGCTTCACCAACAACTCTTCCACGACGTAAGACCGAGATACGGTCTGCAATCCTCAAAACTTCTTTCAACTTGTGCGTAATAAAAATAATGGATTTGCCCTGCTTTCGAAGTAAATCCATCACAGAGAAGAGCCCTTCGATTTCTTGAGGAGTCAAAACAGCTGTGGGTTCATCAAGGATGAGAATATCTGCTTCACGGTAAAGTGCCTTGATGATCTCTACGCGCTGACGTATTCCAACTGGCAAATCCTCAACGAAAGCAGTCGGATCAACTTCCAATTGATAATCCTGAGAAAGCTGCTTAATACGCTTGGAAACCCTTTCTCGATCCAAAAAGCCTTGACGAACACTCTCACTGCCTAGCATGACATTTTCGACCACAGTCATTACTGGGACCAATTGAAAGTGTTGGTGAACCATACCAATCCCCAGATCGATCGCATCTCTCGGTGAATGCATTCTGACCGACTGGCCCTTCACCAGAATTTCTCCTGCCGAAGGCTGATATAGTCCATAGATGATGTTCATCAGGGTAGACTTTCCTGCCCCGTTCTCTCCTAAAAGAGCCAGAATTTCCCCAGAATTCAGGCTTAAATTGACGTCCTCGTTGGCCACAACTCCTGGAAAGTATTTACTGATCTGGCGAGCTTCCAGGATTGCTGATTCGCTCACTTGCTTCCCTCCGTATCGTAAGGCTTTCCTATGGCCGCTGGTGGACGCACACGCCCCACAAGACCCGACACTGCGACGATCGTTACTATGTAGGGGAGCATGGAGACAAACTGTCGCGGGATGGTCGTCACCCCAGCTAGCAGAAATTCATTCTGCAGGGCCTGAGTATAGCCAAATAGTGTTGCGGCGCCCAAAGCTCCGAATGGTGTCCAGTTGCCAAAAATCATTGCTGCCAACGAGATAAATCCTCGTCCTGCAGTCATTCCCTCCTGAAATTGCCCAACCGCTTCCAAAACAAGAAACCCTCCAGCCAGTCCGGCCAGCATGCCACCCAACATAGTGTTTACATATCGTTGCCGATTAACGTTGATGCCTTCCGTATCTGCAGCTCGTGGATGCTCCCCAACTGCTCGTGTGCGTAGTCCCCAGCGGGTATGGAATATCGCAAAGTGTACAACGAAGACTAGTATCAACGCTAGGTAAGTGATGGGTGCATTGTCAAAAAGGACAGGGCCAATTACAGGGATTTCGGATAGGAGTGGGATCGGAATTGGTGTAAATTTTCCGGCTGAAATTGCATCACGATCATAGAGATAGGAGGAAAGGCCTGCTGCTAGAATAATGATCACAGTACCTGAGATGATTTGATCCATGCGGAAACGGATCGAGAAAAGTCCGTGTAGCAATCCCATCAGCCCACCTACTCCCAATGCAACAAGAACGCTGTATAGAAGACTTGCGTAAAGGGGCCAATCATTCGTTGAGGATTTTGCAACAAATCCTGCAAAAGCTCCGGCAAGCATCATTCCCTCGATACCAATATTGATGATGCCCGAGCGCTCACAGAGGATTCCGCTCAATGCCCCTAAGACCAATGGAATGGCTGCACGGAGAGTAAAATTCAGGGCGCTGACCCCAAAAAACACTCTCATCCATGGATTCTCTCCCAGTGGCGTGATCTCAACTAAAATTGCCATTACCATCATTATCAAGGTCAAGCAAACTGAGATGCGTGCGGTCCTTGACCAGAAATTCATATCAAGAACCTCCCCAGCTTGTATTCAATTTTGTAGCATGTTCCTCATCACCACTCGACCGCAGGCGGAACAGGGCCTTGATGATCAATGGTGCTGCAACAAACGCCAACACAAGTGCCTGAATGACCTGAATAATATCTGCGGCAACACCTGACTCAAACTGCATCTTGGCTGCTCCAGCATCCAAAGCGCCAAATAGAAAAGATGCGATCACCACTCCGAATGGGTGTGTTTGACCTAGGAGTGCGACCGTAATTCCATCAAAACCAACCTGTCCACCAAACTCTGGCGCAAATTTGTGGTTCAAACCAAGTGTCTCTATCGTACCCGCCAACCCTGCAAGTGCTCCAGCCAGCCCCATTGTCAACACAACGGTTTTTTCCACACGAATCCCCGCATATCGGGCTGCTTTTGGATTTTGACCTACTGTTCTAATTTCAAAGCCGATTGTTGTCTTGTAAATTAACCACCAGACAAGGACCACAAAGATCAAGGCCAGAAATACCCCATAATGGACACGATAGGGTGGACCAAAAAGCCATGGAATTTGTGCAGATTCGAAAACATCTGGTGTTTCGGAAATTGCCCTCGCAGTCCGATCCCAAAGTGGGCCAGGAGTTTGACCTTGTGTTCCTCCAGCATAGACAGTCCAACCAGCAAAAAGAGATGCCATGTAATTCATCATGATTGTGACGATGACTTCATGCGCGCCAGTCGTCACTTTCAAAAGTCCTGGTATCGCCCCCCAGATCATTCCTCCAAGCATCCCGCTTAAAATTGACAAAGGGAGATGAATGATCATCGGCAACCCTTCAAAATGAATCCCGATGGCAACCGAACAAACGGAGCCCATTACAAACTGCCCGGATGCCCCAATATTGAAGAGCCCAGCTTTAAACGCTACAGCTACGGAGAGTCCTGTGAGGATAAAGGGAATCATTTTTCGAATTGTGACACTCCAAGCCCGCCCGCTTCCAAACGCTCCCTGGAAAAGCCCCTGATACGCCAGAATAGGATCATCTCCAAAAGCCAGCATCACCACTGCTCCGACTATAAGAGCGGTCAGCAAGGCAAGGAATGGGATCAGCAGGACACCAAGGAAGAGTCGCTTTTGAAAATTTTTAGGTTCTTTGGAATTTGCCTGTGCCATGAAACGGTTGAGGCAGAATAAGAGGAGGGAGAGTGGAGGTGCCTGCTTTAAAGCACCTCCGAGAAGACTAGGGAACCTAATTTATTAGTTGCCGTAGCCCGTTTTGATGATACCGCTGTCCAGCCCAGCTTTTACCGAAATCAACATGTCCTTGAGGGGCTGTGGAATTGCACTATCGAAATCATGAAATGGAGCCAGTCCGGCCGCTCCGAACACATTTCCACCTTTGAAGGTGCCTGATTGCGCCTGTCCGATCAGATCAGCAACGGCCGGTGTAATAAGCTTCATTGCGCTGGAGATCAAGCAAGGATGGGCTGCTGGAACGGTAAACCACTGATCCGCATCCACACCAATGCAGTAGACACCTTTTTGTGAAGCTACTTCTTGCAGGGCACCATTTCCAGTAAGGCCACCTGCACCAAATACAACGTCGGCGCCCTGATCCATCGCCTGCTTAGCTGTTGCCGCACCCCACTCTGGATCAACAAAAGCCTGGCTGATTTCACCTGGGTGATAAGTTGAAATGACGTTAATTTTAGGATTCACTGATTTGGCTCCTGCAATGTAACCCTCATTGAAAGCGACAACAGGAGGAATCAGATCAGTTCCAAGGACAGCTGCAATAGTTCCACTTTTAGTCATTCCAGCTGCCAAAACGCCGGCTAAGAATCCAGATTGATCCTCATGGAAGATCAGGCCTGCCAAGTTGGGAAGCGCTTCACCTTGGTATTGGTCGACACCGATAAACAACGTATCTGGATTTTCCTTAGCGGCCTTAACGGTTGCATCACCTAGTGCAAAACCGACCGTGACGATGACTTGGTACTCTGCTTCAATGAATTGAGCTAAGTTGTCTGCATAATCTTTAGCATCTTGAGTTTCAATATACTTGATGTCTCGGTCTCCTAAACCGAGATTGGACTTGGCCAACTCAACACCTTCCCAGGCAGATTGGTTAAAGCTGCGGTCATTGACTCGTCCCACATCAGTCACCAATCCAACTTTGATTGGAGCCGCTGAAAGGGTTGTGAAAGCTAACAGCAGCATTACACTGCTCAACCATAAGACTGATAACCAAGAGATTCGTGGCTTGGGCATGAGGACTCCTCAGAAATGGAGAGTTGAATTTTACTGACAGAAGTAATGTTAGATGGATCATATGAATGCTAACAAACTCTGCCAAAAGGAAAGAAAACTAGTCTTCTTCTACATCTTGGTCAAGAGCAATCCGGTCGTAAACGCAATTTGATTGGATATTTTTTTCTGGCTCCTCAGCAATAACACATGCTTTAAGGATATTCAGAATCGCTCGCTCCGCTCCAGAATTAGTACGTGCGTGAACTAAAGCAATTGGTTGTTGCTGGCTCACATAATCATTCAGATCCACAAAATTTTCGAATCCAACCGCATAGTCAATTATTTGGTCGGCGCGAGTTCTCCCTCCACCCAAACTGACAAGGGATAATCCAATTTTCCTTGCATCCATTTTCACAAGATAACCACTTTTATTGGGCATCACAGGAACAATCAAAGCAGCTTTTTCTAAATGATGGTCAAATTGCTCGATAAAATCAGTGGGCCCTCCAAGAGCTGCTATCATTTTTGCAAAGATTTCTGCCCCTGACCCGTCTTCCCGAGCTTTTCTGATTCTAGTCCTACCATCCTTTGCAGAGGCAACCAAGCCACCAAGAAAAAGTAATTCTCCTCCAAGAGAAACAGTTACCTGATCAAGTCGAGGGTCAACCTTTTCATTCCGCAGATATTTGATGGTTTCCAGAACTTCCAAGCCGTTCCCTACATTCAAACCAAGTACTTGGTTCATATCTGTCAGCAGTGCAGAGGTCTGTACTCCATTCTCATCCGCAACAGCTACTATGTTTCTAGCCAAAGCCATTGACTGATCGTGGGTTGGCATGAATGCCCCAGATCCGGTTTTGACATCCATTACCAAAGCATCTAATCCCGCAGCCAGTTTCTTGGAGAGTATTGAAGCCGTTATTAACGGAATACTCTCTACGGTAGCAGTCACATCTCTAATCGCATAAAGACGGCGATCTGCGGGAGCTAATTCTGAAGTTTGCCCAATGATGGCGACACCTACCTGTTTGACAACTTGTTTTAATTTAGCCAAATCCGGTGCAGTCCGATATCCAGGAATCGCATCCAGTTTATCCAGTGTCCCCCCCGTATGGCCAAGTCCACGACCTGAGATCATCGGCACATATCCTCCGCATGCCGCAACCAGAGGCCCCAGCATTAGACTTACCTTATCTCCAATACCCCCAGTAGAGTGCTTGTCCAAAACTGGTCCATTTAAATCCAGGTTCTTCAAGTTGAGAGTTTCACCAGAGTTCATCATTGAACGCGTTAAGCTGGCACATTCTTTTGCGGTCATACCCTGAAAATAAACTGCCATTGCAAAGGCAGCAACCTGTCCCTCGCTCAGTTGACCAGAAGTCAATCCCCCAACCATGAATTCTATTTCTGACATGGTCAGTTCCACACCATCACGCTTCTTTCGAATCAACTCCTGTGGAATCATCCGATAGCCTAATAATCTTTAAGGAAGTTTTTCAAAAGCTGTGTCATCCGTGGACCTGCCAACGCAGCTTGCTCAAAGGTGTGAGTATGGCTCAATGTTTCATTACTCAAGCCCGCAGCCTGATTGGTCACAATGGAAAGAGCAACGACCTTCAATCCAAAATAACGTGCCAGAATGATTTCGGGCACTGTGGACATCCCTACACAATTTGCTCCTAAGGTCATCAGCATTTTGATTTCTGCTGGGGTTTCAAATTGGGGCCCCGTCATCCAAGCGTATACGCCTCGTCTCAGAGGAATTTCAGCTTTGGAAGCCTCCAATTCAATCAGCAAATTTAATTCTGGATCCAGCGCGTTGGTCATGTTCACGAATCGTTGGTCCCCTACCACTCCAAACAAGGGAGAGACACCAGTCAGATTGATCGTATCCTCCAAAAGCATTAATGAA
>PBZZ01000076.1 GCA_002730365.1 Deltaproteobacteria bacterium
AATTCTCAAGTCATTGTTTTTAATATAAAAAATTGGATTTAATTCTCAATTTCAGTTACCCTGAGACCTGTAAATCAGGAGGTGTGTTATGGAAGCGCAGAATCCCCGAATTATTGAATTTTTAAATGACATTCTTAAAAACGAGCTGACCGCCATAAATCAATATTTTCTTCACGCTAAAATGCTAGAAGACTGGGGTTTTGAAAAGCTTGCAAAAAAAGAGAGGCAGGAATCTATAGAGGAGATGCAGCATGCTGACGAATTGATTGATCGTATATTGAAAATCAATGGGCTTCCCAACTTGCAAAACATGGGAAAATTGCTTGTTGGGGAAGATGTGCCTGAGATTATTGCTTGCGATTTAGAGCAAGAGATGGTCGCTATACCTTTGCTGAGGGACGCCGCCGCTTTTTGCGAAGAGCAGAAAGACTTTGTAAGCGGAGACTTAGTTCAAAAAATTCTCCTGAACGAAGAAGAGCACGTCGCTTGGTTAGAAACACAAGGATCTTTAATAAATGATTTAGGAGTCCAAAACTACCTTCAGCTACAGTCATCTGATGGCGGGGGCTAATTGTACTAGGACCCTCCAATTTGCCTTAATAAGCTCTCAAAAACAAAAACCAGCAAAGCGTAGTAATTTTTTTGAGGCTTAGCTTAGATCAATTTTTACAACTTCATATTCATGATATATTCTCGATATGAGAGCTCTGGATGATCTTTTAATTCAGTCCCTGTTTTCTGGGGAGACCAATTTTTTCGTGCCTGATATTTCAGAAACGGTTTGGGAGGACCTTGATTACTTTGGTTGGATACATCCGGACGGTCAGAGTGGATTTATCGCGCTAGAATCCCCCAATGACGGAAAGCTCAAAGGGGTCAAGCTTCAACGCCAGAAAAATCGTAGGATCAGACTCAGATCAGAGATGTGCTCTTGGTGCCATTTTGTTCACAAAAGTAACGGAACCTCCTTCTTTACCGTGGAGGTAAAAGGAAGTGGTGGCAGAAGAAATCTAGGGAATCTTCTTTGCAGTGATCTAGACTGTAGCAGCAGAGTTAGAACACCAAGATACTCTGACAGTCTGATGCAAGAGCTCACTTACGAACCTGCAAGGATTTTCAGGATGAAAATCGCCATGCATCGTTGGTTAGGAAGAGCAAATTTACTCTGAGGTCAACCAAAACAGCTAAAATAAATAAAGGAATAACTGTTTGAATAGCTCTCAGTACTTGAAAGCCCTCGGGATAGAGGAGTGGAAACTGAGAAGAGTTCATTCTGTTACTGATGCGAAGAAGCATAGTCAGAGCACAGTAACAGAGAAAGCTCCATTCGTTTACTACGTCCTAAACTTCGGGTCTTTGATGCTTTGTTTCCACGAAGTAGATGAAATTCTTCTGAAGAAACAAATTTGGCGGGATCTCGCCGAATTTGCGGTAAAAAATAAACAGACTGAGACGATCGAAAGGCGTGAGTTCTTTGTTCCTTATTCTAAAGAGCAAAGTATTTCATCGTTAAAGCGTCCCGGTCTGATTGAAACAATTTTTACTGAGTCTGACAGAGTCATATTTTTTGGTTTGGCTTGGCCAGAGATTTGCCCTGAAATAGCTGAGTTAACTCATATGAACAAAAAACAAATAGGGTCTAGTAATGTATTGCTTCTCCGCTCAGTTGAAGAGTTTATTAAAACGCCCGTTCAAAAGAAACAAGTGATGATGATTTTAGATGGGTGGCGTTAATTTTGGCTAGGCGCTCGCTTCGAAGAATGGAGATGGAGGATTTAGTATGGGTCCTAAAGAATGAGAGGAAAGCGTACCGATTTCCTTGGACTGAGGGGATTTTTAAAAGTTGTTTATGTAATGGCGATGAATGCTGGATTATCCTCGATAAGAAAATACTAGGGCACGCTGTGTTGTCTTTTGCTGCTCGAGAGGCACACTTATTGAACCTGTGCATCCATCCTGATCACCAGAATCAAGGAATAGGTAAGCAAGTGCTTGATCATGTTCTTAGTATCGCTAAAAAAAAAGGGGCGCTCTCAATTTTTTTAGAGGTAAGAGTATCTAATGCAGCTGCTGTTTACTTATACGAGAATGCTGGCTTTAATGAGATAGGGCGAAGAGCGGGATATTATCCCAGCGAGGTTAATCGAGAAGACGCGATAGTGTTTGGCAAGGAATTGTTATAATCCACTGCATTAGAAAAATTACTCATCTACTATTATGAACCAAGAAGAAATCGAAAAGCGAAAAACATTTGCCATTATATCTCATCCCGATGCGGGTAAGACAACGGTGACAGAGAAGCTACTTCTTCTTGGAAAAGCTATCCAGTTAGCTGGAACGGTCAAAGGAAAGAAAACGGGGCGCTATGCTGCGTCNGACTGGATGGAATTAGAGAAGCAANGNGGTATNTCTGTAACCACATCCGTNATGCAATTCCCTTATCGAGGNCTAGTAGTAAATCTANTGGATACNCCNGGGCACGAGGATTTCTCTGAGGATACTTATCGNACCCTCACGGCGGTTGATTCGGTGTTAATGGTAATTGATGGCTCAAAAGGTGTAGAAGACAGAACAATAAAATTAATGGATGTATGTAGGTTAAGAAAAACTCCTATATTTACATTCGTAAATAAAGTGGATAGAGAGATAAGAGATCCTGTTGAATTATTGGATGAAATTGAGTCCGTATTGGGTATTTCTTGTGCTCCAATGAATTGGCCAATAGGCATGGCTGGCAGGTTAAAAGGCTTGTTTAATCTTCTAGAAGATAAGATACATATTTTTGATTCGAAAAAGGCTTTTCGCTTAGCAGACGAGAACGAGATTCTTGGATTGGGCTCGGCCGAGGCGCAAAATTTTTTAGCGGAAGAACGGGCTAACTTTATGGACCAAATAGAATTGGTTCGAGGTGCTTCAGCTCCGTTTGATACAGAAGAATATTTGAGGGGCAATCTAACACCGGTGTATTTTGGTACCGCTCTTCGAAATTTTGGTGTCCGCGAACTTTTAGATGATTTTGTAAAGTTTGCTCCTTCTCCCCAACCTCGACAAACTCAGGTTGGTCCGATCGATTCCAGAGATCACGATTTTTCGGGTTTTGTGTTCAAGATACAAGCTAACATGGATCCAAAGCACCGAGACAGAATTGCTTTTATGCGCATATGTTCGGGTGTTTATACTCAAGGGATGAAAATGAGGCACGTTCGTACTGGAAAGAATATGCGCGTGAGTGACGCTGTTACGTTTTTAGCAGGCGATAGAGAAGCAGCTGAAAACGCATATTCTGGAGACATCATCGGGTTACATAACCACGGAAAAATTCAAATTGGTGATACGTTCACAGAAGGGAAGGATCTAAGGTATCATGGAATTCCACATTTTGCCCCAGAGCTTTATCGACGAGTTTCCCTTAAGGATCCTTTAAGGAGCAAGCAGCTTCGACAAGGACTTAGTCAGTTAACAGAAGAAGGAGCAACTCAAATTTTTATGCCTCTATCGGGTAATGACTTAATTTTAGGTGCGATAGGAGTTCTTCAATTCGATGTTGTCGCTTTTAGGCTTAAAGATGAATACGGGGTGGATTGTACTTATGAGCCAGTTACGGTTGCGGCAGCTCGATGGATACATTGCGAAGACGAGAAACATTTGAGCGAGTTCAGAAAAAAAGCGGAGGCAAACCTTGCTCTGGATGGAGGTGGTTTCCTTGCCTATTTGGCTCCAACGCGAGTTAATATGTCTCTTACTGAGGAGCGCTGGCCAGACATAGAATTTCGTAACACGAGGGAAATACAATAATTATCAGTATCAATCGGTCATGTCGGGGAATGGGTTTTTAATTTGAAGCGAAATCCCTGATTTAATGCTAGGAATAGATATAAGTTCATTAGTAATTTTCAAATCTTTTCCATCAACAACGCCGTCTCCAAACTGGTAAATAGGTAGCATCGTTCCTGCAGTCATTTTCTTATCGTACTCTCCAATATTTTCGTGAACAATCTGGTTCTGTTTACGGTATTTTTTAAAAGCACTTTCTCCATGTTTCTTTAACATCATTTTTTTTGTGATTGCCGGAGACAAAACAGCTGCAGTAGCGTTGTTTCCTCCAAATCCTTTGGAATTTATGAAGACGGAATCTATTTCTCCTTCAGAGATTTCCCGATGATCTAGTAGGAATTTCAAGTTCTCGTCAAACACGTCTTCAGCAACACTCTGGGTTGTGGTGATCCCTGGGATTATTCCTTGCTCCCAGACCCCAAGAGATGCAATCAATTGATCTGCTGAAGCGCAAGCTAAGGAATGTCCTATATATGCTTTGATCGCGGTAATGGGCCATTCTTTGATAGCGAAAGCTTTAGCCAATTCGTTAAATATGTGTGATTCGGTAACCCTATTTTGGGGTGTACTTGTCCCGTGTGCTTGCATATATGATCGATTTCGGAGAGATTCCGCACCAAGAATAGAGCGAATAAGTCCCATAGCTTTTCCTACCGTTAGATAGTTCCCAACTCCGGGACCAGGTATAGATTTTTTGAAGCCATCAGCATTTACGAAAACATCTGCAACCGAACCATAGATCTCAGCGCCAAGTTCTAGAGCTAGCTCGTCGTCAAAAAGAATTATAAACTGCGATCCCTCCGATAGAGTAAACCCGCAATTTTCTCCGAAAGGTCTGCAAGCAAGACGATGATTGACGTTTTTTGTCTCGATCTTATCTATTTTTGCAAGCGCTTCGTCTTCTGCTAGGGCCCCCATTTTTCTGTATCCTTCGATGACTTCTGGGGTCAAAGGTGCTTCGCTCGCGCCAACGATAGCGACTTTATACTTGCCTGACTTTATGTCATTTATTCCTTGTCTTAAATTATACAAAAAAGTTGCACAAGCACCGATATTCGCCCCCGTTGTGCCAACGTTCCCCAAGACATAAGCATTAACGAAATCCGCGGTCATTTCTGCGAGTCCGAGTGGGAGGTTTTTTGAGGTTGTTCTTCTCCCCTGCAATGCGGCCTGCAATAATCCTCCCGAACCATTTGAGTCGAGTTGCCCCATAGCACTGCTTGCGTATACAGATATTTGATCAGGAGGCACACGATTTTTGACTTGCTCCCAATTTATTCCTAATGATGAAACTGCATCAGAGGCGGCGAAAATCGTTAATTGAAGACCGCGGGGATGATTCCGAGATTGATATAGTTTTCCCGGATCAAAACCCGTTGGCAATTGACCGGCTGAGCAGACTTTTGAAGAGATTGTATCGGGCAGTAGAACACTGAGTTCACCATCCACTTCAACTTTAAAAAGCCCATCATCTTGTTTTTCTACTTTCCAATTTGAGGGTAATGTTGTTGGGAGTTGGTTGTTTTTAACAAGAAAGCTCGTCTTTTCTCCTAGTGCTGAAGAAAAAACGGTTCTTTTATTTACTGGGATCGCCTCGGTGTTAAAAAGGTTATCTTCTATTTTTCTGATAAGGCTATGGTGGAGAATCCATTGACTGGTGCGGCTATCTTCACCCGATTTATTCATTAGCGCTCGAAGAGAGGACATAGTTTTGTTTCTCTCTTCGGCGCCGATCTTTTCAATGACCAGTCGGCGATAGCCATGATGGAGCGAGCTTCTCCCCGCAGGGTTAATCCCTCCGAAGCTCACTATGACCGGCAGGCGAGACAATAATTACTCCTAGATTTGCATTAACTTTTCAATTGTACTTTTTTAAAACCAATTTGTCGCTAGACAAGCTCTAAAGCAACTGCGGTCGCTTCGCCTCCTCCAATGCAAAGTGCTGCTATGCCCTTTTTACCTCCGGTTTTCTTCAAAGCATACATCAAGGATATAATTATTCTTGATCCTGTTGAGCCAATCGGATGGCCCTGCGCGCAGGCTCCACCATGGATGTTGACTTTACTAGGATCTAAGTCTAGCTCCTTGGTGGCTAGCATTGTCACCATTGCGAAGGCTTCATTGATTTCAAATAAATCTACTTCAGATTTATCCCACCCTGTGGTTTCAAGAATATTTTCAATTGCTCCTATGGGTGCAAGCGTGAATTTCGACGGTTCCATGGAGTTTGTGCTGTGCGCTAAAATTTTAGCCATCGGGTTTAGACTAAAAGTCTTAACCGCGGTTTCACTGGCTAAAAGCATCGCTGAAGCTCCATCTGAGATCGAGCTAGAGTTAGCCGCTGTAACGGTGCCACCATCTTTGAATGCCGGCTTTAGTTTCGGAATTTTGTCTATTTGAGCATTACCAGGCTGCTCATCTTCGTTAATGACTTTTTGTCCTTGTCGAGTTTTGACGGTTATCGGAACTATTTCTGGAGCCAGAGATTGATTTTCGATAGCAGCTTTAGCCTTGCTCAATGAAGTAATAGCAAATTCGTCCATAGATTCTCTGGTAAGCTGATATTCGTCAGCGACTTCTTGGGCAAAAGAGCCCATTAATCTGGCACTGCTTGCGTCTTCGAGACCATCGGTAAACATTGAATCTTGGATTTCACCGTGCCCCATCCTCAGGCCTTGACGAGCTTTGGGTAACAAGTAGGGCGCATTTGACATGCTTTCCATACCTCCTGTTATGACAAGTTGGTTTGAACCCGCCTTGATAGAATCGAAACCCAGCATTGTTGCTTTCATTCCGGATCCGCATAGCTTGTTAATTGTGCTAGCTCCCGTTTCAACAGGAATCCCCGCTTGGATCGCGGCTTGTCTTGCTGGTCCTTGCCTCAATCCTCCAGGCAGAACACAACCCATAATCACTTCTTGAACTTCTTTTTTTTCTATACAGCTTCGGTTTAGTGTTTCCTCGATAGCAGCTGAGCCTAGTTCGACCGCGGATATACTTGAAAAACAGCCTTGTAATCCTCCCATCGGTGTTCTGGCACCGTTTACAATGTAGACTGTTTCATTCATTTGATTTCCCCGTAGTTTGCTTGTGGTTTAAAATGACCATTATAATCTATGAAAAGCTGAATCGCAGTTAGATTCTATAAAAACATAACAAATCGCAAATATTTGAGTCTTTTCCCGTTCTGAGAGGTAGAAAAGGATCTAACTCGATACTTGAGAAAAAGAGAAATAGAAAGCTATTTAATTAGGGGTAAAAAAATGTCAGAGAAAGCGAAAAATGCGCTAGCGATATACAAATCTGTTGAAGGACAAGAGGAAGGCGTGGGAGATTGGTTAGAAATCGATCAAGATCGAATAAACATGTTTGCGGATGCGACTCTTGATCATCAATTCATCCACATTGATCCTGAAAAGTCGGCTCAACTTTCCCCATATAAGGTAACCATAGCCCATGGCTTTTTAACTCTATCTCTAATTGTTCATTTAGGCGAGTCGGTGAAGCCACTTAAACCTGAAGCTCTTGAAGGGGTTTTTATGGGGGTTAATTACGGATTAGATAAAGTTCGCTTTCCTGCCCCGGTGCCCGTAAATTCCAGAGTCAGAGCTTCTCACAAGTTTTTATCAGCGGAGCTTAAGGGGGATAATACGGTTCAGGTGAAACGAGAGGTAACCATTGAGATAGATGGCGGCAACAAGCCTGTTTGTGTGGCCGAATCTCTGATTCGCTACATGTACTCGGATTGATCTGACCTAGATTAATTTATATTGTCCTTGCTCTGCAAATTCTGCGGAAAGGAAAGCGTAAATGCCAGATTTTAGTGAAATAGAATTTATTAGGATGGATTCATGCAACCGGATATTTCTTCAGTCGATGAACTTTACTTAAAGGCCGAGGAGCTCTCTCAGGACTTTTCACTCTTTCCTCGAAAAGAGCCTGCGTCCTTTGTGAAAGGCCTTCTGACGGAGTCTCAAATCGACAGCGCCTTAGATGGTTTGAGAGGTATGGAGGTAGACGAGTATATTGCTTCAACAGTTGCGCCTACCGAAGATTCAAAACGCGAGGGCAGTAAACAGATCATTAAAGCGCTAGATTTTCAGATCTCCAACGAGGTTGAAGAGGGCCCACTTTACTGCGCTGAGGTTTTGTTTAAACATAATGAACAACAACGTGTTTTCGGTTTCATCACTCAAAATCGGGAATATAACTCCGGTGTTTGGGGTCCCGCGCATCATGCTAAAGCTACCGATATCGCTGACAACTACGCGAAAAAATCGATCCCGATTGTCACGATGATGGACACCCCGGGAGCCGATTCCTATGAAGAAGCGAATGCGGGAAATCAAGCACACTCTATTTCAAGGCTAATAGCCGAACTGTGTAATGTGGACGTCCCAACTTTAGGAATAATTATCGGTCAAGGGTACTCAGGTGGCGCCATTCCCTTAGCGGCAAGCAACCTATTATTTTCCTTAAGAACCGGAGTCTTCAACACAATCCATCCAAAGGGTCTCGCTAATCTTGTAAGAAGGTATAACCTATCTTGGCAAGAATGCGCAAAGTCCGTTGGTGTCTCATCCTTCGAGCTATATAAACAAGGAAATATTGATGGAATAGTAGATTTCGATCCGGGCGAATCAGAAAATATAAAAAACCTCACAAACGCTATTTTTTACGGAGTTTTGTCCATCGAAGATAGTGCCAAGGATTTTGTTTCTTCGCATCCTGAGGTACTCGATCATTATCGCAGGAATATCGAAAGATATTTTAATCCCTCCGAATCTCGAGCAGCAATTAACGCGAACTCATCGCTTAAACTCCGCTCGGCGCCGACTGAATACCCCAACATATTTGGTGTTACTTTCCGCTATCTCCGCTACTTAGGTCTTCGCCGCAGAATAAAGAGTACCACCGTAACGCAATATGGTCGGCTTGTAGACGCTGAGATTCCAGCAGGTGAATTAGCGGAGAGGACACACAGGGAGAGGCGCGCAGCTTTTTTTAGTTGGCTGCAAGATCCTGACCGTGTTTTATATGAAGAATCGTTGAGCAAGTCATGGAAAAACTTTTTAGATAAGAGAAAAGCCTTGAATGACGACCGTGGGCGTTTGGCTCAATTTATTTTTGGAGAGCCTCAAGAAAATTTTGCCCAGTCGATAAGAGAGTTGTGCTTAGTCTTTGGTTTGCATTTGTATAACCGATGGAAGTCTGGTGCGGAAGATAATTTAAGCGCTTTAATAGCGTACCTTGAAAACTCTGATTCTAAAAAATTTTTCTTGCTCAGCACTGATATAAAAGATGTCAAAGGGCTTTTGAAAGCATTGTCAAAGGCAAATGACCCTTGGCGTCGAAAACTAAAACAATATTTTAGCTTTGAAGGAAAAAAACTTTTCGACCTTGCTTATGTTGAAGAAAAGAGTGAAGCTGCGCTTAAGCAGCTGTTGGTGCCCGAATTAAATATAATAATAGAAGGCCCCTCCTTATACATCCCAGATCTTTTTTCTGAAATAGGCCTTTCGCGCGCGATAGAGAGGTTAGGAGAAGATAGCAGCCATTCAAACCTCAAAGTCAATCGCAAAATTTTAGAAGAGACGCTTTGGGCACATATTCAAAATCACGATGTTTTGAGCGAAAAAGAATTATCGCAAGATGCGGATGTCGTAGAGATCATATCCGATGGCGATATCCGCCAACCTTTTATAAAAACGTGCAGGAACCTGATTCTTTTCGACAGAGTCTATGAAAATATGATCTCTGATTTGGTATCAATGGCAAAAGAGGCAAACGAATCAAGAAAAATTCCAGAGACTTTTGTAGAGGTTTTGTTGAAAAAATCGATTGCAGAGTCTTTGGATAGGGAGCCCTTCAGAAAATTATCTCAGTCGGAAGTCGGTGAGTCCTTTTCTCAGTGGATTCAAGAACTGGTTTCTTATTCGGGAAGCAGCCCTTTTCTTAAATCGGTGGAAGAATGGATAAGAGTTGTTCATAAGGATAAATCGGATACGCTCTTTGTCGTTGTGACTTTTTTCTTTGAGAAAATTTTGCCCGATTATTACTCTTCACTAGAGTCAGGGAAAAAATTCGAGGGACAAATCGAACCCATGAGAATAGGTCGGAGAAAAGATTTCTGGAATCGATTAACACTTGCGTACAGAGACCTTCTTTTCAACGAGATGCTCAATTTAGAAAATCGATCCAAGAAAATGTCCGCTGAGACTATTATTGAAAAATTTGTTCAGAATTTTGAAGAAATGAATGAAACACTGATGTCCTCAAATCCGTGCTCGTTTCCGACATTTCGTCCAAGTATAGAGTCTGCACTTAAATCTGGTGTGAAGCCTTATGGATTGATCACTGGAATCGGAGACTTCGTCACAGAAAATGGTTGTTACAAGGTAGGACTAGTTTTATCAAACGTTGCTTTTCAAGCAGGCAGCATAGACAATTCCGATTGTGCGCGTTTTTGCAATTTGCTAGTCGAATGTGCAGCTCGCAAATTGCCTCTCATTTGCTTTATCTCTTCTGGTGGTATGCAGACAAAAGAAGGCGCCGCTGCTCTTTTTACGATGGCCGTTTTGAACGATCGAATCACTCGATTTGTTAGAGAAAATGATCTTCCGATAATTATGTTTGGCTTTGGTCATTGTACTGGTGGCGCGCAAGCGAGCTTTGTTACGCACCCTTTAGTTCAAACGTATTATATAACTGGGGCAAGAATGCCATTTGCTGGGCAGGCGGTAGTGGAGAGAAACTTGCCTTATCATTGTCTACTGAGTAATTACCTTTCTCTCACAGAAGGGGCTATGGCCGGTTTGGTGGCGCATCCATTTAGTGAATCTCATGACTCTAATTTAAAAACAATAGATCCAGATATCCCCTTACCAACTGAGAGTGTAGAAGAGGTAGTGGACAGAGTTATGTCGGGCACATTTTCAGGACAGAGCCCATTGATCGTTAAAAATGTTCCCAAGGAACAAGATCTTTATCGTCATATTAAAAAAACTCTAATACACGCGAGAGGTTGTACGGCAGTAAATCTTGTTTCCAGATCGATAGAGTTAGGAAAAAGTGTTGTTCTTATTCAATCCGACCCGGATATGGAGTCATTGGCAGCGGATTTAGTTCGTGAAGACCCAAGACACGCATTAATCTGCATTGGTGGGAATACTTCAGACGAAAGCTACTTAAATGCGCTCTCCGTTCTTAGCATTGCGGAATCAGAGAGAGTTGATTCACTTCATCCTGGAATAGGATTTTTGTCTGAGGATCCAAACTTTGCCTATTTGGTGAGACAAAAGGGAATTAATTTTATTGGGCCGCCCGTAGTCTCGATGGAGACTATGGGAAATAAATCCAACGCTATAAATACTACTATGAGCATTGATGTCCCTGTGGTGCCTGGGAGCCATGGAATTGTTGATAACAGTGAAACTGCTGCCGAGATTTCTGAACAAATAGGGTACCCAGTCCTATTAAAGGCGGTTCATGGAGGGGGTGGTAAAGGTATCCAAGTGGTAGAAGAACCCGAGCAACTTCATCGTTTATTTCATCAAGTTTCTACGGAGGCAAAGGCTGCCTTTGGGAACGGCGATCTTTACATTGAAAAATTCGTTACCAGCCTAAGACACATAGAAGCGCAGCTGATCAGAGATAATTTAGGAAATTCAAGGGTCATTGGGATCCGAGACTGTAGTGTTCAGAGGAATAATCAAAAGATTATGGAAGAGTCTGGTTCGGTAGTGTTGTCGAAAGAATTAAATCAGGCAGTCAGAAATTACGCTGAGAAAATTGGGAACTCAGTTGACTACGTCGGAGTAGGCACTGTCGAATTTATCCATGATCTTCCTAATAATGCAATCTATTTTATGGAGATGAACACAAGGCTCCAGGTTGAGCACCCCGTTACTGAGGCTGTAACCGGCGTAAATATCGTAGAAAAGCAGTTCGAAATTTCAGAAGGCAGATCCATAGCCAAGATGAAAGCTAGTGAGAAAGGATATGCGCTTGAGGTGAGGGTGAACGCTGAGAAACTTGTGACTGACTCCTTGGGAAAAATATCCTTCCAACCTACACCGGGTGAGGTTACAAAATGTTTTCTTCCAGAGGACAAAAATATTAGGACGATATCGATGATTGCCGAGGGGAAGTTTATACCACCTTTTTATGACAGTTTAGTCATACAAATCATCAGTTACGGAAAAAATAGAAAAGATTCGATTGATAAAATGTCAGCTTATTTGGAAAAAGTGGTTATAAACGGGATCTGTACTAATATTCCGATTTTGAAAAAGATACTCAAAGACGACATTTTCATTAAGGGCAGTTACGACACAGGGTATCTAGATGACTTTTTAGCAAGAATAAGTTTTGATGAGATGTCAGCTGAAATAGAAGAGGCTTCGGGTGGGAGGAGACTGGGACTCGATATTGAGACTCTTAAAATCCCTGGCAGTAACGAACTACGTGTTTTGTCTCCCTCAGCCGGAATATTTTACCGAGCTCCGTCTCCTGCGGAACCGGAATACGTAAACGAGGGCGATATAATCTCGACAGAAGACGTCTTGTGTCAATTAGAGGCTATGAAAATGTTTACTCCTATGAGTCTGAGTTCTTTCTCAGAGGGAGGAACTTCAATTTATGGAAAAAGCATTAGGTACAAGATCACTCGCATTAATATGGCAAATGGCCAGCAGGTTAATGAGGGAGATCTCTTATTTGTAATTCGTAAGGAGTTGGATGAAGTCGAATAATCAGCATGAGTTCAAATCCACCGTAATGCGTTTTAGAAATCAACTTGTCTAAATGAGACAAAGACCTCAATGATTGAAAATTTAGAGACGCTTCTTATCTTAGCAAGAACAGGAACGATGATAGAAGCTAGCACTGAGTTGCGTATAACTCAGTCAGCGGTGAGTAAGCGGATATCTTCCTTAGAGCGCTATTACGATAAAAAATTAATTCAGAAAAAAGGTAGACGTGTCGAATTAACGCATCATGGACGACGATTGGTAGATAAAATCTATCCTGTCCTCTCTGAATTGAGAGACCTATTCATAGACGAGGTTTCTGCAAAGGGAGAGCTTGTCATAGGAGTTTCTGACGCAATCTTGTCGTCTTGGGGGCCAAGAATTTTTCACACGATACAGGACGAAATGCCTGATGTGAAATTCGTATTTCATACCCATCGAACGCCGGTAGTTTTGGATAGAGTGAGGTCAGGCGAATTCATGGTTGGAGTTTGCACAGGATCCGATCGATTAGATACCGATCTCCAGTCTGAGGTTTTGACGCTTGAACCAATGGTAATAATCCCATCGGGACTCTCGCCCATAAAACTTCCAAAAAAAGGTGATCTCGGTGTAATTACCATAGAAGATTATTCAGGGGCTTGGCGATCTTTTCGAGATGAGGTTTCGAGATTAAATATCAAAAGAGAAGTTTCGTTAGAATCTTTTTTTAGTGTTGCTCAGATGGCGATAGCAGGGTTTGGTCATGGGATGGTCCCAATAGGCGTTGCTAGAACATTAAAATTAGATGAAACGATCCTAATTAATCTGGGCAAAAAAGGCTTGCACCGACCGGTTCGATTCGTTGCCAGAAAATCTACTTACTCTCTGCCCTTAGTTGGTAAGTTTTATCAATCTCTGTCCAAAAAATTCAAAGTCTCCGCTTCATAAAACGTTTTTTTTTACTGCCTATTCTTAGGGAAAAGGCAATTTCGTTTTGCTCGCTCCGCGAACCCAATAATTTTTGTTTCAATATTGAAAGCCTTTGCCAAGTTAATGACATCAACCGTAGGCTGAGCGTTAATATAAAGTTCCAAATGATGTCCCATATTGAAGGTTTTGTGCATTTCATGCCACGAGGTGTCCGATGCTCTCTGGATAGTTTCAAATAGAGGTGGCTCTCCGAATAGTTGATTTTTAACAAAATGGATCCTGTCCCCAAATTGATTAATTTTGCTCTGGGTAAGGTACAATGGATTCTGTTCCAGCTCCGTCTGAGAGGATTAGATTGCAATAATCTTTTCCTCAAGACAAAAGGTCTACCGAGATTTTATAAAAGGCAACTGAATACGAACCTTTATCCAAAGGGGTATCGCCTGCAGCGCTTCTTTTATTTGATTGATCAATTGAAGGTAATTTGAAACTCGAGATTCTTTGTTGATTTTTATCTTCACCTCTAGGATATTAACATTTTTCTCAGATCGAGTTGGCAATTTTTAGTAACAAAGGCTCGCCCGATGTTGAAGACGTCTTGAGGATTTTTTGAGTCGCTTTTTTATTTTGAATTTATCAAAGATGAGATATTTATGATCGTTATTATTGACTATGACGCAGGGA
>PBZZ01000077.1 GCA_002730365.1 Deltaproteobacteria bacterium
GAGGACTGGGGCGATGCGGTGGAAGCACTGGAAGAGGAATCCGAGGAAGTAGCGATTGCGGAGCCCGAAGGTGCGCCAGAGGTTTTGGAAGAAGAGACGTTTGAGGACTGGGGCGATGCGGTGGAAGCACTGGAAGAGGAATCCGAGGAAGTAGCGATTGTGGAGCCCGAAGGTGAGCCAGAGGTTTTGGAAGAAGAGACGTTTGAGGACTGGGGCGATGCGGTGGAAGCCTTGGAAGAGGAATCGGATAGTCCACCACCAGTAGAAACTCCTGCCGTTGCTACTTCAATAGCTACCGAAGTTCCAGCAGGCATGGGATCACTAGATACAGTGATTGAGGGTATGATCACACGATCTGTACAGAAAGCTGTCGCAGATGCAATGCCTCAGATCGTTGAGCGAATTGTTCAGGAACTTCGACAACCCCGCCCATGAAATGGCCCGTCCCATTGTTCAGGATTATGAAGCCATCCAGCTGAGCCAAGCTATCACCGATCGTAAGCAATTACGATTAGTGTTCTTGGATGGAGATACCCTTGTTGAGACAGTCCGCTGGCACACTCCAGCTTGGATCGGTTTGCGTGACGGCAAGGTCATCAACAAGCAAGCTCTCAAGTTCTGGGAGCCGCTTGATCCCTGAAGATCCATCTGTTCGTCACATCCCGCACTGAAATCCTAACCAAACTAACATGACACAGGCGCCCACTGCCCAGCGTATGCAGGAAATCACTGAGTTGATCCATGGGCACAATGCACGTTACTATCTGAGTGCTCCGACGATTAGTGATGAGAATTTCGATGCTCTGGTAAAGGAATTGGCGCAACTGGAGGCCAGCTATCCAGAATCGCGTGACCCTGCCTCTCCCCTGCTGCGTATCACCGCAACTCCACCGAGTACTTTTCCCTCACGTTCCCACCGAATTCCAATGCTCAGCTTGAGCAACGCCTATTCTCTTAAAGAAGTTGTAAATTGGGACACTGGCTTACGACGCTTGCTGGAGATACCCCAAGTAGAGTATGTCGGTGAATTGAAGATCGATGGACTGGCGGTATCGCTGATTTATGAGAGAGGCCGTCTGGAAGCCGGGGTTACCAGAGGGGATGGCCAAGTTGGGGATGAGATCACTCCAAACCTGCTGACAATTGCCAATCTGCCTGTGCAATTGCCAGAGCCAATTAACCTGGAAGTCCGTGGAGAGGTCTATCTGCCCCATCTCAGTTTTGAAAAACTCAACGCTCGAAGGCAAGCAGAGGGTGAACCTCTCTTCAAAAATCCACGTAACGCAGCTGCAGGTACACTGCGGCTGTTGGATACAGCGGAAGTTCGTCGCCGTCGGTTGCAAATCATGATTTATGCAGTTGCTCAGGGCTCAAATAGGACCTCTCACTATGCCAATCTTCAGTGGCTAGGAGAGCTGGGTTTCCCAGTCAATCCAGCGACACGCTTATTACCCGACTGGGATTCAGTCAAGAACTTTCTGGAACACTGGGAGAGCGAGCGTCGTCACCTTGATCACGATGTGGATGGGATTGTGCTGAAAGCAAATTCACTGGAAGGCCAGGCAGCTCTTGGAATGACTGCCAAATCTCCTCGCTGGGCTGTCGCCTTCAAGTTTACTGCAGAACAAGCAGTTTCCACACTGCGTGAGATTGAAATTGGGGTAGGCCGAACAGGAGTTCTCACTCCAGTGGCTCTTCTGGATCCGGTGGAATTAAATGGGACCACGGTTTCGCGAGCGACCTTGCACAACTATGATCAGATTGAGCGACTTCAACTCCGCTTGGGAGATCAGGTGCTGGTAGAAAAGGGGGGAGAAATCATCCCAAAAATCGTGGCTGTACACCTGCCTGCTCCTGTAAGTGAATCTAGACCGATTGATCCACCCATAGCCTGTCCAGCCTGTGACAGCCTAGCAATTCAGTACCTAGATGAAATCGACTGGCGTTGTCCAAATCCAGATTGTCCCGCACAGCTACAAGAACGGTTACTACACTTTGTCTCTCGCCGAGCAATGGACGTTGATGCCGTCGGTCCAGCACTACTGGATCAACTACTGAAACACCGACTGGTACGGAGTGCTGCGGATCTTTACCGATTACAGATCGAGGACTTGACACCCTTGGAAAGGATGGGATTCAAGTCTGCACAAAATGTGGTGCTGGCCATTGACCAATCAAGACAAAGACCTCTGCCTCGCTTTTTGCACGCGCTCGGTATCCCTCATGTGGGCGAAAAGACTGCCCAATTGCTGGCACGCAACTACGGCTCGTTGGAGGCTCTTCAACAAGCAGATCAGGAAGAATTGGGGGTAATCCATGAGATTGGCCCAGTGATCGCTGAAAGTGTGGCCTGCTACTTCCGTAGCACAGACACCAAAGCATTGCTTCAGGAATTGTGGGACGCTGGGGTAAGACCACAGGAACTGCAAGTGCAGCAGACTCCCGATTCGCCACTGAAAGGAAAAACTATGGTGCTTACAGGAACACTCACGGAGCCAAGAGATGTTTGGCAACAACGCTTGGAAGATGCAGGAGCCCGGATTTCTGGAAGTGTTTCTAAGAAAACAGATTATGTTTTGGCTGGAGAAAAAGCGGGTTCCAAGTTGGAGAAAGCTGAGAAGTTGAAAGTCTCTGTGATCAGTGAGAATCAGGCTCGGAGTTGGTTAAGCGGTTCATCCAATAACGAATGATAGCCTTCCTGGTAGGTAGGATAGCGCAGCAACAGTCCTGTGGATTGGAGGCGCTGATTTGAAATTTTACGCTCGAGGAAAGGGACGTCTGTCTCTGGTTCAGCCAGCAAACCATGATTTTCTAGTTGCAAGGCTGTCGGGCGTTGTTTCGCACACCACTGAGCAACTCGCAGTGAGGGAAGTGGTTGATGATCGACAGCATTGATGCAGGAAGGCAGTTCTGGCTTCAGAATCAGCAGGTGTATTAACCGGGCTAAATCTTCTACGTGAATACGGTGAGTGGGCTGGTGTGGAGACGTTGGCATCGCTTGGCCATTGCGCAGTCGTTGCCAGAGGTTGCGTTTGGGTCCGTAGATGCCTCCTGGACGAACCACCTGTAAATCAAACGTCTCTCCTAGCAGATCTTCTGTTTGTTTTCGTAGCTCGCCGGAAAGAGAGTCCGGCTCTTCTCCAGTGTCCTCTGTCCAGACTCCCTCCTGTTTGGGATATATTCCTGTTGTGGAAACGTAGAGCAAGCGCGAGCAGGTTGGTCGGTGCTCACGCATCCAGGCGGACCACTGCTTTAGGTGAATTTGGTTGGCTTCCAAATCGCGGATGGGTGGGATGGTCAGGATTAGGATTGCTGATTGAGTCGGCAGGATTTCCCAACATGAAACCTGAGTCCAGTCAAAGGGTACAACCGGCAGTGGCTGTTGGGTGAGGATCGCAGGGTACGATGAGGGACGACAAGTTCCCCAGGATTGTGGTGACCAAGGAACCAACCGCGCGAGGGTAGAACCCAGATAGCCCAGACCAAGGATACCGACGGTTGGTTCCATTAGGCTCAGTGCCGAACTGAATCAAAAGAGGAAGACTGTGCAGAGGCAACTGCCCGAGCATAGGATTTGGGTATATCGGACTGTAACAGGCTACCTGGTTCCAGGTACTCGTAGATTTCTCCGTAGTGCTTGATCTCGGTAGCACTGATCCGCCGCATGAGATGCCAGGGCCGCAGGTCATCTGTATCCTTCAGACCCATTGCTCCGATGATCTCACAGACACTCTTCTCTAAATTCTTGTGTAGGTTATAGACACGCGCTTTCTTGTCTGATGGGTCCAAACCATACATCAATGTCCGATCTGTTGTCGCAACTCCCACTGGACAGCGATTTGTGTTGCACTTGAGTGCCTGAATACAGCCGAGCGCCATCATCATAGCCCGAGCCGAGTTACAGAGATCAGCACCAAGTGCCAGACGTTTGACGATGCCGAAGCCCGACATCACTTTGCCACTACTGATGATCCGAATGTCTTTGCGCAGATCAAATCCAGTGAGGGCGTTATTTACAAAGATCAAACCTTCGCTTAAAGGACTACCGATATTATTNGTGAATTCCAGTGGGGCTGCACCGGTTCCGCCCTCTCCTCCATCGACTGTAATGAAATCAGGCTTGATNCCTGNTTCGTNCATNGCTTTACAGATGGCTAGAAATTCACGTCGCTTGCCTACACAGAGTTTGAAGCCGATTGGCTTGCCTCCTGATTTTTCTCGCAGCAACTGAACAAATTCCATCAACTCCAAGGGGGTTGAGAACGCTGAATGCCCTGGAGGTGAGTTGACGTCCTGCCCCATTGGCACACCACGAATTTCAGCAATTTCCTTAGTTAGCTTAGCTGCAGGTAGAATCCCGCCATGTCCAGGCTTCGCTCCTTGAGAGAGCTTGATTTCAATCATCTTTACCTGGTCTTGAGATGCCTTTTCTGCAAATTTCTCAGCACTGAAACTCCCATTATTGTTGCGGCAGGCGAAGTAGCCTGTACCAATCTGCCAGATCAGATCACCACCACCCTGATGGTGAAATTTTGAAATTCCCCCTTCCCCAGTGTTGTGGGCGAAGTTGCCCATCTTGGCGCCACTGTTGAGAGCCAGTACGGCATTAGCACTCAGAGAACCATAACTCATTGCAGAAATATTTAGCAGGCTGGCCAAGTAAGGCTGCTTACAATCTGGTCCACCTACTGCGATACGAAGATTAGTCTGATCCAAGTGAGCAGGCTTGAGCGAGTGGTTGACCCACTCGTAGCCAACTTCGTAAACATCTTGTTGAGTTCCAAAAGGGACAGTGTCTCGTGCATTTTTGGCACGCTGATAGACGAGGCTTCGTTCCAAACGGTTGAAGGGACGACCTCCTGTGTCGGATTCCACAAAATATTGGTAGAGTTCTGGACGGATTTCTTCCAGCAGGTAGCGTAGGTGGCCAATAATTGGGAAGTTTCGAGGGACAGTCTGTGATTTCTGAAAGACATCACGTAGGCCCAACAGAATGAGCGGTGCGCCAATGACCAGAGTCCAGAGAATTTCCAGATAGGTCGGAGCAACTGCGGCCAGCATACCAAGGTAGAGGAGCGTGAGTACATAAAATACCTTTCGCACACTGATGGGTGAATCAGCAATCATGAAAACTCCTGAAGAATGAAAGTGAGTTGCTCAGTTTTGTTTGAGGCTTGAATCTTCATCAAGAACCGCCAGCGCCCTAATCGAGGACGGGAGTGTGAAGTAGAAGCGAGAGCCTTCGCTCAAGGTACTCTCAGCCCAGATCTGTCCACCGTTCTCGCGAACAAGCTCGTGGCACAGAATCAAGCCTAGTCCAGTACCTTTTTCATTGGCAGTGCCAACTGTGGAAAAGGAAGTCTCGATCTGAAATAGATCGTTCAAGCGCTGGGAAGCAATCCCAACACCATTGTCTGCAACACAAATGACGATCATGTCATCCTGCTGGCTCGCATAGACCTCAATTTTTCCTTTTTCTTGTGTAAATTTGATCGCGTTAGAAACCAAGTTCTGCATCACAAGAGAAAGATGGGTACGGTCAGCGTAGACCAGCATCTCAGGATCTAAGGAGCATTCAAAATGGATCTTCTTTGTTATAAGGTTACCTTGTAGAAGACTAAGCACCATTCCCACTCGCTCTCGAAGTAGCACTGGTTCTGGTTGGTAACCCATGTGACCTGACTGCAAGCGAGTCCATTGCATCAGATTTTCTAGCAGGTTGAGTAGGTTTTGCGCACCTACATGAATATGACTTCCATAAGATTGGATCTCTTCTAGCGTAAAGTCAGAAAGATCACCGGAAAGGATTTCAGCAAAGCCTAGAATCGAGTGAAAGGGGCTTTTTAGATCATGGGAGATGATCGAGAAGAATTTATCTTTGTTCGCGTTTTGTCGCAGCAACGCCTGTTCAGAATCTACGAGGCGAGCGTTGAGTTCTTCTAATTCTTCTGTCCGCTGACGGAGCTTGGCTTCCAGTTGCTTTTTTTCAGTGATGTCTGACTGAATCCCTACATAGTGAGTAGTCTGACCCATCTCATTTTTGATTGGAGTAATCGAGAGCTTGTTCCAGAAAGGACGCTCATCAACATCGTAATTGAGTAGTTCGACTGTACAGGAAGTGTGGGTACGAAGTGCTTGGCGGATTGTTTCAATAGTTTGCTGGTCAGTCTTTGGTCCTTGGAGGAAACGACAATTGCGCCCCAGCACTTGATCCAATGAGTAGCCGGTGATTCGTAAAAATCCACTATTTGCATAGATGATAGGATTCCCAGTTTGCGTTGCATCCGTGATCGTAATTCCTTCGTCGGCGGCTGCCATAGCTCGGTTGCGAAGTTGTAGACCTTGTTCGGCCACGGTTCCCTTCGAAATATCTTTGTGCGCAGCTACTAACCAAGTTTGATCTTCGAAGTTGAAGCGTGTCAGCGATAGCAGAAACCAGCGTTGTTCTGTGTCACTGTGGCAGGGATACTCCATTTGAAAGTCGTCCTTCTCACCACATAACAACTGTTGGATCGCTTCGGCTACATTTTTCGCATTCTCGGTCTGATTTCCGATAGCTTCTTGACAGATTCCCAGATAGTTGCGCCCTACTCCCCAGTTAGAATCTTCGTAATGGTTTGCCATGCCAAAGCGCCGCCAAGCATCATTGACCGCAACAATGACACCTTGCTCATCAAGGATGGCAAGGTGGACAGATAGGGCATCTAGAGTATTCTGAAAGAAATTTGTGGAACTACGAAATGGGAGAGCTTTTTCCATGAGGAATTTTGTGGCGTCAGAAGCGCTACCGACGAGCAGATGGCCAGAGAGAAGAGGGAATCTTTAGGCGAGATGTTTCTCGACCTGCTGCCGTAATTGACAGGGTGCAATCGGCTTCCGCAAGTACCCCTGTGCTCCAGCTTGCAAAGCCGCCTCTTCGCGGCCACTTTCCTGCTCAGCAGAGAGGAACAGTACCGGAGTTTGGTGATCGTAGCGACGCAACTCTTCGCAAAGTTCTATTCCGGTTCGCCGAGCCAGATTCTGATCCATCAGAATTAAGTCCGGTTGCGTCTCTGCAACCATATTGTGAAATTGATCTTCTTGCTGCAAGCAGATCAACCTCCAAGTTGGCTTACGAAAGACAGCCTGAACCAAATCCAGACTGGGTCGCTCATCGTCCAGCGCTAATATGATCTTGGGTTCAATAAAATTATTCACATTTTGCCAATATAGAAATGTTGGTTAGAGAAGAGCAAACTAATTTTTAAATAAATCTATTGTTTTTTTACTGGGGCAGGTTTAGGGCCCAACCAAATTTTCTCGCATTTTTAAAAGTTTTGGCTTCTACCATGCAGTAGAAGCCTCCTTGATAAGAAAAGTTAGATCAATTACTACATACCCTGTGCCAATTCAGAGATGGAAGTTGAAGAAGCCCAAATACTGAATTTGTAGAGCTTGGCTCAGTTGTAAAACAAATGTTGGTCAGAGAATACAGGCTCAAAAAGAACAATAAACTTCTTTGCGGGATTTTTTTATTATCTTTTAATAAAATAAAATTTTCGTAATAAAAATATTTTGAAAGCAAAACTATGAGAATCCTGATAATCGATGATGAACCCTACGTAGAAGCGCTGATCAAAGGATGGTTTCGCTCTTCAGAGCATGAATTGAACTTTTTGCAGAGTGGTGCCCCGCTGA
>PBZZ01000078.1 GCA_002730365.1 Deltaproteobacteria bacterium
ATAGGCCTCTCGGTTGTAATCCAGCAGATCCAGCTTGTTGACCACGACCGCCACGTGCTGCAGTCCTAGCAAGCGAACCGCTGCCAAATGACGACGTGTTTGGGAGAGTACCCCCTTGCGAGCATCGACGAGTAGGAGAGCGAGCTGACAGTGTGAAGCTCCGGTGACCATGTTGGCGGTGTACTGCTCATGGCCTGGGGTGTCGGCGACAATGAACTTGCGCTGCTCCGTGCTGAAGTAGCGATAGGCAACATCAATCGTGATGCCCTGCTCCCGCTCGGCCTGCAGGCCATCCAACAGCAAGGAGAGATCCGGTTCTGCCAAACCCCTTTTGAGTTGGTCGACTCTCAGAGTTGCCAGCTGATCATCTGGGACTAGTCCGGCATCGTAGAGCAAACGACCAATGAGAGTACTCTTGCCATCATCCACGCTTCCACAGGTCAGGACACGAAGCAGGTCTTTCTGTAGGTGTTTTTCAAGAAGGGGGGTCATAACGTTAAATCTCTGAAGCAACTCCACAAATGTTTTGAGGGAATAATACTGCCATCGGGTCTATCTCTTATGAGCGTGTCGATCAGATTTACCGGATGTTTCTCAATCAGAACAAATCAACTCGATTTTATAAAAAGGGAATAGGGTCTTGTGATTTTAGAATCAAAAAAAGCATAGGATAAATGTTTTCTAAGCGAAGAAAGTTTGATCCATAGATCTACTTAGAATGATTGATTAATCGATGACCAGAATAGTGCGGCAAATAGAAAAATAAAGGCAGCCTAATGCGAATCACACCGTTCAATCAAAAACGTCACAGCCCCTCAAGATCGTACCCTGAAGGTCTTTTGGAGAAAGTTGGGGATTCTCAGCAGGCCAATCAATCGACAATTCAGGATCACTCCAGAGCAAGGTTCGCTCATATTCTGGATACCAGTAGTCTGTGGTCTTATAAAGAAATTCTGCGGTTTCACTTAGCACCAGGAATCCGTGGGCAAAGCCCGGTGGAATCCAAAGCTGGTGGTGGTTGACAGAGCTAAGTCGGGTGCAGGTATGCTGACCAAAGCATGGAGATGAACGCCGGAGATCTACAACCACATCAAACACCTCACCATGTGTCACTCTGACAAGCTTTGCCTGAGGATGTCTAATCTGAAAATGTAAACCTCTGAGAACCCCTCGTTGAGAGCAGCTGTGATTGTCCTGGACAAAATTTACTGATTTTCTAATCGCTTCTTCAAAATCTCGCTGATTAAAACTTTCCAGAAAAAAACCGCGCTCATCACTGAAAACCTTTGGTTCTAGCAATAGAACATCCGCTAAGTTTGTAGGAGTCACTTTCTCATAGGACATTTGCTGACTCCTTCAGCAATCGGAGAAGATATTGTCCATATGCATTCTTTGCCAGAGGTGTGGCAAGCTGTTGAACTTTCTCTGCTGTAATCCACCCTCTGCGATAAGCAATCTCTTCAGGGCAAGCTAACATCAAGCCCTGACGCTTTTGGAGTGTTGCTACAAAACCTGCAGCTTCCAACAGACTGTCCTGGGTACCTGTGTCCAACCAAGCGAAGCCACGCCCCATCAGTTCCACACGAAGTTTTCCTTGATCAAGATAAAGCCGATTTAAATCGGTGATCTCCAGTTCTCCACGTGCTGAAGGTTGAAGTTCTGCTGCAAGATTACAGACCTGCTCATCGTAAAAGTACAATCCGGTTACTGCAAAGGAACTACGTGGTTTCTTAGGTTTTTCTTCCAAGTTAATGACTTGTTGTTTTTCATCAAATTCAACCACACCATAGCGTTCAGGATCATGTACTTGGTATGCAAAAATGGTTGCTCCTGCTGATTGAGAATGAGCACTTTGGAGTTGCTTGACGAGGTCATGTCCATAGAACAGATTATCACCGAGAATCAAGGTACTAGGATGCTTGTTGATAAAGGATTCTCCCAAAAGAAACGCCTGAGCTAATCCATCTGGTGAAGGCTGAACAGTGTATTGAATCGAGATTCCCCACTGGGAACCATCTCCAAGGAGTTCTCTGAACAATGGTGTGTGTTCGGGAGTGGAGATGAGCAATACCTCTCGAATACCAGAGAGCATCAAGGTACTCAAAGAATAGTATATCATTGGTTTGTCATAGACCGGCAGTAGTTGTTTAGATACTGCTTTAGTCATTGGATAAAGTCTAGTCCCACTTCCTCCAGAGAGAATTAGGCCTTTTCTTTCCTTTTTCATGGAATTTTTTTGAATTCAAAAGTTTTGTTGGATGAAGCAAGCGCTCGAAATTCCATTTTCCGTAACACAGGCCCAGATTAGGGCAAAGGTATACGATTGCTGCGAGAGGTATCCCAGTTTGAAATGGGTGTCTCTCGGAGGCCAGCTTCTGTCGAGGGTTCACCGACTAAGAGAGGATCATTCATTCGATATGGATATAGATCTACATCCGGACAAGTACTGTCTGCTAGATCACCGTTAATCGTACAGGTTGGCAGCAGCACATGTTCAGGATCATCTGGCGGTCGAAAGTTCTCAAATTTCTTCGAGGCAGTTTTCATGTACTCCTGCCACAGACGCGCAGGAATACTGCCCCCCGTGATTTTCAACATGGGTCGATTATCATCATATCCCATCCATACCCCTGTCACGAGCCCTGGGACAAAACCAACAAACCAAGCGTCTCTGTATTCAGACGTTGTGCCTGTTTTTCCTCCAATATCACTTGATGATCCGGACCAGTTCGCATTACGTCCTGTTCCATAAAGAACAGCACCGTTGAGCATACTTCGCATTTGAAATGCTGTCCAATCACTCATTACCTGAGTGGATGTAGGAGTAGGCCTTGTGTAGAGCACTCGCCCCTGATTGTCTTCGATTTTTGTTATGAAACTGGGCCCCCAAAAGCGTCCCTCATCTAAAAAAGGCTGATAGGCAGCAACCAGCTGCAATAGGCTAGTTTCGGCACAACCTAAAGCTGCACAGAGTCCAACGGTGGGATTGATCTCAATCTGTAGTTTTTTGGCAAATTCTTTAAAATTCTTGTGATCAACCTGTTGAAGAACCTGAACCGCAACCGTATTGATGGACATCTCCAGTGCTTTGGCTAACGTCATCGTATCTGCTGTGTAAAGAACCCCGGTTGAACCAGTCAGTTCTCTTTCAAGACCAAATTTTCCATCATAATTGCCTGGAGCGTAGAGGTTCATGAATCCTTCTTCGTCCTCCCACTCCAGGTTCAAAGGTTCATCTCGCCAGACGGACGCTGGACTCAGCCCATCTTCTAAGGCTAGCGCGTACACTAAGGGTTTGATCGCCGATCCAGGTTGACGAACCGCCTGGACTGCACGATTAAACTGTGACTTGCGGAAATCTCTCCCACCCACCAAGGCTCTGACCTCTCCACTGGTAGGATCAATACTGATTAAGGCTACTTGTTCCTTACGCTTCTTAGAAAAATTATTGACTACAGTCGATTCTGCTTGTCGCTGTAATTCTGTATCCAGGGTTGTATAGACCCGATAACCTCCTCCGTATACAAACGGCAACTGATGAGTATTCTGCATCTCGGAGACAACTTGTTGCGCAAAATAAGCTCCTGTTCCCTGAGATTTCGGAAGACGAACACTAAGAGGTGCTTGACGAGCTACCTCAATCTGCTCAGTTGGAAGCCAGTTTAAGCGTTCCAACTGTCCCAACACCTGTAGCTGGCGGTCACGAGCTGATTCTAACCACTCAGATGGATAGAATTCACCTTCGGCAGAAGCATTGGTTGGTATTTTCAAATAAAATTCAGGTCGACGAATGATCCCCGCCAATAATGAGGATTCAGAGAGGGTCAATTCTGAAGATGACTTATTGAAATAAACCTGGGAAGCCTGCTCCACTCCATAGTTTCCATGTCCGAGATAGATTGTATTCAGATAGTTTTCGAGAATTTGAGATTTTGTCAGTCTTTGTTCAAGAGCAAGGGCTAGTAAGGCCTCTCGAACTTTTCTTTCCAAGGTTTTCTCGGGTGTCAGCAGCATCAACTTGATCATCTGCTGTGTCAAAGTGCTGGCTCCTTGTTTGTAGTCACCACTGCGCAGATTGACCCAAAGCGCTCCAAGAATACGAACTGGATCGATTCCAAGATGTTGAAAGAAACGCGAGTCTTCAGCAGCTAAAATACTTAGCCGAAGTGAGTGTGCGGGATGGTTACCGGATACCTGAATCCGATTTTCAAGTCCACGGAGGGTATAGAAAGGAACACCGTTTCGATCATACAAAACGGTGTTGGAAGGGGAGCGAGCGATGGCAGTTTCAAACTCAGCTACAGACTCCTTGGCCATAGGAACCAAGATCGTATATGCCGCACCTAGTGCTCCCAAAGGTAGTCCTATTATCAGGATTCCCCAGAACAGCCATCGCATTCAATTCCATCAATCTCTGGACAATCCTAGAATACTCAACAGGGCGGTAAAGAGGTTCAAGATGTCCAAATAGAGAGCCAATGTTGCGGAGATGTACTCGTCTGTCGCATAGTTACGCATGATGTTTGATGTATCATAAAGGATGAATCCGCTGAAAAGAATCACCCCGACACCCGACATCATGAAGTGCATCATTGGACTCTGGAACAGGAACATGTTCAACAGACTACCAATTACAACTGTGATTAACCCGACCATCAGGAATCCAGACATGAAGCTGAAATCCTTTTTGGAGAAGACCACATACATTGTCAAACCACCAAAGGTAATTGCAGTTAGCGCAAATGCCTGAGTTGCAATGCTGGGTCCAACGGCATAAAGCAGCGGCCCAAGGGTTAGGCCTGAAACTGTCGTGAAGCTGAACAATGCAACAATATTCAGTCCAGGCTTGTGACGAGCAAACTGGGCAAAGAAAATCAGGCCAATCATCAGAATAAACAATATCATTCTGTTGGAGGCAACAATCGGTAATAGTGGGCCTGTACCTAAGTATGCACCAATGGCTGCTGTTGCCATAGAGGCGGCTAACAACGTGTACACTTTCTTGATGAACACCAGCCGATCTTCGAGCGAACCGGATTCGACCGTGACCCGACCGAAACTGGCTTCCTGTGCAGTGTTAAAATTTAGCATTAGTTTCCTTTTGGCTAAGGAGTAGCGAAAAAGTGGGAAACAATCCCGTTGAGATCTAATTCAAAATTTAGCGTATTTTCTTTTACTTGACAACCAAATCCGGTCCAAATTAGTTCGAATTGGAGCCATATTTAGAATGTTGTGAAGCAATCAACGAATCCAATGCAAGAAGTTGAGCACTTTTGGTCCGTCAAAAAAAGCAAAGTGCTCCCGATTGTCCTCATTCTCACGCAGCAAGAACGGCACCTGATTCTCCACAGCAGCATCATGATCAGTCATAGAATCCCCAATCATCAAACATTCTTCGGGTTCCATTTTCGTCTCTTCCAACATCTGCGCTAACACCTCCGGTTTCGTATGGGGGGCACCAAAAACCTTGGAGAAAGGGCTGACTAAATCAATCGCTTCCAGAATGTGCTCAATCTCATCCTGAGGAGTGCCTGTTACGATGATGTGCTGTTGATCGTGGGGATTGGAGTTCAGGAATTCACGAGCGCCTTCAATCCATGGGCAGGCAATCACTCCCTCGATCACAGAATCTGCGTAACGCTGACAATACTCCAAGGTCTCCTCTTCACTCAGTTCCTGATTAAACAGTTTTCTAAAATAATGAGGAATCTTGATGTGTCGAGAAACTCCGCCATGAAGCAAATGATACTCCCGGACATACTTCCGAACATCTTCACCGTATTCACAGAAAAGTTGATCAAAAGCCTCTGTCTTCAAAGGTACAGAATCTTTGATAACGCCGTCGAAATCCCAAAAAATCAATTTGTAGGCTTCTGGGTTGAATTCCATTCTTTTACTCTGGGGTTTAACGGCCAAGATCTGACATAGCCGAGGCATGGCCATGTTGTAATCGGCCTTCAGTCACAGATCGCTCCGTTCCCAAGGCGTGAATAAGTTCCAAGCCTGCTAATTCCCCACGTAATTTGGAAGTTTATTGATGATGCTTACCAGAAAATCGTTGGGGCCTTTCCCGCACACATAATCCACCGCAGCAAACCGCTCATCCGAGATTGTCATGATGCCTTTCTCATTGACTCCAGTTCCTGGAGTTGCTTTTCAAGAGCAGTCATTGTCTTCTGAGAAGATTCTAACTTCTCTCGCAATTCGCTGACTACGCTCTCGGGGGCTTTGGCCAAAAATCCCTGATTGATAAGTTTTTGCTGACTTTTCCTGAAGAACTCTTCTTCCTTCTTGAACTTTTTCTGCAAGGAGAGAATTTCCTCACTCCAATCCACATCTCCAGCATCAATCAGGGCCAAGGTGTCCGAAAAGTAGCTGCTCAGCGCAGCATCCTGATTACTGACATTGGGCTCCTTAGATTCGATACTTAAGGAACTGAGTCGCGCCAATCTGAGGATCAAGTCCTTGTGCTCATTCAGTAATTCTGTGTGTTGTATTGACTGCAAAGTGGCTGGAATCTGTTTGTCCATTCCCAAACGGGCTTTATCTCGCAATGCGCGTATCGTCGTAATGGCGTCTTTGATGTATTCGATGCGGGAATGACTCTCAGGATACTCATGCTGCTCAATAACTGTTGGCCAATCGCTACCAATCAACAACCTTGGTTGATGGAATTCCTTCCATAGAGCCTCGGTTACAAAGGGCACGAAAGGATGTAATAAACGCAGGAGGGTTGTGAAGCTGTAAGCAAGTACCTGGTTATCAATTGCTGTACGCTGAGGTTTTTTATCAATCTCCAGATACCAGTCACAGTACTCGTTCCAGAAAAAGCTGCGCAGCTGATCAATCGCATCGGAGAGTCTGTATTGCTCCAACAACCTTTGGGTATCACTAACAGTGTGTCGAATTTGATGTAGCAACCATCGGGAGTGGTCTTCCTCAACCTTTAATGGAGGTGTCACCGGAGTATGCTCGGGTAAGTTCATCAGGATGTAGCGTCCTGCGTTCCAAAGCTTGTTGGCGAAGCGACGACAGCTTTCCAATTTTTCAGGATAAAGGCGCAGATCCTGCCCCGGCCCGGTTCCTACGAGCAATGCTAACCGTAGCGCATCCGTTCCGTAATCACGGATGCTCTCTAGTGGATCGATACAAGTTGCTGGGTCCGACTTTGACATTTTCTTCCCCTCTTTGGTTCGGACTAAACCATGGAGATATACCGTCTGGAACGGAACCTCTTCCACCATGTAGGTGGTCATTAGGATCATCCTTGCCACCCAGAAGAAGAGGATATCGTACCCCGTTTCCATCACTTGGGTTGGGTGGAATTTTTGATAATCTGGGCTTTGCTTTAGTAACTCCTTGAAAGAAATTGAGGTGTCCGCTGCATTTTCTGGATCCACCAAGGTGCTCCACGTCCAAAGTGCTGAGGAAAACCAGGTATCTAGCGTATCTTCATCCTGCCTCCAGCCCTCCCCATTTGGGGCAACACCGATTTGAATTTCTGCAGAATCTCTTTCTCCTCGATACCACACAGGAACCCTGTGGCCCCACCAGATTTGCCGAGAAATGCACCAATCTCGAAGATTCTCAACCCAATGAAAGTAGGTGTTGTTGAAGCGATCTGGCACAATTTGAATGTTCCCTTCACGCACAACTGCGATAAGAATTTCACGCAGGCTCCGCTTTTCACTTTTCCAAGGCACTACAGACTTATTGACATCAATGAACCACTGCTCGCGTATCTGTGGTTCTATAGAACCACCACCACGACTGTTGAAGGCTTTACTGTTGACATAGTCTCCATCTGTTTTGACGAGCAAACCCTTGGATGCCAACTTCTCAACAATTTTAGGTCTTGCTTCCTCGATGGGCATCCCTGCGAATTCTCCAGCATTTGCCAGCAAGCACCCCTGAAAATCGATAATCTGTTCCTTGTCTAATTGGTGTCGCTCTGCGATCTCAAAATCTGTGTGATCGTGCCATGGAGTGATCGTCATCACTCCCGTTCCAAAGGATGGATCCACGACGGAATCCTTGATGATCGTAGCCTCGACAGGCCCATTGATCCACTCACACTCAAAGGTATCACCGTGATTGAACTCTGAGTAACGCTCATCATCTGGATGCATCACGACATACTTGTCACCAAATTTTGTCTCTGGACGAACCGTTCCAATCTGGAAAGGTCCATACTGAAAGGTATAGAAGGGAGATGCCACTTCCTTACGGTCCACCTCATCGTCTGAGACATTGGTTTGTAGCTTCGGATCCCAGTTAACGATTCGGTGTCCACGATAGATCAGACCATCTGCATACATCTGCGAGAAGGTTTCATTAACACATCGATTCAGCTGAGGATCCATCGTGTAGCGATCCCTTGACCAATCACAACTGGACCCCATCGCGCGTACTTGGTTTTTGATCGTATCCCTTGAATTCAACACATAATCTGTGATCCGCCTTAAGACTTCTTCCCTGCCCAACTCTTTTCTTGGGTCGGTAATTCCTTCTTCTCGCTGAATTTTCTGTAAAACCACGTTCTCAGTGGCGATCGCGGCGTGGTCTGTACCAGGTACCCAGAGTGCTTCGTAGCCACGCATCCGATGCCAGCGAATCAGAATATCTTCCAGTGCCAACATAACCGCGTGCCCCACATGCAATTGACCTGTGGCATTTGGAGGAGGCATGGAGATGGTGAAGCCGGGCTTATCGGATTGAGCATCCGCTTGAAACCAACCACCTTCTTCCCACTGTTGATAGAGATTAGTTTCAAATTCCTGGGGGCTATATGTCTTGGCAAGAGATGTCATGGCCATTTGAATGACGAGGTTGGCAGAAATTCAACAATCATTTAGAGTCAGCATTTATTCAGAGCAGGTGTTCGAGGCCATAGAAGAGTTGCTGAGTTCCAATTACTTTTCGGCAAGCGAGGCAAACGCCAGGCATGAAGGATTCCCTGTGAATGGAGTCATGTCGAATGGTCAGAGTTTCTCCAGTTCCCCCAAAGATTACTTCTTGGTGGGCAACCAACCCTGGCAATCTCAGAGAATGAACCCGGACTCCATGTACTTCTGATCCCCGAGCACCTTCAAACAACTCCTTCTCTTCTACAAGAGCCTTTGGTATTTCCTTGCGGGCTTCAGCGATTAGCTGTGCAGTCTTGACTGCGGTTCCTGAGGGAGCATCAGCTTTTCGATTATGGTGGAGTTCAATGACCTCTACATCGGGCAGATACTTAGCAGCGTCCTGCGCATATTTCATCAATAGTACTGCCCCAATCGCGAAATTTGGGGCAATTAACCCTCCAATGCCCTTATCTTGAGCCAATTGCTGGAGTTTTACCACCTGCTCCGCCAAGAGACCGCTGGTTCCAACGACGGGATGCACTCCAGCTTCCAGAATCTTACGAGTATTTTCAAACGCAGCGGCAGCCGTTGTGAAATCAACCACTGCTTGCGCCTGGCTAGCATTAATTCTGGCAATCAGATCATCACCCAGGTCTGTCTGATCCACTAGTTCGAGATCTGCTGCTGCTGTAACTGCTTTGACAACTTCCTGGCCCATACGGCCTTCAGCGCCGTTCACCAAAACACGAATTTTCTCCATTTTAGAACTTATTTAGGGTTGGAATTAGCTACAAATGAGAAGAAAAGCAAGGAAGGCTGGCTTGATTGAGTTGTGAGCTACGCGTGGAGCCAATTCAATATTTAAAGAAGGTGTTGGATAACTTCTGTAATAAACAGTTTAGCATTAAAGCACGACACAAATTCTTCTTAAAGCAAAACTCGACGAATATCGGTCAGGTACTTACCAAGGGACGCTACAAATCGGGCTGCTTCCGCTCCGTCAATCACTCGATGATCATAGGACACGTCAACCGGTTGCATCAATCGAGGAACAAATTCTTTACCATTCCAAACCGGCTGCATGCGAGAGCGCGTCAAGCCAAGGATCGCAACCTCTGGAGCATTGACCAGAGGAGTGAAAGCTGTACCCCCAATTCCACCCAGGCTCGAAATCGTCATTGAACCTCCCTGCATGTCCTGACTCTTGAGCTTTCCATCACGCGCCTTTNNACTCATNTCACCTAAATCACGAGCCAAGTCATAGACGCTNTTCTGGTCAACATCCCGAATAACCGGCACCACCAGACCATTGGGCGTGTCCACAGCGACACCAATATGAAAGTACTTCTTGAGTATTAACCTCTCTCCATCCGGAGTAAGTGAGGAATTGAAGGTTGGGAACTGCTTCAGATTTGCCGCCAGCGCCTTCATGATGAAAGCTAGTAACGTGATGCGAACACCTTGCTTGGCAGCCTCATCTTTCAACTCTTTGCGGAAATTCTCCAGATCGGTGATATCTACCTCATCGTGATGCGTCACGGCAGGAATATTCAGCCAGACACGATGCAGATTCTTCCCTGAAATTTTCTTGATCCTTGGAAGATCCTGAGTTTCAATTTCACCGAATTTACTGAAGTCAACCTCTGGCATTGCAGGAATCCCGCTTCCAGAAGTGGCTGGTACCGTAGCGACTCCAGATTCAGCTTTTGTGACAGCCTGCTTGACGTAATTTTGTACGTCCTCTTTAGTGATGCGATTCTTCCTGCCAGAGCCACTCAGTTTGGATAGATCTACTCCCAATTCTCTTGCAAACTTGCGAACCGATGGACTCGCATGTGCCTTGCGAAAGGCAGTTTCATCGATCTTACTCGGCTCTGCCGCTGAACTCGTGAGAGCAGCTTGAACAGGAGTAGGGGCTGAGTCTGCCTTCACTACTTCCGGAGTTAAAGCTGCAGGGACGGAAGGGGCTGTCGCAACACCGCCTGAAGTGCTCAAGCGTACAACAGCCGTTCCTGCAGAAATACGATCTCCCACCTTGACCAATACCGTTTCAATTGTGCCTGCATCTGAAGACGGCACCTCCATCGCAGCCTTGTCACTCTCCAAGGTGATCAACGGATCTTCTACATTGACAGCGTCCCCCGGTTTGACAAAGACCTCAATGATTTCCACATCCTCAAAATCTCCAATATCCGGCACAATCACGTCTACGGAAACAGAGACTTCTGGTACTGAGACCAGTGCAGAGTCAGTGGATGGGGCATCATATGGCGTCAGCGTTTCCACCGCTTCTGTTGAAGCTTGCTGACCGGAACCTGCTGTCTGTAGTGTCAGAATCGACGTTCCTTCTGCAACGCGGTCTCCCACCTTGACCAGCAACTCAGCCACTTGTCCATCTTCTGGGCACGGCACATCCATCGTGGCCTTGTCACTCTCCAACGTCATCACCGGATCCTCGGCCTTCAGCGAATCACCTGCCTTGACAAGGATTTCGATGATCTCTACATCACTGAAGTCACCGATATCTGGGACCTTGATTTCCTTGATCGTAGACATGTATTCACTCTCTCAAGCATAAAGTGGGTTGGTTTTTTCCGGATCAATACCGTACTTGCGAATAGCCTCAGCAACCTGCTTGGCGGGAATTTCTCCTTCGTCCACCAATGACTTCAGGGCAGTAACAGCGACATGGTAGCGATCCACCTCAAAGTGACTGCGAAGAGCTTTCCGGAAATCACTTCGTCCGTAACCATCAGTTCCCAATGCCGTGTATCTTCGTGGGACAGCAGCCCTTATCTGATCAGCAAAGCGCTTAACATAATCGGTTGCGGCAATGACTGGACCTGTCGTTTCAGCAAGACACTGCTCCACATGACTCAACCTTGGAGTCTTTTCAGGATGTAGCCGATTCCAGCGTTCTACCTCCACGATATCACGGTGCAGTTCATTGAAACTTGGACAACTCCAGAGATCTGCCTGAACTCCCCAATCTTCAGCCAACAGGTCTGCTCCAGCCATCACTTCACAGAAAATAGAACCACAACCCAAAAGCTGTACTCTTAGCTTGCCCGGCTTGCCCTCCTGGAATCGATACATGCCCTTGAGGATGTTCTCTTCCTGCCCTTCAGGCATCCCCGGTTGCGGATAATTTTCGTTCAGGGTGGTGATGTAGAAGAAAATATTTTCTTGCAATTCGTTCATGCGGTAGAGGCCGTTTTGGAAGATGACCGTCACCTCATGTGAAAAGGTTGGATCGTAGGAAACACAGTTGGGAATGTTGGCCGCCAGGATCTGGCTGTGTCCATCTTCGTGCTGTAAACCCTCCCCGTTCAAGGTCGTTCTACCAGAGGTTGCTCCAATTAGAAAACCACGGGCCTGCATGTCGCCTGCTGCCCAGGCAAGATCTCCAATTCGTTGAAATCCAAACATCGAATAGAAGATGTATACCGGAATCATCTGCAAGCCCGAGGAACTATAGGAAGTTGCCGCTGCAATCCAAGATGACATCGCTCCCGCTTCGTTGATTCCTTCCTGCAGTAATTGACCTTTCTGATCTTCGCGGTAATACATCAATTTATCACGGTCAACCGGCTCATACTTCTGTCCTTCGTGAGCATAGATCCCAATTTGGCGGAACATCCCCTCCATCCCGAAAGTCCGAGCCTCGTCGGGAACAATTGGTACCAAGCGCGGGCCAAGTTCCTTGTCACGAGTCAGCATGGTCATTGCCTGGACCAGTGCCTGGGTCGTGGACATCTCACGGTCACCAGAATCCTTCAGTAATCGCTCAAAAGTGCCCAGTTCCGGAGCCTTGAGCTCATCTCCGCGCTGCAAGCGCATTGGCAGACACCCACCGAGTTTTCCACGACGCTCTCTTAAATACTGCATCTCCTCAGTGCTCTCATCTGGGCGGACTAGCTCAAGCTTGGCAACCTGCTCATCAGAAATGGGAAGACTAAAGCGATCACGGAACTTGTAAAGATCGTCACTGGACATCTTCTTTTGCTGATGGCTGGGATTCGCAGCCTCTCCCGAAGCACCCATTCCAAAGCCCTTGACAGTCTTCATCAGCAGTACGGTCGGCTGACCCTGATGATTTACAGCAGAATGATAGGCAGCGTATACCTTGAAAAGGTCGTGGCCACCCCGCTTCAATTTCCAGATCTCGTCATCAGTCATATTCGAGACCATCTCCAGCAATTCTGGATATTTGCCAAAGAAATTAGCACGAGTGTAGGAGCCACCTTTGTTCTTGAAATTCTGGTACTCTCCGTCTACACACTCCTCCATCCGTTTACGCAGCAAACCCTTTGGGTCCTTGGCAAGAAGTGGATCCCAGCTGCCACCCCACAGTACCTTGATCACGTTCCAACCCTCTCCTCGGAAGGCTCCTTCCAGCTCCTGAATGATTTTGCCATTCCCACGCACAGGGCCATCAAGTCGCTGGAGATTACAGTTAATCACGAAGATCAAGTTGTCTAACTTTTCGCGAGTCGCTAGGCCAATGGCTCCAAGTGTTTCCGGCTCGTCTGTCTCTCCATCACCAAGAAAGGCCCAGACTTTTCGGTTGCTGGTATCCACCAGACCACGATTGTGAAGATACTTGAGGAAGCGCGCCTGGTAGATCGCCATAATCGGTCCCAGTCCCATTGAAACCGTTGGGAACTGCCAGAATTCGGGCATCAACCAGGGGTGTGGGTAGGAAGAAACACCATTGCCTCCGGCTTCTTGTCGAAAATTCAGCAGATGGTCTTCGCTGAGTCGCCCCTCCAGAAAAGCTCTGGAATAAACTCCTGGTGCAGAGTGCCCCTGAAAATAAACAAGATCACCGCCATGGTTGTCGTGACGCGCGTGCCAGAAGTGGTTGAAGCCTACTTCATAGAGCAAAGCAGAGGAGGCATAACTGGCGATGTGTCCCCCAAGTTCCGAACTCTCTTTATTCGCCTTGAGGACCATCGCCATTGCATTCCATCGTACAAATGCCTGCAGACGCTCCTCCACGTCTGGATTGCCTTCTGGTCTGGCTTCCAGTTCTGTAGGGATCGTGTTTTGGTATGGTGTATACGCAGAATAAGGAGTATCGACGCCCGCAATTTGCGCCTGATCAATCAGTCGACGCATTAAATACTGAGCCCGCTCCCTGCCTTCATGGACAATTACGGCTTCCAAGGCCTCTTGCCACTCCTGCGTTTCTTGTGGATCAATGTCGTGGACCGGTGTGTTCATTGCGTTTCCTTCGTGTTCTCAAGGCGATAGTTGATGCTGAAGAAACTCTCAGCCAGAGTAGCAAAAACGATTAAAATATCTGTCAATGCCACTATAATCAAGAGTTGGTAAGCCATCACTTTGTCAAAAATCAGGCTTATCGGACACAATGCCAAAATGTAGTGAGCAATCTGAACCTAATTGCTGCATCAAAATCACCTCACTTCGAACATTTTTGTTGTGAGTTCACAAA
>PBZZ01000079.1 GCA_002730365.1 Deltaproteobacteria bacterium
AATAGATTAACAGCCAAGAAGCCGGCTAAAACCAAACTTAACGAAGTTTTACAAATTCCATCTATTACAAAAATTCAGATCTTTGAAGTGACTGGGAAAAGTGAGCAGTACATGAATTCAATCAAGGTGGATGAGTTAGACCCGATTGAGCAGGAGCAGTTTCAACTTCTGAAGAAATTACTCGGGACTTTTATTGATGTGGATCGAAATGCTGCCGAAGGAAGAGAAGTGGAGCTGGAGGAATACCTTACTAAATATATGAGCGATTATATAGATTCACAAGACCTACCTGTCTGATTGTTCCTGACTCTCAGCCACTCTGGGTTGCAGGACAATCCCATAGTTCACCTGATACTTTTTCCCCTCATTAGTAACATTTCGCCGCAGAGCTGCTTCGACAATTTGCCGCAGTTCTTGCAGTTCCCTTTCTCTACGTTGATTTCTTTCTGAAATCAGATCCGGTCTTGCGGAAGCTTGTTGCTCGAGAATATCTCGGCGCTCTGCAGCTCGGGCCTTAGCAGTTTCCAATGATCCTGTATGACTCTGCATGAAGCAGTTGTATCTTGCCTCTTCAGACAAGTAACAATCTCTGCGATAATTTTGGGCGGAGGCCCCGAAAGGAAGCATGAGGGTGAGAAAAAAAATGATCCACCTAAAAATTTTCACAGGCTTTTGTCTTTTCATTATGACTTTAGATATTGCTGGGGCTCAGGAAAATAATGTTCAAGGTGTGCCACTAGGCTTGCAAATTCAAAACCTCATTCGGCAAGAATCAGCTGATGCTGTTGACAGAATTTATGCAGCAGAGCCAGAAGAAGTGAGGAACACAGCAAATCAAATTCAAGATATTGCGACTACTCAACCACAACCAGTGCCTTATGTACCTTTTCGGCTCAGGGAAGCAGCTCAAGAATTTTGGAATGCAGAACTGAAAACAATGCGTGAAGCTTACGAAGCGCACATCAAGGAAAGTTATGATCGCTTCACGGCCATTCGCAATAGAGAAATGCCACTGAAAGGCCGTAGAATGAGTTACACTGATTATAACAGTCAGTTTCAACCGATTGAACGTCGTGAATAGAAATCTGATTCAAAGAATATGGGAGAAACAAGAGTAGCAATGGCAATGAGCGGAGGAGTGGACTCCTCCGTTGCTGCTGCTTTGCTAAAAGAAAAAGGCCATCAGGTGATTGGACTTCACTTGAAACTGTATCAAGGCCCTGAAACAACAAAAAGAAACAAAAGCTGCTGCTCGCTTGATGAAGCACTCGATGCTAGGCTAATTTGTGAGCGGTTAGAAATTCCATTTTATGTTTTGGATTTTCAGGAAGATTTTCAATCAAACGTTATTGATTATTTTGTTAATGAATACGCTTCGGGGAGAACTCCAAATCCATGTGTAATGTGCAATCGCACGGTCAAGGGTGAGCTCCTACTGAAAAAGGCAGACGAGCTAGATTGTGAACTCTTGGCAACGGGCCACTACGCGAAAATTTTCAAAGATGATACTGGAAAAATTGAGCTCCATCGACCAAGAGATCGCAAAAAAGATCAGACCTATTTTCTTCATGGTATTCCTTATCACCAGCTCCAGCGCTTGATCTTTCCACTACAAGACCATATCAAATCTGAAGTTCGGCTAATCGCCAAAAAGTTAAAACTTGATTCTGCATCCAAGCCAGACAGCCAGGAAATTTGCTTTATAGACAAAGACTATCGTCAATTTCTCGGAGCACAAAATTTTATCACTGAAAACCCAGGTAACTTTATAAATTTAGACGGCAAAGTACTGGGCCAACACAGGGGTGTTCCTTTCTACACAATTGGGCAACGCAGAGGCTTGGGCATCAGTGATAGTACCCCTTGGTATGTGGTCGCTATTAATGTCGATGAAAATCAGGTTGTGCTTGGCAAAAGAGAAAATCTCCTATTCAATGAGATCCAAGTAAAAGATATCAACTGGCTCATTGAACCTCCGCAAAAATGCAGGGAGGTGATGGTCCAACTAAGATATTCTCATCGAGTATGTGAGGCGATATTGAAACCTCTGGCAACAGATCAGGCGATTTTGCACCTGCCCTTTTCTGAGCGTGCTGTTGCAGCCGGACAAGCTGCAGTGTTTTATGAGGGGGATCGAGTGCTTGGTGGTGGTTGGATCGCGAGTTGCTCCAACGATAGAATCTCGCTGGACATCCCTGCATGAACATCATTTTGATCGGTTTCATGGGGGCAGGTAAAACTACAGTAGGCAGAAAACTCGCAAATCGCCTAGGATATTTCTTTCTGGATACTGATCAACAAATCGAGAAACAGCAAGGTTGCACAATCGAAGAAATATTCCGTTATGCAGGAGAAGCAACGTTTAGGGATTTGGAAACCAAACTTTTGGAGACTCTCCAGAATGTGCACAATACGATTCTTTCAACAGGTGGGGGGATGTATCTCCGCTTAAAAAATCAAGAATTACTGAAAGTCATTGGTAAAACTGTTTATCTTCAGGTGGATCCAGAGACTTTAAAACAGCGGTTACAATGTGACCAAAATAGACCCTTGCTCCAGCAACCAAACTGGCAAGAAAACGTCAACCAAATGCTTCAACAGAGAGAACCCGTTTATTTGACAGCTGATTTGACCATTAAAGCTCAAGACGGACCGCCTAATGTGATGGTCAGTCGAATTATTGAGGCCATCTGAATGGCTGAATCTCCCAGTTTTGAAGATTCCCTTCAGCAACTCAACGAAGCTGTTCGTCGCCTTGAAAGCGGTGATTTGGCTTTGGAAGAAGCGCTGCAAGCTTTTGAGGAAGGTATCCGCCACAGTCGGGACTGCCACCGACTACTTCAAAAGGCGGAAGAACGCATTGAAATGATTTTGAAAAACGAACACGGCGAGTACAAGGTAGTTCCGATGAAGGAAACCAAATAGCACGCCCTGACGCTCAGTTTCCGACTGCACCTGCAGTCGTGGTCCTGCTTCCAAAAGCAGCATCTTATGACGCCAGAAAACAATAGGCACAATCATTCAGAAGCTTAGATCACGATGAAATCTTGAGGAACTGTCGTTCCTCAGCTTCAACGAATCGAACTTTGAATTCCAAATTTGTTGGACCTTGGTTTCCACAGTTTTGAAATCTTCACGACTTTATCTGAAGAGATCCCAGCAATCAAAGTATTGTTGGACTGCTGAGAATCTAAGCAAAGCTAGTCTTTGGAACCAACTATTAGAAGCCTTACAAAAGCTCTTTCTGTCCGCCACTAGGTTACTGCCACTAGGAGACCTACCTCTTGGAACCAAGCGTCATCATCTCCAATTTCCTTGCAAAGGAGAAGGATGTCAGATTCCAACAAAAACATGTTGATCAATGTTGAAGATGATGAAACACGCATCGCGATTGCCAACAATCAAATGCTGGACAATCTCTACATTGATTACACCCACAGAGCCCAAACCGTAGGAAATATCTACATCGGTATTGTGGTGAAAATCCAATCTTCATTTCAAGCCGCTTTCGTTGACTATGGGGCAGAACGTCATGGTTTCCTTGCGGCTTCCGACTTGAATCAAATGCTTTTCAAGGCACAAAGAGGGATTCGTGGGAGACCTGCCATCAATCAATTGCTTCATCCTGGCCAGAAAATCATGGTTCAGGTGGCAAAGGATGAGATCGCTCACAAGGGCGCCGCTTTAACAACGAATATTTCACTTCCTGGGCGTTTTCTCGTGTTCATGCCCAACAGTGACAAAGGAGGAGTTTCTAAACGAATCGAGGACAACGAAACAAGAAATCGCCTCAAACATCTGCTCAAGGGTCTAGGTAGTGAAGACGCCTCGGCAATCATTCGCACAGCAGGAGTTGACAGAAGCTTGAGCGAATTGAAGCAAGATTTTATGACACTCAGGAGGACGTGGAATCAGATCAAGCAAAGCTTTGAAGATTCCTCGAAGCCAACCCTCTTACACCAAGAGGAAGACGCTGTCGTGAGAATGCTACGGGATTACTTCACCGATGATGTGGGTGATGTTATCATCGATGATCCCGAAGCCTTTCAAAGAGCCTTAGAATTCTTCCAGACCAACATGCCAGGTCGTCAAAAGAAACTTCAGCTCTACCTTGGTGAGCGGCCGATATTCTCTGAGCATCGAATCGAAGATCAGATCGAATGGTTGAACCACTCCCAAGTGCCTTTGCCTTCTGGAGGCAGTTTGGTAATTCAGCCAACAGAGGCTCTTGTTTCGATTGATGTCAACTCTGGCAAATCTAATCAGGAAAAAAATATTGAGGAGACTGCGCTCCGTACCAACATTGAGGCAGCAGAAGAAGTAGCTCGGCAACTTCGGCTTCGCAATCTTGGTGGCCTGATTGTTATTGATTTCATTGACATGAACCATAGTCAAAATCGTCAGGCAGTCGTTCAATGTCTCTCAGAATCCCTTTCTAAAGACAAAGCCAAGTGGACTCTAGGCGAAATTTCCGAATTCGGACTACTGGAGATGAGCCGGCAGCGGATTGCATCAAGTCTCTCGCAAAGCGGAAAAGAACTTTGTCCTGCCTGCCATGGCTCTGGAAAAGTCATCTCGAACTCTTCGCTCGCTAACAAGCTATTGCGACAAATGAGAGATCTGGTTCTCAATGGCAAGATTCAAGAGGTTCGTTTACGACTCCCCCTCGTGTTGGCAGAAAACTTACTAAACCAGAAAAGAAAGCAACTCTATCAATTGGAGATGGAATATTCTTTGAGGATCAAGATCACGCCTGATCCCAGCCTTACTCCGGGTGAGATTCCAGATATTGAACTTGTTGGACGTGACGGTAGCCTCGTTCAAGAGTCTGTGGACAGTGATCCTCGTGAGGCCTATCGAAATCGAGACTTCAGAGCAAGAGCACGGAGGGATTTCCGTATTCACAAAGAACCTCAACCCTCGAAAGAGCAAAATGAGGAGCCTGAAGATTCACTTTTAGAAGAATTGGCTACTCCTCTTGAATCAGTGGCAGAAAACCACTCAATTAGCGAAGACGGGGAGGATGATAGCAAACAACAAAAATCTCGCTCAAGAAACCGCAGCAGAGGCAGAGGCCGTGGTCGAGGTCGTCGTGATTTCAACGATGAGTCATCAGATGATAAAATAGATCAACAGGATGGTAACGTAGCTGAAGATGATGGAAATGTTGCTCCAACAAATGAGTTTGAAGAATCCCCCCCCAAACCAAAGCGTTCGGCAGGTAGGACAGTCTTCAGCAGCGTCCATGAGAAAAATGGCAAGGAGGATGAATCCCCGTGGCAACCCCTGCCTATTTCACCCTGGCGAAGAAAACTAAGGACACTTCCACCTCATACTATCGTTTTCAGCAGCAATCATATTGATGCCCATGGAAATTTGCTCAATCAATCTGCAGCAAAAGAAACCGTGGGAAACGCACCTTCCGTCGAAGTCCAAGAGTTGGGTTCACAGGACTTGACTTCGACGGAACATTCAAACGTAGGCAACAGCGCTCAAGCATCTTCAGAGACAACCAAGCCCTACAAAGACTTGACGCTTTCCAAGGAGAACGAATCTACTGCCCAAGACCAGCCATCTGCCCAGACAGACTCAGAAGAGACAAAGATTTTGGATCCTTCCTCAGAGCACAAGGTCGTCCCTCTCTCCGAAGAAAACTTCATTTCAGACGAGTTGACACTTTCTAAAAATTCTTCAAGTACAGACTCTGAGGTNATTACCGAAAAAGCTCCTGAGGACTCATGGCACACGGGTGATGAGATTGAAAATCAAGCTGAGAAATCTGCTAACGAAGAGATGCAGNCACACGAATNCTCNGNNAAGAAGGAGNAGAGAAATTTGGGAGATTCGGNAAAGACTNAATCTGAANATCCTTCAGCGAAAACGCGGGAAGTAAATTTGGAGGAGCANTCNGATTCCTTAGCCCCTGTTGTTGAGATGCCAAAATCANCCAAACGCGGAACCAGAAAAATATCCNCNAAGACTACTCGACCTCGGAAGAANCAACCTGCTAAGAGTAAGAAAAACGANGAAGAACTACCATCCTCTAAATCTGAAGCTGAGATCTCCGAAATAAATTCATCTCAAAAGAAAAGTGCTACTGTATCTGACGATCAAGTTGAATTACAACCTGATGAAAAGACTGCTGCATCTAAGGTCGGTTAATCATGTCCTCCTGGTATCGCAATCTCCCCTCGGTCCAGGAAATTGAACTAACCCTTTCGCAGGCTGGTCTTACAAACGTAAACTTGCAGCGTAGGCAAATCGAAGCCTGGCTGGAAAATTTGCGACTAAACTACAATCAATGTTCTTCCGAGAGCGACATCCCTGAATGGATGAACTCTCGGACAGGAATCCTTTCACAAGCAAAAAAGAGTTTCACTCAAAGAAAGCCTATCCAACTTTCCCCAGTCATCAACGCAACCGGCATTGTGCTCCATACCAATTTGGGCAGAGCCCCCATTGGTGAAGAACTCCTATCTCAGACCATCCGATCTTTATCCCAATATTCTGACCTTGAATTGGATTTGTCATCAGGTGAAAGAGGTCAACGCATGGATCGCATTGAAAGTCTGCTGTGTAATCTCAGCAAGGCCGAATCAGCAACTGTTGTTAACAACAATGCGGCAGCAGTTTTTCTGATGATGAAAACCTTCTGTGAAGGTGGAGAAGTGTTGGTTTCAAGAGGTGAGTTAGTTGAAATTGGTGGATCTTTTCGCATTCCTGACATTCTTAGAGAAGCTGGTGCAAAGCTGATTGAAGTTGGAACAACAAATAGAACTCGCCTCAGCGATTACCAAAATAGCCTCAGCGAAAGAACTGTCGCTCTCCTCAAGGTGCACCCCTCAAACTACTTCATCCAGGGTTTCACCGAAGAAGTTTCTTTGAATGAATTGGTTGAATGGTCAAAAAAAGTTGAGATTCCAACACTATATGATTGGGGCAGTGGGACTTTTTATCGATTTCAACAACCAGAACTTCAACATGTCCCCACCGTGCAACAGGAAATCGCTACTGAAGTTGATGTAATGAGTTTCAGCGGAGACAAGCTTCTTGGTGGGCCCCAAGCAGGGATTGTTCTTGGGAGAAAAAATCTTTTGGAGAAAATGAAGAATCATCCACTATATCGGACAGTCCGTCTTGATAAGGCTTCTCTCTGTTTGCTGGAACAGACCCTGACTGCTTACGGGAACATGAATAATGTTGTTCAGAAAATTCCTACTCTTGAATTTCTTGAAAGAACCAAAGAAGAGATTCTCGGATATGTGAATAATCTGCATGGCTCACTTTCTATCAAATCTGAGTGGAAATTGACAGTTCGTGAAACTGAATCTATGGCTGGAGGAGGAGGAATACCGGAAGTGAAATTACCATCTGCAGCCCTGTGTTTAAGCAATGAAAGATTTTCAGCCTCTGATATTCACAATAAGCTTCGCTTAAGCAACCCTGCTGTTATTGGAATGATCCGGAAAGATAATGTTCATTTAGATCTACGCACAGTGATGAAATATCAATTAAATTCTTTACGAGAAAGTCTACAGTCACTGGTTTCGGAATGAAGATTTTGCTAACAGGTGGCGAGGGAATGTTAGCACAAGACTTTTTGTCAGTTTTGAATCAATTCCCAGAATTCGAGTGTTATGTTCCTCCTCGTAAAGAATTGGATATTACGAATCAGGGGCAGGTAGAGAGCATCATCAAAAATTATCGACCTGATATCCTGCTGAACTGCGCAGCATACACAAAGGTCGACAAGGCAGAAACGGAATCTGCTCGCGCATTCCATGTCAATGGAATCAGTGTTGGAAAATTGGCAGAAGCTTGTCATCGATCTGGGGCAAAGATCATTCATTTGTCCACAGATTTTGTTTTTGACGGGAGCAACACTACTCCTGTTACTGAAATGAACTATACAGCACCGCTTGGTGTATATGGGAAGAGCAAAAGAGACGGGGAAGAGAGAATTGAGGCAAGTGCTGCTGATTGGCTAACAGTCAGAACATCTTGGCTTTTTGCTGCTCACGGCAATAATTTTGTTAGAACAATGCTCCGACTTGGACTTGAAAGAGATGAAATCAGAGTCGTTTCAGATCAATTCGGTTCACCGACTTGGACGAGAGACTTAGCTATGGCCCTTTGCAAACTCATCAGGGGGGATGTGAAAAATTATATTCACTTCGGAGGTTTGAATTCATGTAGTTGGTTCGAGTTAGCAAATTATACGTTCAAACAAGCTCATCAAATGGGCCTAATAAAGACCCTGCCAGTGGTCACTCCGATTCAAACAAATCAATATTCTTTGCCTGCTCCGCGGCCTGCTTATTCAGTTCTTTCAACTCAACGTTACCAAGAATTGACAGGTTCTCTGCCTTTAAAATGGGAAGAGGCTGTCAATTCCGTTCTTAAAAGACTCCACGAGAAATCACAAGATGAGTGATAATAATGATTGGCAGTCAGATGCATTGATCAATATCCAGCGTTTTTTGGATAAATACTCTTCAAATAGTACAACTCGTCTCCCTTTAGTAGATGTGATGCGCTTTCGAATCAATGCCATACTCGGTTCTGAACCAGAGCAACTCCAATGGTCTGAAGCCGATGCTGAGGAATTGCTGGGATTGCTAAAAGCTTATAAACACGTGTTGGAGATTGAGCAGCAGAACATTGTGCAATTGGAGGCAAGCCTAGAATTCCAGCTTGGCAGCGCTAGCCTCAAGGGCGCATGAAATCTTTATTTGAATCCACCCAAAAAGTTCTCCTCTCAAAAGATATCGAGCAAAAAACTCAAGGAACCCAAAATCTAAAACAAGATTTTGAAGAAGGGAAACTAAATCATGAGAAAGCTTTTCCCGTCGAAGATCTAGTAGAAGCAGGTTATCCTCCCTTCCTGAATTTTGTTGCTCCTAAAGACTTACCAAGAAGACGACTCGGATCCGCTCTCGGTAAGGTTGCATTGCTTCACTCACTCGCTCACATTGAATTTAACGCCATCAACCTCGCATTGGATGCAGTCTATCGCTTTCAACAGATGCCAAGTCGTTATTATGGTGACTGGTTGAGAGTCGCCGCTGATGAAGCCCGGCATTTTCAACTATTGCAAGGTCGTCTAATTAAATTGGGCATTGCCTACGGTGAGTTTCCTGTCCACTCTGGTTTGTGGGAAATGGCTGAAAACACCGCTCATGATGTCCTAATAAGGATGGCACTTGTTCCGCGTGTCATGGAAGCTCGTGGGCTAGATGTTACCCCCGGCATGATTTCCAAGCTGGAAGAGATCAAAGATTCTGAATCTGCCCAGATACTACAACTTATCTGGGAGGAAGAAATACAACACGTCTCAATCGGCAACCACTGGTTCCAATATCTCTGCCAGCAAAGGAACATCTGTCCGGAAATTACTTATCTTCATCTATTGAATCAGTATTTTTCAGGTCGATTGCGCGGCCCTTTGCATTATGAAGCACGCCTCCAAGCAGGATTCAGTGAATCTGAACTTGCTACCCTAGAACAATTGGCCACTTCAAGTTGAATCCCCAAACATCAATCTAAATATTCTTTCTCAAATGATCCCCGGAACTCTCATATCCAAGGGAGCTCTCATCCTATTTGTTCTGCTCTGGAGCACAGGCTCTATTGGTGCAAAATTGGGCATGTCCCATGCGGAACCGATGACTTTTCTGAGTCTACGATTTCTGATCGCAATTTGTTTTCAGGTGCCTTTGGTATGATGGTATCACGCGTCTTGGCCCACAAATCTCTCAGATTGGTTACATGCTGGAATTGTTGGTGTATTGGTCCATGGGGGCTACTCAGGTGGTATATTCGTCGCTATCAAAGGTGGTTTACCAGCTGCCATAGCAGCTTTTATCGTTGGCTTACAACTCTGCTAACTGGGGTCCTTGCTGGGCCTCTGCTGCGAGAAATGCTCACAAGAAAGAAATGGATGGGACTTTTCTGAGGATTTCTGGGGGTTTGGATGGTTGTAACGGAAAAACTACCTGAAGAAAATTCCTTTGGGATGGACTCAATCTTTTTCGCAAGCCCGGCATTAATCTCCATCACATTGGGCACGCTTTATCAAAAACGTTTTGCGACCAAGCTAGATATCCGAACTGGTGCTGTGATTCAGTTTATCTCCGCGCTCACAATCTTCGGGCTCTTTTCTCTTTTTTTTAGAGACGATGGTTGTCGAATGGAATTTCGAATCAATCTTTGCTCTTTTCTGGCTGGCCCTAGTTCTATCGATTGGATCAATTCTAATTTTGATGCGCTTGATTCAGTCGGGTGCGGCAGCCGATGTGGCAAGTCTCTTTTACATAGTGCCACCTGCCGCAGTAATTGAAGCCTGGTGCCTATTTGATGAAAAATTGGGTTGGCTGGTGGTTGTGGTTATGCTGGTAGCGGTACTTGGGGTCGCAATAGTGGTTCAACGACCCCAGAGTCAGTCAAAGGCTGGTGAGGGTTAGGCTGGAACTTTTCCAAAGAGGTCTCTAAGGCAGACTTCAGCATCCCCCATGGAAGATCGACTGGATGATCTGAGAGAAGACAATCATCGGGCAGACACTCGATTGGAGTAAAATCTCGATGAGCAATTTACTCTGGGCGCTTGAAACGCCGGATGTGATTGCTTACCGCACCAAGACTCAGATACACGCTGGCACGATTCCAAGGGGAAAGATTAATTGTGGAATTGTTGATCAGGCACCCATGAAAAAGAATCATTAAACCCGCTCTTGCTTGAGGACTGACGATTCCGCCCTTTTTCCCCCAGCACTTTCGACTAGTTGGCGGATCAATTAGTTGTCAATCGCCCACAGGGTATAGCTTGTGTGGTCAGATCATGTCCAACCTTGAGGATCCCATGCTTGTGGCTTCCGGAATAAACTTCATAGGGCCATTATACTGGTTGGCATCATCCAGAAAAATCGCAACATTCATTGCCTTTGGTTCAGGCATCATGTCGTTACTGATTCAAGTGCCATAGTCTTGATGACATTGCTAAACATCACTTTCGAATGCCATTTTCTTATTAATTTTGAACTGGTGCAGCCATGTAGAGCTTTTCACCAAACACATGCTCAACAGGCTTTTGCATTCATGGATGGCACCCCAATCTGGTAACCGGCCCTCTTAAAGGTGCGTTGCAAAATTAGTTCTGACGGTTTGATCACCCTTTCCATCACATTATAAGCTTCGCGTTGATCATAAAGTTCAGTAACAGCGTCTTTAAGTATTTTTTACTTCTTCAGGAGTGAACA
>PBZZ01000080.1 GCA_002730365.1 Deltaproteobacteria bacterium
CAGCTGCTCATCCAAGCTGTGGAGGGGGTCAGCCTGGGCTGACAGCACATCCTGTAATACAGATTCAACGGCCTGAAATTTTGCTCTGATGAGGGCAAACTGTTGCTGCACGGAGGCTCGAAATTCTGCACATCGGGCTTGGTAACACTGCTGTCGTTGTTGCCAAACATCAAAGCGCTCTTGCTCATACTATCTTGCATAGTACAGATAAGCAGCGCGGAACCGCCGTTGTTGCTGATCGTCTATGATATTTCCTGACAAGGGAGATAGATCAGAGCTCCAACTCTCCTGAGCAAAGCCCACCAAATCTGTATTCTGTGGGTCAAGATCACGCAGGCAGGTGGGACATCTCATGGACTCCCGTACCAGTCATGGCCAGCACACAAGGACCACAGAAAGCATGCTGTACCAGAAATGGAGATGCAGTTGGGCCGCGCTCTGCCAATGCACTAGCCCATACACAACAGGCTATGAGCAGATTTTTTCAGTGGGAGGCCAGGAAATAGCTGGGATGGCGGTGTGGAAAAGTACGAATTCGGGAGGTGGTAGAATGCGTATTTTGAATTAGTATATTGTTAAATACGTTATTTATTTGTTTCTTAAGGATCTAAAAAAAAATATTCTTGATCTTTTTAATGACAAAAGCTACTTCCACAGCAACAATTGCATTCCAAACTACAATGTTTGTTTGACCTCAGGATGGGTTCGCAGTTTGACCAAAGCTGAGACGCTTTCAGTTTGACCAAAGCTGAAAACATACTGAGAAAGCAAAGATTGCAGACCAACTACCTGTCGAAACTAAGACAGGTGGCCACAAACCCTCCGCTGGACAACAGCAACGCTTCGGCAGATGAGTGAGGAAGTGGAGTTTTTGAGCAGATAGGAATGAGCCTGCTCCGGCCCTCAATCTAGGTGTCCGCTGGTAACTGGTGACCCCCAGTTCCTAGTGCCATCAGATGTGAGGAACTCGAAACTGGAAAATACTACAGCATTGCAGCGGCTTGGTGGACAACGCCAGCAACTGCAAGTGGTTTTTGTTTGGTGGACAACGCCAAATCAATGCCCGGGCTGAATACCCAGCATCGTTGCTCTGTAAGGTGGACAACGCCCTGCAGCACTGCGAGTTGGAGGACAAACCAGCAAGAGTCCCAGTAGGTAGATGAAACCTACGGAGATTGGATCAACCCATAAAGCCCAAGAATAGCCACTCAAGAGAAAAAATGCTGAATATCCCCCATTACCATCGAATCCCAGATTCCAACGGGAAACTGCAGACAAACCTGCGCCTTCCTGCAGAGCTAGTGCATAAGCTGGATCAAGTCGTGCCCCGAGGTTTTAGGTCACGCTTTGTTCAGCATTTGTTGGAAGCTGAGCTATCTAAGCACCTAGAAGTCCCCCAGAAATAAAAAAGCCCCAATCGCCGAGGGGAGTAACCAAGGCAACTGAGGCTTTAAATTCCGACAGCCGGAACTGGGTGGATAAGATTAAATCTCTAAAAAGATCTTAGGCTAAATCCGCCAAAAATCAAGCCGATCTCCGCCCACAATCCAGGTTGTCTCCATGATTTCATAGGAGATGATTATGGGTAAACAGCCCATCCCAATTCCCAATCCACCCAACGTCAGTTGCGGAATCGGTGTTGGATTCAAGCAACAGATGGTGAAAAGTTTGGGTGTGGTCTACAACGAGATTCGTAAACCCCCGCAAAGTACGGTAAAGAAGATCGGGCAAATCCGTGAACTCGTTGCTGCAGAAAAATTTAAAGAGGCCAGTCAGCTAAAAAAGGAACTGCCAGCGTTCTGTTGGTCTGGAAAGTTTGAAAATCGTAATAACGTTGGACTGATTGAGCATTCCGGCCGTCTTCAGATTGACCTGGATAAGCTGGGTACTCGAGAACAAATCCAGGAAATCAAACACAATCTTCAGAGCGATCGACACTTGGAAGGAATCTTCCTGAGTCCATCAGGAAATGGGTTGAAAGCAGGAATTCGCATTCCCAAAGCAGCCAATGCAGAAGAGCATCTGCGGCATTTTCAGGCAGCAGAACGCTACTTCAAAGAAATCCACGGCTTAACGATTGATCCACAGTGCAAAGACGTCTGCCGAATGTGCTTCATGACCTATGACTCGGACGCCTACTTCAACCTAGATGCTTCGGTTCTGGATGTGCACAAGTGGAAACCCGATCCACCTCCAGAAACGCCAAGACCCACCTCCTTAGCGATAACCAAGCCCCGGCGGAAACCTGCCGGCCAAAGTAGAGAACGAAAATATACCGAGGCTGTTCTAGAGACTGCTACCCAAAAGATTGAACAAGCACCTGATGGTGAGAAACATAACACTCGCTTTAAGCAGGCCAGGCTGGTGGGCGGCTTCGCAGATTCGGGTCACCTCAATGAGCAGCAGGCGCTATCTAAGCTGATCGCAGCTGCACTTAGCAACACCGCAAACTCGACGCAGGCAGAGAAAGATGTCCGAGACGGATTTGCAGACGGCACCCAGCATCCACTCGTAGCCCCGAAAGAACAACAGGAAACTCAAAATCAGAGAGCATCCCCAGATTCCCCAGACAGGATGTTTGCTCAAGCTATCGACTTCGATAAAGCCGATTGGCATAAGAAAGATATCTCGCAGGACAAGCAAGTACTCATTGCAAATCTACACAACGTGAAGGAGTACCTACAGCAGACTAGGGCTGAAATCTGGTTCGATAATTTCCTACACAAAACCCTAACCAAGGCAGAAACCGGTGAAATTCTGGAGTGGGATGACCACCGGGACTTGGTGCTCACTGAAGAAATCCAAAACTTTGATGAGGGTCTGCAACGGATCAGCACTAAGCTGGTGCACGAAGGGGTCATGCTGTACTCAGGCGTTCGTCGCCGAAATGTACTGACCGATTGGCTGAACTCATTGGAGTGGGACGGACAATTCAGGTTGGATAACTGTCTGTCTGTATACTGTGGGGCCAAAGACTCTGCATTTATCCGAGAAGCAGGACGCTGCTGGTTGCTGGCAGCCGTAGCTAGAGCCTACAACCCAGGGACCAAGTTCGATCATGTGCTGATTCTGGAAGGTGAGCAGGGAATCGGCAAATCTACGGTTTTTGCGGTACTTGCCAATGGTTGGTCAGATGAACTGAACACGTTTAGTGGTAAGGAAGCCGCCGAAAAGCTGGATGGAGTATGGATTATCGAAATCGCTGAGCTGGCAGCAATGCGACGTTCCGATGTAGAAACTGTGAAGAAATTCATAACCACCACTCATGATCGCTATCGTCCAGCCTATGGCCGCCATGCGGTAGATAAACCCCGTACATGCGTTTTTGGTGGGACAACCAACTCGAAAGACTACCTGCCTGACTCTACGGGTAATCGCAGATTTTGGCCTATCCACTGTGAAGCGATCAACATCTCAGGACTCCGCCAAGATCGAGACCAACTCTGGGCTGAAGCTGTTATACGGTATCAAAGGGGAGAATCTTTTCTGCTCAGTGAAGAAGCAAGGACAGAAGCTGTCGAAGAGCAGGAGGAACGTTACCAGGTGGATGCTTGGGAGGAACCCATCAGTGAATATCTGAAAAGCCATGATGGCGTGACAACAGCTGAGATTCTTGAGCATGCGCTTAAAATTGCTAACAAGGGTCAATGGAAGCGTGGAGATGAAATGAGAGTTGGGTCGATCTTGCGCCACATGGGTTTTGAAAAGCGGCTGGAGCGTAATGGTGAAGAACGCCGTACGGTTTTTCGGAAGAAAAATGGTTGAAGTTGGCTTGTCAGCACCTTGTCAATACCTGCTGCACGAAGTACTGACACCTGTAGCCCAGATAAAACTTGGGTTGTCAATACCGGCTATACCGTCAATACCTACTTTCTAAAAAACATATTTTACACATAGTGATGTGCATATATGCGCAAGAAAAAAGTTTTGGCCTTCTAGGTACTGACGGTATTGACAGGTAGGAGTCTTTCAATCGAAAAACAACTGTGCTCCGACCAACTAAGACGCCTAGGAGCCTCAGATTTTCCCTTTGAGCAATGCTAGAAGAACCATGAGGATCGCCAAACTGACTCCCCACCGTATTCGACACTGGCCTCAAGAGCAGGTGAAGGTGTTGGTGGATAGCCGTGAGCAGCAACCCTGGGACCTNTCNCCCATGCGNACAGNGACTACCANCTTGGCAACAGGCGATTACAGTAGTNCCTGTGGTCGCTACCTGCTGGAGCGCAAGAACGGTGTAGATGAGTTGATCNGTTGCATGACCAGTGNACGTGAGCGCTTTGAGCGGGAACTGGAGAGGATGCAAGCCTTTGAGTCAGCAATCGTGTTGGTAGAGAGTGCTTATGAGGATCTGGCGACTGGCCAATACCGCAGCAGAATGAACAGGGACTCTGCCCTAGCGACCCTAGTGGCCTGGCAGCAGCGCTACCAGATCCCCTTCCAGTTCTGCGGAAGTCGCACAGAAGCTGAACGCTTTGCCCAGAGTTACTTTCACCAGCAGTTCAAAGCCCATCTGGCAAAGCTGCTGGAGGTTCAACGCACACTGGCTGCCGATGGCCAGGAACTCAGTTTGTAGGGGATCAATGGCGAAACTATCAAAGTGGGACTACCGCCGGCAACGGGACCGGCTGATTCATGAGCTCCGCCAGCAGGGGTTGTCCCTGCGAGCTATCGCAAGGGCTCTGCATTGCTCGAAAACCACGGTGGCTGCTGTGCTGAATCAGGAGCGGGTCTACTCCAGAATCGCGCCCTGGCTGGTTTTGGAGGAAAGCACCAACCCAGAAGTGGTAGCACAGCGGATATCGATGCTGTTTGGGGAGAGGTTTCTGGAGCAACTTACCTAAGCCTGTTTGGGGAAGTGTCGGGAGCTTCCGGCAATGCAGACGTCCGTGTACCGAGTGGTGGAGCAACTGCGGCAACGCTTTACGCCGCAGGAATTGGGCTCGATTGCAATGATGCTCAGTGCTGAAATGGGCTACCAGCAGTATCAACGGCAGCGCTGGTAGGGTGTGTTCATGGCTAGCTATCGCTATCTGGTGCTGGCGCTGATCTTCTTTGGACTGAGTGTCGGTTGCTGGTTGGGGTATGAACTGGCAGGAGCAACAGTAGATGAGGACGGGAGATTGATTGAGCTGTTTGCCCTGATCCCCCTGGCTTGGCTCTTCCTGCTATTGGGTCTAGTTGCCGGTGGCTACCATCTCTGGGCTAAGAGGCGCAAGTGAGGATATGGTGCTGATGGTAGGAATCGAATTATAAGCACTTAAGCAGGCTAAAATTCAAAACAGGCAAGCTGGCCAACAAAAGAGCCAACACTTTCAAAATTATGACCAAGGTGTAGCGCATATGATCTATCTACATAAACTACTGCCTCTCATAGCTTCTCCACTGGGATTCATATGCCTTTTGCTTTTGATTAACATAAAGTGGCGTCAAGTCCGGCTTACAATTGCTGCTCTTGCCTGCCTAATAATTTTTTCTTTGCCAGTTACTGCTTCATTCATTTGGAGCAGTCTTGAAAAAGATTATCCTTACAGGCCAGTTCAAGAATTAGGGATTCATAAAGCTGTAGTGGTCTTGGGAGGCATGCTGGGAGGTTTTGAAACAGCTGATGGGATAGTTACTCAATGGGAAAATCTAGATCGGTTTTTCACAGGTCTGAAAATTTTAGATGAAGGTAAAGCGGATTACATTATTTTTGTCGGCACAAAATTACCTTGGAGTGATCTCCCACCTGAAAGTGAAGTACTAAAATCTTTGGCTATCAGGATGGGGATTGATTCTAAACAAATTTTACTCAGTGGAATTGTTGAAAATACTGCTGATGAAGCTCGTGTAGTTCGTCGAATGATGGAATCAGTCGGGATACCTAGCATCATCCTGGTAACTTCGAGCTTTCATATGCCAAGAGCTAAGCTAATTTTTGACCAAGCAGATGTCGTTAGTGAACCGTACCCAACAGATTTTAAGGAACTTTATAGAACATATACTTGGCAATCCTTTTTTCCTAGTGCCAGCGCATTCCAGAGAACCTCATCAGGAATAAGGGAATACATTGGTCGCATATACTACTGGATTAGAACTTAGTTTAGCTGAGAGGCTCTACCCGTCACTGAATCTGAATCCAACGGTTATCGGATTTAGAATCCGATGTGCTAGATCATCCATCATACGCATTGACCGCCAAAAAAGTACCATACTACAAGCTATCCATACTCTCCCTAGGGGGCACAAAAGCAACGCGCCTGCTTGGTATAGTTAACCGCGTCCCACAAACGGGGGCGCCGTAAATATTTCGTACTTGGAATTCACAGTTCTGGTACCATCGCGCGTGCAGGAAATTCGTAATCGATTAAGTTTAGCTAATAAAATTCAAACAAGGACATCAGCATGAAGAGATCAATCATTCTGTCACTAGCGATAACTTTGCTTGCTGCACCAGCTTCTGGGTTTAAGCAAGAAAATTTGGATAAATTGAAAGCAACGAACGCATGCGAAATGTGCGACCTGCGAGAAACCTACCTTCGAGAAGCCAACCTGTTTCGTGCCAACCTTCGAGAAGCCAATCTGTTTCGTACCTACCTTCGAGAAGCCAACCTAACTGGAGCCAACCTTCGAGAAGCCAATCTGAGTAATGCTGACCTAACTGGAGCAGAACTGAATTTTGCCGACCTGTTTCGTGCTAACCTGCGTAAAGCCGACCTGAGTGATTCAGACCTTCGAGAAGCCGACCTGCGTAAAGCCAACCTTCGAGAAGCCGATCTGCGTAAAGCCAACCTGAGTAATGCCGACCTAGGTGAAGCCCAATTGGCTTTTGCTGACCTGCAGGAAGCCAACCTGTTTCGTACCTACCTTCGAGAAGCCAACCTGCGTGATTCTGATCTGCGTGATTCCGACTTGCGTAAAGCCGACCTGAGTGATTCAGACCTAGCTGGAGCCGATCTGCGTGATTCTGATCTGCTAGAAGCCGACCTAACTGGAGCAGAACTGAATTTTGCCGACCTGAGT
>PBZZ01000081.1 GCA_002730365.1 Deltaproteobacteria bacterium
CTTCGAAGATCTTGTCCAAGGAAGAAGTGCTGGCAACCGTCACGGAAGAACGTGCGCAGAAGGTGTTGAAGGCGATCATTGCAGTCTGCGAAGAATCTCTCAACAAGTAAGTAACAGGGATCACGTGTCCTACCCTACCTAACATGACCATGGGTTTGGGTGGTTTCTGGAGTACAGGGCTGCTCTCCATGGAGAATGGCTATCTGCGAGGTATGGATCAGGTAGGACTAGTTTCGATGCTGACTTTGCTGGTTGTATTACCCCCAATCTGGATGATCCAGCGACAGTGCCGAAGTGCTCCCCAACCAGCAATGTGATTTTTTCTTTTTCGAATGGACCAAGCCTCCTGGGGAACAACTTCACCACAAAGTTATCGCACCATTCCGCTTGCCTCTCCCCCAAACTGAGCCTAGTTTGGTCGCCTTCGTAGAATTTCTGGATTTGTGCGCTGACAAAAAGCTCAAGGTACTTTTCAAGAGCGAGCAGTGAGGTGTAACCAGTGATCCAGACGATGTTCCACTGTTCAGATTTTGACTATGACTAGTAAACAACCGGCGTTGGTTCTGGCCTCAGGAGGATTCAACGGTAAGCTTGCCAAGACAGCTTTTGGCCTGATTCGAAGTAGCGAACGCTTTCAGATCGTGGGAGTTCTCGATCCAGAACAGGCAGGACAAGAAGCGGGACAAATTGTCGATGGAAAAGACCGTGGAATCGGCATCTATGCCAGCGTCGCCGAAGCCTGTGCTCAGTCGCAGACACGACCCGAAGTTGCGATCATTGGAGTGGCGATTGCGGGTGGAAAGCTTGATGACAATCTTAGGAGTGCAGTGACCGACGGCCTGCGTCAGGGCTTGAAAATTGTCAACGGCCTGCATAGTTGGCTTGCTGAAGATCCAGAGATGGTTGCCCTGGCACAGCATCATGGAGGAAGTTTGTTCGACTTGCGAAAGCCACGACCTCGAGAACAATTGCGCTTCTGGTGTGGGGGAATTCTTGATGTCAAAGCTCCCCGTGTGGTGATCATGGGAACTGACTGTGCTTTGGGTAAGCGGACAACAGCCCGCTGGCTTCGTGATGCTTGTCAAGCAGAAGGCCTGAAAACCGAATTGATCTACACCGGACAAACTGGCTGGATGCAGTCGGCCCATGACTATGGATTTATTCTGGATGCAACGCCCAATGACTTCGTCAGTGGTGAACTGGAAAGTGCCATCGTGCGCTGTGATCTTGAGCTTGCCCCCCAATTGATCCTGATTGAAGGACAGTCAGCCCTACGTAATCCGAGTGGACCCTGTGGAGCGGAATTCCTCTCATCAGCGCAGGCCAAGGGAGTAATTTTGCAGCACGCTCCAGGACGAGAGCTATATAAGACTACAGAACGTCCTTGGCCAATGGCGGATATTGCGGATGACATCAAGATCATTCAACTCTACGGTTCTGAAGTACTCGCTGTAACTCTTAATGGCGAAGGTTTAGCTGAGGCAGATCGAGAGGGAGTGCGGGCAGAACTGGAGCAACGCTTGGGTCTTCCAGTCTTTTTGCCATTGGAGCAGGGAGTGTGCGGCATTCTGCCACTTTTGCGCGACTTTGTTGTTCGTGAGGTCAAATCATGAAACTAGCCTCCTTTCGTGTTTTTCAGGAAGAGATTCCTCTTACTCAGCCCTTTGCGATTTCCTACCATACGACAGAGTCGACGACACTTCATTTTGTAGAATGGCAAACCGACACAGGTCATTATGGTTGGGGTTCAGCGAGTCCGGGCCAGCGGGTAACTGGTGAAACAGATGAAGCTTGCAACGCTGCTCTTCAGGCGATGAGTGCTCTTCAGGGAGAGGATGTGCGCCATTTGCCTCGGTTGTTGCGCTATCTAGAGACTGAATTTCCAAAAGCTCCAGCAGCCCGAGCTGCAGTTGACATGGCCCTCCACGATTTGCTTGCTCGTCGGTTGGACGTTCCTCTGATGGATATGCTGGGACGCTGCCACAACAGTCTGCCGACTTCAATCACGCTAGGACTGCGATCGATTGAAGAAACTCTGGCAGAAGCGAAGGAGAAGGTGGGCAAAGGCTTTTCAGTTCTTAAGGTCAAGCTTGGTCAGGAATTAGAGTTTGATCTTGAACTATTGCAGCGTCTGCGAGCAGAACTCCCTCAGGAAATCCTGCTGAGAGTTGACCCGAATCAAGGTTACAATCTTCAAGCCCTGCAAGCACTGCTGGCCAAACTTGATGAATTGCGTCTAGAGTTTGTAGAGCAGCCCATGCCTGTTTCAGAAACGGAGCAGTTACGGTCTCTGCCTTTGGAACAACGGCAGCAGTTAGTACTGGATGAAAGTCTACAAAGCCCGCAAGATGCGCTGCGGTATGGTTTCCAAGATCCGCTCTGTGGGGGCTTCAACATCAAACTGATGAAGTGTGGAGGTCTAGGTCCAGCACGCCAGATTGCCAATCTGGCTCAGCAGACGGGACGTACCCTGATGTGGGGATGCAATGATGAAAGCCGCCTCAGTTTGACAGCTGCGCTCCACCAGGCCTTGGCTTGCCCCAATACACGATATCTCGATCTGGATGGTGATCTGGATTTGGTTCGAGACCCAGCCCAAGGGGGCTATACAATTGAAAAGGGTGCCATGATTCCTCTTGATCAGCAAGGACTTGGCATTACGGTGTCCTGAGGCAAGCTTCCCCAGTGGTAATGTGTTGTTCAACAAAAGGAATACTTCCTGCTACAAATAGATTGTTCCCAGTTAATAAACTGAGAACATTACAATTTCTCTGACGGAGGATTGGGCCGCCGGAGAAATGATCCTGATCCTGCGACAATCAGGATCCGGGAGTTCTTCCGTGCTTGGCGGTCGGTGGAACTCCCATTCTTCCCATAAGCTGCCGCGAGATGTGTCCTCCCTCTCCTAAAATCATTTTGCTGAAGAAAACGCAGAATAGTTCATCATCTGAATCTTCTGTAAATTTCCTTGGTTTCCATTTTACAACTCTTCAAAATGCGCTGGATTCTCCGTCCTCTGAGCCTTGATCTGCGTGGACTGGCTGCACTCCGTATATTGATGGGTGTTTTGGTGATGCTGGATGCGTTGGTTCGTAGCAGCGACCTGATCGCTCACTATGCAGATTCTGGAGTCCTACCACGATCTGTTCTGTTGACCGAATTTAGCAATCCCTATCATTTTTCCCTGCTGTTTCTCAGCGGACAACCGCTGTGGGTTGGACTGTGCCTGCTGGTATATGGATGTGCTGGTCTGGCCTTAGCCTTTGGTTGGCGTACTTGGTGGAGTACCCTAGTGGCTTGGTTGCTGATGTTGTCACTCCATAATCGTAATCCGGTTGTCCTCAATGCTGGAGATGTCTACTTCAGAGTTTTGCTCTGTTGGGGTCTCTTTCTGCCATTAGCGGCTCGCTGCTCGCTTGATCGAGCCCGGAGTCTGACAGGCTTCAAACCCGCTGCGAACGGGAGTGAACAGGAGGTCCTCACAGGTGGCTCGGTTGGTTTGGTTTTGCAGGTGGTGCTGATGTATGTCTGTACAGCAGCACTCAAGACTTCAACAGAATGGTGGCCAGAGGGAACAGCGGTGTGGTATGCGATTACCTGGGAGCAATTCACTACTCCACTGGGAGATTGGCTTCAAAATTTTCCTGAGTTACTGAAATGGCTGACGTGGGGAGTCTATGGAGTGGAGTGGGTTGGGCCGTTACTCCTGCTCTGCCCATTTTGGCATGTTTGGATACGGACCATCGGTGTACTTTTGCTTATTTCACTTCATCTGGGTCTGATCTTGACGATGGAGTTGGGTTTCTTCCCTTGGATCTGCATTGCGGTACTGCTTAGTTTATTTCCTGAGGAAATCTGGGACTGGCTATCTTCTAGGAATTGGCTGCGCCAGGTTCCTGCTGAAAACCTAATCCTTTATTATGATCAGGACTGTGGTTTTTGTCGACGAATGGTTGGAGTGTTGCGCGAATTTGTTCTGTTTGGCAGAGCCGAAATTCGGCCGATTCAAGCTGATCCTGTGGTGCATGCGCTTTTCGATAATGAAGCTCCTAGCAGTTGGGTTGTGCAGCAGGGAGAACACTATGCGTTTGCTGGTGAGGGACTCTGGCTGGTGTTACAGCAATCTCCTTGTTCCGCATGGTCAACCCGTTTTTTCTATGAAGTGAAAACCTTGGCTTTACTCGAGAGTCTGTATGCCTGGGTTGTACGCCATCGAACTCAGCTAGGTCGTTCGACTGCTTGGATTGGTTCACGTCCATTTCCACCCAAAGCGGTTCCGAACCAATATCTTTCAGCAGTAGCCTTGGTCTTAGTCGTTTTGGTTGTAGGCTACAATCTGCGCTACAGCTTTTTCAAGGAAGTTCCCCTGCCCCCATCGGTCAAGACGCTGTTTGCGGCGTTGCGGTTGGATCAATACTGGAACATGTTTTCTCCTCAGCCCAGTAAAGATGATGGTTGGTTTGTGATGGAAGGAGAACTTCGTGACGGTACTCCCATCGATGTGTACCGACTGCAACCGGGAGAGGTCTTCTATGAAAAACCAGATGATCCCTCTGCGTATTATCCAAACCAGCGATGGCGTAAATACTTGATGAATCTTTGGCTTAAAAAATACAAAGATTATCGTCTCCACTATGGGCGTTATCTTTGTCGTCAATGGAATGGTCGAGAAACGGAACGAGAGCGTAAGTTAACTGCTTTTCGGATCCACTTCATGCTGGAAAGACCAGGGCTTCCTGGTGAGCCTGCAAAACCAACANAAAAACGAACCATTTGGCGGCATGAGTGCTTCAAGAAAGAAGGCTAAAGCATTNTTGAAGTTATCATTGAAGTTGTTGATGGAGGGCCCAGGCGAGTAGGAATCCCCTCGCAGTCCAGGCTAGGGTACGAATCCAGTTTGTTTGTACCAATAGTTGTTGGGCATAGGAGTCGTAGCGCTCTGAGAGACGCAGGTGCTGTGGGGCCTGCAACCAAAATGTGGAAGCCCAAATGAGCACAAGCAGTCCCAGCGTGGTTCCCAATAGCGTCGATGACAAGCCAGGGGGAGGTGACCACCATAGCAGCAGTGCAGAAAATAACTCTAACAGCATGGGGCCAATCACGACCCAAGCTGTTCGATGAGTATTCTGATGTTCATAGGCAGGAAAGGCTGCAGCGGGGATGTTTGCAAAAAGAGGATAGTGAACAATTTGGATCAGCCAGATCAAGCCAACCATATACCAGGTCACGATTAGATTCAGCAGGAGCCAGATCATCAATCTTCCTTATGGGTTTGAGGATAAGAATTCTAGGATTGATGGAATTTGCTGGACATTCGTAGCCAGACAAATAATCTAAATTGTTTTTCTAGTTCCTATCGGAGTATCCAAAATGAAAGTGCTCGCATCCCTCAAGTCAGCAAAGCAGCGCCACAAAGACTGCCAGATCGTTCGTCGACGTGGAAAGATTTTTGTGATCTGCAAGAGCAATCCTCGCTTCAAAGCACGCCAGAAGTGAGGCTGCTGAGCCTCGATTGACAGGGGCTCGTTCTTTCTTCGCTAGTTCCTTCTCAGATTCGTTTCAAAACGGACCTTCCACCTTCCCGTTGATGAATTGTTGTAAAATTAGGTTCTGGTTTTCCCTAATTTCCTTCGGACTCCCTTCCGCAATGATTTTGCCCTGATAGAGCATCGCCAACTTATCAGCAACCCGCATGGAATTGGGAATGTGATGGGAAATGGAAATACAAGTTTTGCCAAAGTTATCACGCATTTCCACCATTAGGTTGCCGATTGCTGTGGTTGTGATTGGGTCTAGCCCGGATTCTGGCTCATCAAAGATCATGATCTTGGGCTCCATCATCAGCGCTCGCGCCACTCCTACACGCTTCTTCATTCCTCCAGAGAGTTCGGCAGGCATTTTGTCTTCTACATCGTAGAGACCTAGTCGATTGAGTGTAGAAGTGACTTTCTCAGCAATGTCACTTTCCTTGAGCTGCTTTTGGTGTTCACGCAGAGCAAAGGCAACGTTTTCAAAGACATTCATTGAATCGAAGAGGGCAGAGTACTGAAAGCACATTCCTGTTTTCTTGAGTACTTCTACACGCTGCTGCTTGCTCATCTCCAAGACATTGGCCTTATCGACAATGATCTCTCCTGAGTCTGGAATAATAAATCCAAGGATTAATTTGACGATGGTGGATTTCCCATGGCCAGAGCCTCCCATGATAACGGTAATCTTGTTGGCAGGAATTTTTAGGGAGAGATCGTCGATGATCTTTTTGCTACCGAACGCCTTGGTGACGTGGATTAATTCAATCATGTATCTCAGAAAGTGTAGAAGATCTGGCTGTAGATTTTTTCGGCAAAGTTTTCGGTCAGTTCCTTTATGCCGCGGCTGAGTCGCTGACCACTAAGGTCAGCACTGCTACTGCTGTCGTTGCTGCTGGTAGAGACCTCAACTCTCAGATTTGAGACTTCCCAGAGCTGTTGATTGGTCCGTTGATCTTCAAGAATTGCGCTTCCTACAAGTGTCAGCTGCTGAGCAACAGCCAAGGCTTCGGGCTCGTCCAAGTTCAGTCGGGTCAACTGAGCCAATCGCACTCGCAGCAGTAGATCACTACGTTCACTTCCACCACGAAGTCGAACAGCGGAATTACTGCGCAAACGACTGCTGAGAGCCTGCATCACGAAAGTTTCCAGATCGGATTCAAAGGTTTGATTTTCGATAGGTGCAATGCCTAGGGTCGCGGCTTCTGCCGGAAGGGGAGGATTGCCGCCCTCAAACGTATATTGGCAACCAACGACTAACAACAGCAAACACAAACAAACAAATTTCTGAGGAATTGAGTTGACTCTAAAAATTTTATTCACGGTAACAACTGAGGTCAGAGAGTCAAGGATAGCCCAAATTGTGAATAGGGACGGGTCGTTTTTCGATTGCGTCTTCAATGGGCATTCGTTAAAAAGTGGGGTTTCGAACTTTTCCCCATCCGTGTTCGCCAGACCGGTTCCCGTTCGGTCCACCGCAAAAGAGGTAGAGTGTTTTCTCCTGAAACGCAACAACAGGTTGACCATCTTTTTTCCCGCTATCCGATTCGTCGTAACGCTCTCCTGCCCCTCCTACACTTGGCTCAGAAAGAAAATCAAGGCTGGTTGGACAGCAAGTGGGTGAATCATGTAGCTGAATTGTGCGAGGTTGCGCCCACCCATGTGGAGGGAGTAGCAACCTTCTACACAATGTTTCGCTTTCGACCGCCGGGCAAGTATCATCTCCAAGTTTGTACTTGCGTACCCTGTTGTCTGGTAGGAGGTCCAGAAATTCTGGAGCATCTTGAGCACAAATTAGGCATTCATGTCGGTCATACTACCAAAGACGGTCTCTTCAGCATTGAAGAAATGGAGTGCATTGGAGCCTGTGCCTATGCGCCAGCAATGATTGTCAACGAGGACTATGTAGAGCAGTTGACTCCTGAAAAAATCGATCAGCTGCTGGACAGTCTCGCTACTACACCACAAGAGCAGGAAACCCATGCTTGAGGAAACGCTCGTTCTCTTCCGCAACATTCGTACCTCTGGATATGAGGGTACCTTGGATAGTTACCGCAAAGCTGGTGGTTACCAGTCTTTGCAAAAAGCCTTGGCGATGCAACCCGAAGAGGTGATTGCCCTAGTCAAGGAAGCGGGTTTGCGTGGGCGAGGTGGAGCCGGATTCCCCACAGGCCTCAAGTGGAGCTTCATGGCCAAAAACACGGGTAAGCCTAGTTACTTGGTCTGTAACGCAGACGAATCTGAACCAGGGACCTGCAAGGATCGGGAATTGATGCTCAAGGATCCACATCTTTTCCTTGAAGGGATGATGATCGGTTGCTATGCCCTGGGTTGTCATCACGGCTACATCTATGTCCGAGGGGAGTATTTCCCGGCGATCAAGAGCTTGAACAAAGCGATTGATGACTGCTATCGAGAAGGAATTCTTGGCCCAAAATTGTTGGGTGGAGACTATGCGCTGGATCTGACAGTGCACTCTGGAGCGGGTGCCTATATCTGTGGCGAAGAATCAGCCCTGTTGGATTCACTCGAGGGCAAACGCGGTCATCCCCGTGTCAAACCTCCATTTCCTGCAGTTGCCGGGTTCAATAGTTGTCCGACGAGTGTGAACAACGTTGAGACCCTGACCAACGTCACAGCCATATTGGAAATGGGGGCAGATGCCTACAAGAACTTGGGCAGTCCCAATAATGCAGGAACTCACTTGGTAAGCTTGAGTGGGCATGTCAATAGACCCGGTGTATACGAAGTGGCAATGGGGGTTGGCCTGCGAGACATTATTCAAGAACTCGGAGGTGGAGTGCGTGGAGGAAAGCAACTCAAGGGAGTGATTCCTGGAGGTTCCTCTTCTCCAGTACTACGAGCAGATGAAATAGATATTGCCTATGACTTTGATTCGGTTGGGAAGGCCGGATCGATGATGGGCTCGTCGGCAATCATGGTCTTTGATGAAGACACGGATGTGGTCAAGTTGCTGCACCGAATCTCCCGTTTTTACAATCACGAATCCTGTGGTCAATGTACTCCCTGCCGCGAAGGGACTCACTGGGCTCGACAGTTGCTCCGAGATTTTCTGCAGAACAACGGTAGTGAGCGTAAACTCAACAGATTGCAAAGAGTTGGGCGCAACATGGGAGGGACTACACTCTGCGCACTCGGAGACGCTGCCTCTATGCCGATTGTCAGCTTCCTTAAGAAATTCCCCAATGATTTTCGACAGTACTACACAACTGCTTCCTGAGAAAAAGTGATGGAAGTCTTCTATATTGATGATCAACCGGTTCCCTTTGAGAAGGGCGAGAAGATTCTCTCGGCAGCGCTGCGAGCTGGCTTGGAAATTCCTCATTTCTGTTACCATCCTGCGCTCTCTGTGGTAGCTACTTGCCGCATGTGCCTAGTCGATGTGACAGATCTTGGCAACGGACGTCCAGCACCTAAGTTGATGACATCCTGTTCGACCGATGCCATGCCAAACATGCGGGTCTCCACGCAAAACGACAAGGTTCAGGAAGGTCGGGAACTGGTAATGGAGTACCTGTTGGTGAACCATCCGCTAGACTGTCCAATTTGTGACCAGTCTGGGGAATGTACTCTGCAGGATCACTCCTATGCTCATGGTACTGGGCACTCCGAGATGGAATACAACAAGCGGGTTTATGGCTGGCGTGACATTGGTACTTTTGTCCAGTTGGAGCGCAATCGTTGTATTCATTGTTCCCGCTGTGACCGCTTCACTCGTGAGGTCACAGGAACAGACGAGTTTGGAATGTTCAATCGGGGTCATGAGCTAACGCTGGATACATTTTCAGACCGAGTAATGACGAATCATTTCCAGGGCAACATGGCTGACATTTGTCCAGTGGGTGCAATTACTGAGAAGGAGTTTCGCTTCAAGCGAAGAGCCTGGAAACTACGTAAAGTTCCCTCGGTCTGTACGGGATGCTCCACGGGTTGCAACATCACGATTGAACATGATCGCAACGAGGTGCTTCGTCTGAAGCCCCGTGAGAATCAAGATGTCAACCAGTGGTGGATGTGCGATGAGGGTCGATTGACCTACCAGCAAATGAATGAACGAGAGCAACGTCTCGCCAAACCGATGGGGCGGGTCAAAGGGAAGCTGTTGCAGGTGACATGGCAGCAACTCTACGATGCTGTAGCCGACCGACTAGAAGCCTTGAAGCCAAAAAGAGAGCAGGTAGTTGCCTTGGTTGACACTCACTCTACCTTGGAAGAGATGTTCTCGCTGCGCCGATTGCTCCAAGAAGTTTTCTCTTCTAATCAAGTCTTTTATCCACAGCAGGACTGGACACAGCCGGAATCAGAATTTTTTATTGAAACACTTATCACTACGGACAAGGCTCCTAACCAGGCTGGAGCTCGATTACTGGGGCTCAAGGGATCCCAAGAGCATGATGTCATTAGTGCAATGAAATCGGCCAAGTTGCTACTGGTCCTTGGCAACCCCTTCACTAACGAGCAACCACTGCTGGATTTGGCTGGAACAACAGAGTTGATGATTCACATAGCTTCTCGGCAAAGTGAGTGGACTGATCGAGCAGATGCAATCTTCCCCGGGCAAAACCATGCTGAAAAAGAAGGAAGCTTCCTGAATAAACAGGAGCATTGGCAGCGGTTCTGGCCAGCTTTGCGGCCTTCCCGTCATGTTCGTCCTGAATGGCAAATTCTCAGCGAACTGCTACACATGGGA
>PBZZ01000082.1 GCA_002730365.1 Deltaproteobacteria bacterium
ATATTATTTGTTTCTGCATTTTTTCCTAAAGTCTTTGGAATCGCTGCCGATAATTTAACTAAGTTTATTGCTTTCAGCCGAAGCAAGTTCAACACCTTTCGCTAGGGGTCAGCATCTTACCTGACTTGTCGGCTTGTCAATCACAGTTGATCGTGTTCCGATTTAAATGGAGTTTTTAATGAGCGAAACCACCGAAGCCCTGAGCTTGGAACAGTTCCAAACGCTGGTCGGCTTTGAAAACAGTGAGCGCTTTGAATTGCAGGTCTCTCAGGCAATTCTGGACTTAGCCAACTCACTGGAAGCCAATTTCCTGGACAAGGAAACAAAGATCGACTACGCAACCCATGTCTTTGCGCACATGCTGGATGACTTGGCGGAGCTACTGGAGCGGGGTAACCTAATCAACTAGTTCATGCCTGCTGCTGAAGCACCCCCTTCCCAACGTTGGTTCGATCAATATTGCCGGAATCTGCGGCTACAGTTTGCTGGCCGCAGTTGTGCCGGGGCAGCGTGTCTGTTGCTTGCCTTTCTGCTGCTTCAAAGTACCCCGCTACCCGTTCTAAATTTTCTTCTCGGCTCCTTTGCGATCCTTATCGTATGCCTAGTTGGCAGTTGGTTACTACATCGACCAGGGGATTGTCTGCAAAAGCTTTATCGGCAAGATCCTGCCTTCGCAGAAGCGCTGCACAGCAGTTTACAATTCAGAGAAAATCCGTCAGCTTCACGCACTACCAATATTTTTATTGAACGCTTTGAGCAGCAGTTGCTTGAGCGCTTAGAAGGGGAGGAGACCCATCGACTGTTGCCACCCTGGCGTACGCTTGCAGGGGTTGCGGTGTCTCTGCAGGTTGTTGTTTGGATTGGCGGTTGGTGGCTGCCACAGTATTTGGTTAACCAAGGCCCAACTACAGCGGAAGCATTACAAATTCCCCACTCCTACCGCATTCTTTATCCAGCGTACCTCAAACGTGATTCCGAGGTCTTTTCCACACTTCCCAACGAACTACAAATTCCTGCTGGAAGCCGCTTGGAAATATTTCTGGAGCAAGGATTACAGGATGGAGACCAAAGTGCTTATCAACCAATTCAGGGCGAACCCCAGCCCTTGCGGTGGGTTCCTCAACAACAGCGCTGGCGTTCGGCTCTGACACCACTTAAGACTGGGACTCTCTTTCTCGAGTGGCGTCAACAGAGTGTTGCAGTGGAGGTGATTCCAGATCTGAGTCCCATGGTGATGGTCCTCTGGCCGCCGGACAAATACATCTTTGACATGTCCCAACTGCAAGTGGAGTTGGAAGCCAAGGATGACTACGGACTACGTCAGATTCTGTTGAAATATCGTAATGAAGCTACTGGAACCATCGAGCGCGAGATCATTCAGGCTTTTGAAGGAGACTTCAAGAGCTACGTGGAAAGCTATCCCTGGGAACTCTCGGCAACACCCTTACGAGCCGGAGATAATGTGACGGCTTGGATTGAGATCATTGACAGCGATACTTTCCGGGGGCCGAACATGACTCGATCGGAGGAATTTCGTTTTGAGGTTCGTAGTCAACGGGAGTTCCATGAGTACATCCTCAGTCTATTCCGTAAAGTGGATCGGGAACTTCGGGGCTTGTTATCCGTTCTGGACCGCCAACTGATTGTGGAGACGACAGACCAAGAAAATCTGATTGAGGAAATGCTTCATTTTCTTCAGGAAGAGGCCAACTACGATCGGCTACTGTCTGATGGCTTGCGGGGATTTATTGGAGAGTTGCGCTTCCAGTTGCGGTTTTATCAACGCAAACGGGAAGAGGTGGCAATCCCGCCCAGCTGATATCAGCAGAATTTTCGTTAGAACTGTCGGCAGAATGCCTTGTGTTCAGGCAGTCGATTCGCACAGACCTGGCTTACGCAGAATTGAGCACGTTCGCTGGTACGGGTTTGGGGAAAAGCACTATCGGTACGCTGTAGCTGAAGTACACACCGGAGCAAGGAATCTTCATCCTTGGGCACATTGCCTGATGGATCCTCACAGGCGCTGCGACTGTAGCTCATGTTGCGTCCGGTGGGCGTGGAGCGGGCATAAAGTTCTAATTCCCGAAGCATTTGCTGCAGATGAGACTGATAGGTCATCGAAGCCCGACCCGTTCCACACAAAATATCCTGCGCAGCAGTTGACCTACTCTCATCTTCTTGCAGCAGGGGAATCGCGACCAGCATTCCTGAGAGAATTATCAACAACACTCCAATCACTGCAATCCAAGCCATAGGCCATTTCATGGGAGGAGGAGGTCCTCCTTCCTCAAAGGAAACCTCGAAAAGCTGTACCTGCCCTTCGATTGACTCCTTGTTGAGACCTGGTGTTGGAGCAAAGCGCAGTTCCATTCCTACCAACCTGATTTCAGCAATTTTTGGGCGTTTAAGAGTCTTTGCTTTGGGCGAAAGCTTGGCTACATCCTTGGCGTAGCGCTCGATAATCTTGCGGAGTTCCAGGGAGTCCTCCCAATTGTTGCGTCCTATCCCTGGGGCGAGCACTTTCTCCAAATCATCCCGGACAAACATCCGTGCTTTGCGCTCACCATCAGGAGCATTATCGCAGACCCCGATGGGGCGCCACTGCGAAAAACGCATGGTGGAGAGGTGATTGACATTCACAGCCAACTCGCCACACGGTCGAGTACTGCCTTGGCGATAGCTGGCTTACTGATCACCTGCTCTTCCGGCTTATTTTCCTCCACCAACCACGCTATCTGCTCGCCATATTCGACAAACTTTTCCCCACGATTGGCCACAACCAATTGATATTCTTTTGAACGCTGTCGAGCGATCGTCATCAATTCTTCATGGGTACGATTTTCTTCGTATTTGAAGGTCACCATTTTGAGCTTAGGGTGAACAGATCGCACTTCACGAATCACCTTGGGGGTTTGTTCAAAGGAGAGAGTGAGTTGCTGGCCGCTGGGCAACTTACCAGGATACACCTGAGCAGGCTGATAATCTGCAACAGCTGCGCTGAAAATGGCGGTACCGACCGCCCCATCATCCAACCCTGAGAGCACTTTTTCACGGTAGCTGCTGAAGTCCACCACACGCTGATGAGGCAAATAACTTGGTGCTGGTAGGCTCCCTTGTCCGAGAATCAATTGAATTGCAGCTCCTTCAATCCATGCCTGCTTGGCAATTTCGATGGCTAATGCACCGGTGAAACGATTAGTGAACAGGCGGATGTGATCTACCCACACCGGAGTTGGTCCTCCAGTAATCATCAACTGGTGGCCTTTGAGAGTCCCTGCACTGAGCGAGCGCATCAAGTGTCCCACCAAAAACTCGTTGTCCGGCAAATTGTTCTTTCCATTTTCCTGACGAGGTGGGACTACTGTCACTCCGTAATCATGTAACCGCTGCAAGGATGCCTGCAAAATTTGGTTATGCATAGAACCATGCATGGTGGGAACAACAAGGATTGGAGTCTTTGCACGCTCAGTGCGACCTAGAGCAGAGGCAAGCAACGCTGTGGGCAGGTCGTCTGCGATGCCCCAGGCAAACTTATTCAGCAAGTTGTAGGTGGCAGGAGCAACGAGATAAGCGGAAAAGGGAGAGTTGTCACTCAAATGCTCTGCGTTTGGACTCGATTCTGTCAACACGGGGTTGAGGGATGTCCATTCAAGAGCTTCCCGAGCGACGTAGCGCAAGGCGTCTACTGTTGCAAAGATTTGTACTTCTGCACCTTCACGACGTAGATCACGGACTAAATCTGGGCTGCGGTAGGCTGCAATACTTCCAGAAAGAATCAGGGCAATACGCTTCTTTGAAAGTCGACTGCCACGTCGAGGTACCTCACGATCCTGAAGATCATTACTTGGTGGGGGCATAAAGTCCCAGAGTGGTTCGTTCATCGAATCAACAGTGAGGCATCAGCACAAAGAGGATCTACAAAAAAATAACCTGCAATTTATGCAAGATTGTGGCGAAAACTGTTTTCACTGGTTTGAGTCCAAAGAAAATATTCTATTGAATCATATGCTTGCAATTTTAAATCATTGCCTTAGGTTGTAGATTCAAAAAATAGAAACTTCCTCTTCAAACTCTCGAGGGATACTACCCATGAACAAGTCACAGATGATCAATACACTCACTGAGAAAACCGATTGTCCAATAAAGACGGCTGACAAGGTCGTACGCATCTTTTTTGACAGCATCAAAGAGGCTTTATCCGAGGGTGATAAGGTTGAAATTCGAGGATTTGGTTCATTCACGGTCAAGCACTACGAAGCTTACCTGGGCCGCAATCCACGGACGGGAGAATCGGTCCGTGTTCCCCCTAAGAAGCTTCCAGTCTTTCGGACGGGCAAGGATTTGCGCCATCGAGTGGATCGAAGCCGTGAGCAGGGAGTAAAACTAGTAGAGAGTCGACGCAAGCCTCGGAGCGATCAATCTATTTCAAAAAATTGAAATTCCCTTCATAGATCAAGCTAATTCACAGGATCTTCTTCTGAGGGTAAATCAAACAGATCCTGATAACCAGGTTTGGGCTCAACGAACTCTTGAATCCGGATCGCCCGGCGTCCGCGATACGCCCCCTGGAATCCTCGAAACTTCAAGACGTTCTGCACGTAGCCCTCAAGAGCATCGTTCTTGGACTGTTCCAGCTGCACATGATCACCAACGCGTAGCTTCAAGAAGCGTCGTAGGGAAACCTGAGCATTCCCCAGAGGCACCCGAACTTCCACTTTAGACCCTCGCAAGTGGGACTCCAGTCGAGCGCGATTGACTGGACTTGGTTCAGTATCAGCATTGACCGCACCACCATCCAACCGATTCCGAATTGGGTCAAGCATGTTGTAGGGCAGGCAAATGGTCATCGTCATCGGTAAGCGATGCAACTCCACGTCAAAAGTAGTGTAAACAACGATCTCTTCATCACTTGCAGCTTGGGCCAATCGAGCATTGGTTTCGGTGCGGTCAAAACGTATCTTCAGGGGAACGATAGTTTGCCAGGCGTTGCGCAGGTCAATCAGGGCACTATGAACAATCTTGGCCACAACCTGAGATTCAATACGGGTAAATTCCCGTTCTACATCGCGTACCTGCAGGCGTCCGTCTCCCCCGAACATCAGGTCAATGAAACAATGGATCAGGCGCTGCTCCATCCCAAGTAAAGCGGTTCCACGTAATGGCGGTAAGTGAAAAAGACTCAATGACGTGGGGTAGCTAATACCTTCGATATAGTCTTTGTAGTTCACTAATTCCGCGGTGCGTCGCACGATCCGAAAGCTTCGTCGCAGGTGATTGGAGAGGGTTTGCTGTAAAGAACGGGCAAAGCGATCATGAACGTTATCCAAGCCAGGGAGATGCCCACGGATGATGCGGTTTTTACGAGCCAGGTCGAAAGGGACGATGTCGTCGGCAACTCGCATTTCTTTATTGCTGCCAACGGGGACTCCCTTGAGCAATGCTTGAATATCTTCGTTACTGAGTCTGAGTTTTTTTTCCATTTGGTGTGATGATGCGTTTAGGAGTATTGGTTTATATTGAAAAAGATGAGCAGATTTTGATGATTCATCGCCAGAAACGAGATGAACATCAAGGTTTTTGGTTGGCTCCTGGTGGGAAAATAGAAGCCAATGAGTCACCGCATGAGGCTGCCCGGCGGGAAGTGATTGAAGAAACCGGGCTCGAACTAACCAATCTGCACCTTCAAGGGTTGCTGAGTTTTCCGGATCTTGGAGATTCTCCCTTTGGTGATGAATGGCACGTTTTTGTCTTTTATTCGAACAGTTTTCAGGGTGCCTTGCGAGAAGATTGTCCTGAAGGCACCCTTGCCTGGATTTCTAAGAAAGAGTTGACTTCCCTGCCAATGTGGGAGGGAGACCGACTGTTCACCCCGATGGTGTTTGGTAAGCAGCCCTTTGGTGGAAGATTGCTCTACCGGAGTAATGTTCTTCATGAATCACAATTTTGGAATCTTTGAAGCGAGTCTCAGTACTATGAAATGGGTAGCCTTGACTCTAGTTGGACTAATAGCTCTTGGGGGGTGTCATGTGCGCCTGCAATACCCCTTAGAAAGCCCTTCTCCAATGCAGCACCGACTCGAAAGAAATTTCTGGTTCTGGGGACTTGTTGGCGATTGGCAAATTGAGGCGGATCATTATTGCGCCCAAGGCAGACTTTACGAATCTCACTTCTTTACTTCTCTCGGTCAAGGCGTACTCACATTCACCACTCTAGGAATTTATAGTCCACGAACTGTGATTCTGACTTGTTCGGGTGAACAAGAACCCTTGCCTGAAGTGAGTAGACCAACCGATCCATTACCTGAGTTTCTGTCTCCTGATCCAAGCACCCGGCCTTTCGAGCAGCACTGATTCCGATAGACACACAAAGCTCATTCATCAACGATGAGAACTGTTGCATAGAATTTTGCTAAAAGGCTACCAGATCCATTCACCGTGTTCCAGAGGGCAGCGAAAGAATCTTGTTTCGCAAGTCAGGTAGTCCACCATAAGTTCCTTTCGTCTGTCCTCCAGTTTCAATCGCCAGTTTTTCTATGCGAAAAGACGTGTCATCAAACTTGCTGCTAGATGGAATCGTAGACGGATTTGTGATCCCTCCACATCCTCGTGGAATTGAGCTGGAAGGGAAGTTGGTCATAATCCAGCCACTCTCTACTAAAAAGTTCGGAGCGAAGCTTTGCGAAGCCTATCAGCTTGATCCACAAGGGAACAACTGGACTTATCTACCCTATGGGCCGTTTTCAACCCAATCAGAATTTTTGAATTGGCTTCGCTTCGTGGAAGATGGGACGGATCCGGTTTTCTTTGCAATAATCAATAAGACCATGGGAAAAGCTTTAGGTGTCGCTAGTTTTCTGCGAATTAATCCCCAAGATGGAACGATCGAAGTTGGACATCTCAATTACTCCCCTCTACTGCGGAAAACTACCGAAGCAACAGAGGCCATGTTCCTGATGATGAGATGGGCTTTTGAAAATGGCTATCGCCGGTATGAATGGAAGTGCAATGCTCTCAACATCGATTCTCGCAGNGCAGCGCAAAGATTGGGCTTTTCTTNTGCAGTTACANCTAGACAAGCCCTGATTGTAAAGGATAGGCATCGAGACACTGCTTGGTTTGCTGTCATTGACAAGGAATGGAAAAATTTGGAGCAGTGCTTCCTAAGATGTTTGTCCGATGAGAATTTCGATGAAAATCGGGTACAAAAATTCTCTCTGGCCTCATTAAAAACCCCTACTCTACAAGGTGGATGAGCGAGAATAAAAAAAGCTGCCCCTGGGAAATTCTCTTAAATACAAAATGTTACCAGAAGAAAACACAGCAAGCCTTTGCCAAGTAGAGGAGATGCCGGGAATGACGGTCAAATCAAGTTGGAAACTTTGCTTAATTTTATTTGGATGGCTGTTTACCAGCCCATGCAGTCACTTTCTATCGGCTCAGTCCATTGAATGGAGCCGTTCTCCTGCCTACTTGACACCTGCCCAAGTGCACGATGATCTTGTAGCAGCAAAGCAATTGATCCGAGAGAACTACGTTCACTATGAGCGTCTTCAGCAGGCAGGCCATGACTGGGATCAAATGTTCTCAGAGTTAAGGTCACAGTTGCTAGAAAATCCTCGCCCAATGCTGACCCAACACTTTCAGGAAAAACTCTTAGACACTTTGCAGTTTACTGAGGATCCCGTTTTCCGAGCAGATCTCCATCTACCTCGGCGGCACTACCAGACTCGAATTCCACTAGTGGAGCCCTGGTTCACAGACTTGCGTCTCGCTAAACAAGGAGATCGTTTTCGGGTGCTGCCTGATCAAAAGTTTCCGGGACTGGCAAATCTTTGGCTGAATAAATGTAATCATCCTAGTGTGCGTTTATTTCCAATCCTACCAGAACGAATTCGTGAGGAAAGAGTGATGCTGGGGATCTATACATCTGAATTTCCTGAACGAATTAGGTGTGAGTTTGTTGATGAATTGAACCGAAAAATTACTCGAGAACTTCTCTTACAACGCATTGTCAAAGAGTTGGTCTCTCCAAGACAAACCCTGTTTCAAGCAGATGAAGGCCGTGTGTTTTATGTTCGTTGGCTTCGTGATGGACGTAAAGAGGAGACGGCTGTCAGAGATTTTTATTTGCTGCCGGAGAGAATGGGGTCGGCCCGAACACTAATCCTGGATGTCCGTGACAATGCTCAGGGCAGTTTTTCCTTTATTGAGCGCTGGCTTCGTGATGTTTTACGAAATAACGTGCAAAGTTCCATCGTCCGGGAAAAGCAAACTCCCGCAACGATCATAGGCTTGTTGCGCCAAATGGAGTGGCAGGAACGCCAGCTTCCGCAATCAGGTTGGCTGCAAGATGCCTTGGCTCAGCAGCGAGGTGTTTTTGCATCGATGCTACAGCGTTTTAAAGAGGAATCGATCGAGACCAAGTGGATGGAGACAAAATTTCTGTTTCAGGGCAAACCGAAATCTCCAAAATGGAACAAGCGGTTGATCGTGATTGCTAATGACCAGTGTGGGCCAGGTTGTCAGTTTTTGGTGGGGCTAAGCCGTCAATTGCCAAATGCTACGCTACTCGGAACGAACACGGGTCCCTATCCAGATGGGAATATAGTGCCGATGTTTCAGTTGCCTGCATCGGGCATTTTACTCTCTCTCAGTCATCAGCTTCACTTAGATCATCAGTTAAACGTAGTGCGACCATCCGGGCAAGAACCAGACTTCTGGCTATTTCCAACAACAACCCTGAGTAGTGTAATGCGTTTTGCCAACAGTGAACTAGAGCCTTAATTGGTCAAAAATTTGTATGAAATTTAGAATGTTTTTTCCCTTCCCATTAGAACGAGCAATGATATGAAAGTAGGCAATACGCCCGCCCCAGTTCAGGCTTCAAATCATAAAAAAGCTGATAAAACAGAAGAAAGCAAGTTGCCTTTCCCGATTCCACAAGCGGCTCAGCCTGTTCATCAACCAGATACACGCTACAACAACGTTCGAGGACCTGAAGACCATAAACAATCAATTACTCTTCGACGCTCCTATGTGATGGTAGTGTCTAGTTACGAGAAGGTTGCCCAGAAACAACAGCTCACGGATAAAGCCGCAGAGCAATTTGCGGAGACCCTGCAGCTTCGCCTGAACACCCTGAATGAGCAGGCTCTAAGGGAAATCCAAGAATTACCAGAATTCAAACGCCTTGAAACAGAAAACATTCGGGAGCTCGGTGAAGAATTGGTGGATCGGATGCAGGACGAACAGCAGCAGTTAGAAGCATTCGCGCTTCTGAAAAATTCAAAATTTGCTGAGTACATGGAGTCTAAGGATAGTGCTCAACGTAGTTTTGCAGAGCAAATGCAAGACTTTGGTTCTGAAACTTTGATGTTTGGGGCCTTGGAGATGATCAAGGACTTTGGTGGTTTAGCTGGCTTGGGTGATGCTGTTAACAGCAAAGGCAATGTCAGTATTAAGGTCTAAACTTTTCCGTAGCAACAAATCCATCTGCAATTTCCCTCATCCCCTCGTTCATGATTGATTCAATGGAAGGGGAATCTCCCTCGGTGTCTCACCGCCAGACTGGCTGGCGTAGAATTAAGAATGCTCTCCATTTTTCCTTGGAGGGGTTACGCGCCTGTTACACTGGTGAAGAAGCATTCCGACAGGAAGTCTGGTTAGCCACATTTCTAATTCCACTCTCTATTATACTACCGATCAGTGCACTCAGTAAGGCTTTATTGATTGCGAGTGTGCTACTGGTGATGATCGTTGAAATTCTCAATTCTGCTGTTGAGGCGGTTGTTGATCGTATTTCGAAAGATCATCATCTTCTCTCCAAAAAGGCGAAAGACATGGGCAGTGCTGCGGTCTTTCTCAGCCTGGTCAACCTCGTCATTGTTTGGGCATGTGTGCTCTGGGCAGGGTGGAATTGAATTTTCTTCAAACACAAGCGTTGCACTTTCTTCGGCTTTCTACTAGCTTTTGACGACTTATGGTCAAATCAAAACCTGTCATGGGTTGGCTAGGCGTGAGTTTAGGTCTACTAGTGAGTGTAATACCGTTGAACTGTCGGGCCGACTTTCCTCGCTTACCAGCCATTGAGCCGGTGGAGATCTTCGTTCGAGAATCCCTGAAACCGGCACAGGAGCGCTATTATCGAGATGGGTTCCTATATTATTTGGGACCTGTCGAAGGCAGTCGTGCTCACGGAAAAGGAAGGCTGTTTTGGAAGAACGGCAAGGTCCGCTATGACGGGGACTTCATTGAGGGGCGCCTCGAAGGCGCTGGAAAGTTGTTTGACCACGAAGGGCGTCTGCTCTACCAGGGAAAGTTTCGAGCGGGCGTTTTTGCACGTGGTTCATACTTCAATGCTGCTGGGGAAGTAATGTACGAAGGTGACTTCCCTCCACCACCCCTGCTCCAACGCTAATGGGGCGGTATCCTTATGCCGTAGGTAATTAGATGGTCAAAGCTGATGTTGTACGTCGAGTCCGCTTAGAGACGGGCATTTCTCAGGGTGAAGCTGAGGACTTAATTAATGAATTATTGGAAATCATGCGCCAGACCCTGGAGTCTGGGGACAGCCTGATGGTCACTAACTTTGGTCTCTTTGAATTGAAAGACAAGGTTGCCCGACCTGGCAGGGATCCCAAGAGCAAAGTAGAACACCGCATTGATGCTCGCCGAGTGATTTCTTTCCATCCTGCAAAAACATGGCGGGAGGAATTGAATCAGTAAGTCAACTCACACAAGTACTACAACTTAAATAGCAAATTACTGCTAAAAATTTTGTGCAATGCACAAAATTTCTTGACAACGAAGAGTTGAGCCTTCATTGTGGGGATTATCAATAAATTACTTAGTCATTCAATGCTATAAGTAATGTCATCCCCCTAACCGAACTCTCGGTGGAATACGATGCTCACTCCATTCAACAATATTGACAAGGTTGCCGAAGGAGTCAAAGACTTCTTCTCCGTGCAGAGACAAACTCTCCAGATGGCCTTCGAAAATCTT
>PBZZ01000083.1 GCA_002730365.1 Deltaproteobacteria bacterium
ATTCCTCAGGAACCTCCTACTCCAACACCACAACTTGGTTTTTCAGTTCAAGAATTGACCCCAGAGATGGCAGAACGATTGGGGTACACACAGATACAAGGCGGTGTTGTCATTACGGAAGTAGAACCAAATTCTTCAGCCTCTGAAGCAGGGCTGAGGGCTGGAATGCTGGTTGTTGAAATGGACCGCCAGAATATAGATAATTTAGCTGATTTTCGCCGTGTGGGCAGTGAACTTTCCCTGCAAGATGGAATATTGCTGTTGGTGAGAACTCAACAAGGTTCTCAATATATATTTTTGCAGGGGGACTGACCACGTTCTTCAACTTTCAACCTGCCTTGATTTGTGAGGAATCAGGCAGGTCCTTCTGCGAGCAAGAACTTTGATGGATCATCACAGCAATTATCTGCTTGTCTCAAATGTGAGTGACGCCTCATTTGCAATCGGTGTCGCCCACGCCCGCTCTCAAAAAATAGATATCTCTGATATTGTTGGCCTGAAAACCTTCGTCAATAGCGAGTTTTGTCCTCGTTTCCTGCTGGATGATCCGACCGAGGAGAATCTTGGTTTTGGTCTACAAGGCAAGTCTGTATATATCCTCTCCACCAGTTCCGCACACTACACTCGCAATGAGTTGGCGATGCGCAACTGCCTACTTGCTTCAGCTGCAAAAGAAAATGGAGCTGAGTTTGTTGCTTTGGTCGAACCAGATCTTTTTTATTCTGCCCAAGACCGTGGGCCAAGAACTCGTAACCATCCACAAGCATTAGATTTTACTTCTAAGGTAAAGTTTGTTGGGCAACCTTGTTCTGCAGAACTCTATGCACGGATGCTGAAGGCAGCCGGGGTGGACCTAGTGATGACAGTTCATAACCACAAGCCAGAGGTGGTGAAAGAGATTTATCAAAATGTTTTTGCAGGCGAGCCATCAACCGGGAAACCACGTTATATCAATTTGGATATCGCTCATATTGTCGCAAATTATGTTTTGAGATCTGGGTTGGTTCGGCTGTGGAATTATGGTGAACACGTTGGCTTTGTTGCCCCCGATGATGGGGCTGTTGATTTTGTAAGGAAGGTTCAGGAATTTTCTGGATTGCGAAATTCTGTGCTTGTCACGATGAAGAAGACACGCCATGGTCAGCGAGATGTTGAGATTGATGCTTCTGATGATGTGAGCCTTCTCAAAAATCGGGATGTCTTCATTCTAGATGATATGGTTCGTACTGGGGGAACCATTGCGGCCAGCGTAAAAATGTTGGCCGAAAATCCTGCATGTGCCCCGGAGAAAATCTTCTTTTACAGCACCCACACCTATATTTGTCCAGAGGCAAGAGAAAATCTCAATTCTCCCTACCTGACACAATTCATAACAACCAACACTATCCCAAATGTTCTTAACCGAGATGACCAGGGTAGATTGCGTAAAAAGACTGTTGTACTCAAATTGGAACCCTGGATCGGTCATGCTGTTCAACATTGTCTTGAATACGGGGAAAACCCGGATGAAATTTATGATGCCTCCAGCGTTGGGCATGCGGATGGATTCTACGCAGTAGACATTTCTTCCAAAAATCCGATTTCTGACCGCTCTCAACTTGGTCAATATGAGATGATGATCTGATATCATGGAAAACGAAAACGTGCTAATTCTTGGCCTAGGCGGGGTCGGTATGCATCTCACCAAGAGGCTAAGTAATGAAGGCCATGCCGTCACAGTGATTGAAACAGATCCCCATCTGATCCGTCAAGCCAGTGAACAGCTGGATGTTCGGATTGTTTCGGGCAACTCTATGCAACTGCAACTTTGGGAGCATGCTCGGGCAAAGCAAATGGACTTGATGCTGGCTGTCACAAATGACGACGCTACAAACATGATGGCTGGTTTGATAGCGGATAAGTTTGGAATAAGAAGGAAGATTGCTCGGGTACGTTCACTGGATTTTGAAAAAGGAAGTGTACTGCCTGCAGAAGAACTCAAGATAGATCTGATGGTGCACCCAGAAGAACTGGTCGCGAAGGAAATCGAGCGGTTAGTATTAAGGGCTGCGGGAAATGACATGATTGATGTTTGTCAGGGACGAATGAAAGTGCTTGGTCTTCGTGTGACTGAGCAGACTCCCATCGCCGGGAAAACTCCAAGGGAACTAGCTGCTGTTTATCCTTTCCCATTTCGCTTGGTTGCGATCGCTAGGGGCATTACTACGATGATTCCCGGAGCCAGCGATGTCGTGAGGCCTTTTGACCAAGTCTTCTTATTTGCTCTTGAACAAGACATCCCCCGCATCATGCGTGAGATGGGAGTGCAGCAGCGGACGCTTCAAAGAGTGATGATTCTAGGAGGTGGGCGAATTGGTAGTCGTGTGGCCCAGTTGCTGGAAGGTTCAATGAGTGTGGTGCTGGTTGAAAAAAATATCCATACTGCAGAAGAATTGGCAGGAATGCTGAGGAATACTCAGGTGATTCACGGGGATGGTACAGATGCTGATACATTGATCACCGCCAATCTTGATGAAATGGATACTTTCATTGCGACAACCGGCGAGAATGAGACCAACATCATCAGTTGTCTTCTGGCCAAGCACCTGATGAATAAGCAGAATCGTGATCCTAACGGAAGTGTGGGGAAAACAGTTGCCCTAGTCAATAAGGATGATTACCTCGTGCTGGCCTCTACAATTGGTTTGGACATCGCACTGAATACCAAAATTTCTGCAGCTAATGAGATCTTAAAATTTATTCGCCGGAGTGAATTGTTGTCAGTGGCACACTTGCATGGAGTCGATGCTGAAGTCGTAGAGTTGCTTGCCCCATTTGGATCATTGATCACTAAAAAACCTCTTCGAAAATTAGCAAATTACATGCAGGATCATAGAATCCTAGTTGGAGGTGTTGAAACACAAGGTGAGTGGCAGGTGGCCGTTGGTGATACCCACATTCAACCAGGAGATCGTGTGATTGCCGTATGTCCCTCGCTGAATTTGAACGATGTCCGTAGACTGTTTCAATGAAAGAATTGGCGGTCGTCCTCGTGTTGGCAGCTTCAAGTTTAGCTGCTTGTGCCGGTTCAGATTCGTATTATGTCTATCCTTCCGATTATTCAAATGAGCTAGAATATGTCTGTTTGCATGTGATGCAACGAGGTACTCGTCGGTTCATGGTCAATGATCAACATGCGGTAATCCCTTTGCAGGCTGCTGGAAGTGGCGTCTTGCCGGAAGTGCAGACAGATCTTGCACCTGGAGGATATTTCTGTGGAGCCTTTGATGACAGGCAAGTCCCTTGCTCGAAAGGAAAAACTAGTAACTTAGATGGGACGACCTGTGCCTTTGCTCGATAATTTTATTATGCAGTCAAATTTCGAGTGGGCTCACTCCCATTTTGACTTCACAAATGAAAGGGTTTAGAGTTTTCACGGTTTTTGCACCTGCTATCAGCACACTTGAAGTTTTATGGAAGAAGACTGAGTGAGTGGTGGCTGTTCACACGGCTTGCCAATTTATCTACACTACCGGTCCCCCCGGAGAGGAGCATGGATGCCTTCTAAGAGCAAAAGCACTAATCTGGTTGTTGGCTTAGATATCGGCACCACCAAGATTTGCGCAATTGCTGTCGATGCCAATAGCAAAGAACAATTACATGTTGTCGGTGTAGGAACTGCTAAATCAGAAGGTTTGCGCAAGGGCGTCGTCGTTAACATCGAAAAGACTGTCAATTCAATCAAGAAAGCCATCGAAGAATGTGAATTGATGTGTGGTCAGCAGATCAATTCTGTCTATGCTGGCATTGCTGGACATCACATCAAGGGGCAAAATAGCAGGGGAATGGTTACGGTTCATAATCGAACTGTCTCCGAAGAAGATATTCGAAGAGTGATTGACGCTGCGCAAGTCTTGATCCCAAATGATCGTGAAGTTCTTCATATTTTGCCACAAGAGTTCATTGTTGACGAACAAGATGGGGTTCAAAATCCTCTTGAAATGGCAGCAGCCCTCCTTGAAGTAAAAGTTCATATTGTCACGGGATCTGTAACTTCAGCTCAAAATATCGTAAAGTGCTGTAACCAAGCTGGCTTAGAGGTTGATGATATTGTACTCGAACCACTGGCTTCCAGTCAGGCTGTGCTGAGCCCTGATGAGCAGGAAGTTGGGGTCGTTTTGGTAGATATAGGAGGGGGTACAACCGATATCACAATCTATTCGGAAGGCAGCATTGTACATACGGCCGTATTGGCTTTAGGAGGAAACCACCTCACCCACGATATTGCAATCGGCTTGAGTACACCTCTAGCGGAGGCAGAAGAGATTAAACATGAGCACGGAGTTGCTATGGTTGATCTTGTAGGGAGTGAAGAAACAATCCATGTCCCTAGTGTTGGTGGAAGAAATAACCGTAGCGTTCAAAAGCAGGTCTTGGCCGAAATCATTGAAGCTCGTTTCCGTGAGATCTTCGAATTTATCGCGCAAGAGATTGAAAAATCAGAATATCGCAGCGTGATGGCATCTGGTGTCGTGATAACAGGTGGAACCTGCATCATGCCCGGGGCAGATGGCTTAGCTTCACAAGTCTTAAATCTTCCTGTAAGAGTAGGCTTCCCTGAAAATGTTGCTGGCCTACAGGAGTTAATCTACTCTCCAAAATATGCTACGAGTGTGGGCTTGGTACGCTATGGAATCAACAGTAATCAAGGCAAACTGAACTTCAGTGGTGATGACACCAATATGTTCCACAAAGTCGCCCGTAGAATGAAGGAATGGTTGCATGAATTTTTCTAAACAAATTACCTCACCTATCCAAGGTGACTGAAAAGACCAGAAGGAGCATACGGTGCTTGATTTAGGATTTGCTAACATCCAATCGGTGCAAAGTGACACTCCAAACATCAAGGTAATTGGAATTGGTGGTGGGGGTGGAAACGCGATCAATCGAATGGTTGATGCGGGGGTAGGTGGTGTCGAATTCATTGCTGCAAATACAGATCTACAGGATCTCAACAAGTCTAAAGCGACCTATAAACTTCAACTGGGGCGCTCTAGTACAAGGGGCCTTGGTGCAGGTGCGAAACCAGAAGTGGGTCGTGCGGCTGCAATGGAAAGTGAAGCTCAGATCCGTGAGAGCATTGATGGGGCTGATATGGTCTTCGTCACAGCAGGGATGGGGGGTGGAACTGGTACAGGTGGAGCCCCAGTCATCTCAAGGATAGCTCGGGAATCACGTGCACTGACAGTTGGCGTCGTTACGCTTCCATTCAATTTTGAAGCGAGTAAACGTCGTCGTTTAGCAGAAGAGGGCATTGAAGAACTCCAAAAACACGTCGATACGTTGATTATCATTCCCAATAACAATCTTTTGGGAATCATCGATCAAAGAACATCCTTGATGGAGGCCTTCAGTTTTGCTGATGATGTCCTTCGGCAGGGTATTCAAGGCATTTCGGATCTGATCACGTTAGACGGCATTGTCAATTTGGACTTTGCTGATGTCCGCACAGTCATGGAAAACAAGGGCAAGGCGGTAATGGGTACCGGCCGAGCCTCTGGTGACAAGCGTGCTAGAAGAGCTGCAGAACGAGCCATCCATAGTCCACTTCTCAGCGATTGCAATATTAGAGGGGCTCGAGGCATTCTGATGAATGTTGTCGGCAGCGAAACGATGACACTTCATGAAGTCCACGAAGCGTCATCGTTTATTGAAGAACAAGGTCATGAAGATGCTGTTATCATATGGGGTGCTTCAATTAATCCGAGCTTGGGTGATGAGATTCTGATTACGGTAATTGCAACAGGATTTGATAATCAACCATCTGTTTCAACGAAGAATCCCGCTAAAGAAATTACTGAAGAAGTAGCGGGGCCGCCAATTGTCAAAGATCAAAACCCAGAATTAAAAGATGTAGAAGTTGAGCCGGCGCTGACGGTGAAATCAGAGCCCTCAGAACCCGCAGTTTCTTCAGTGATTGAAGAACAGAAAGAGGAACTAGAANTAGAGGAAGCAAATGAGGCAAACGCTCCAGCAATCGTTTTCGCGCTTGAACCAGAAGTGATTGGAGATGANGAGCCATCTTATACGCCCNTGGAAAAGCCTGGAATTAACCNANTAGCTGAAACNGAACAAGGTGAGNGNTNACCNGAAATAGATGAAATTAANCCAGTACCGACTCCTAATCNAAGTATACATGCAGCTGAGGAAGACATTCCAGANGTTGGAGATTATGAACCGGAGGAACCTCCTTTTTATTCTCTAGGAGGAGGTGAAGTTGGAGATGAAGAGGTTGAACCTGTGATCTATGTTGCCGCATCAACAAATCACTTTTTAGAAGAAATAGTTCCCCTAGAGGAACCAGACGAAGCAGTTGGCCAGGTTGAAGCAATTCCTAAAATCAAAAAATCGAAAAATTTTACTGATAGAAATGAAGACTCCGTTACCGTAGAAAATGTTGAGCCAGTAGTCGCAGTAGCAACTGCGTCAGGCGCAAGGATGAAGCGTCCAGAAGGGGTAGAAATTGAAACAGCCCCAAAAGAAATTTTTAACTCGTCTGCGGCAAAGAAGTTGACGGATGCTCATAAGCAGCGATCGCAGGAACTCATAGAGAGGTCTAGAACTAGTGAAAATACCGTAAATAATGTTGATGTGCCTGAGAAGGCTACGATCTCAACTGTGAATCCAACTCTAACTGCGCAACCGACTATTCGTGGATTTCAAAACCGCAGGGACTTTCATAAAAATTTAGACATTCCCACCTTCATTCGAAAAAAACTCTCACCGCCCAGTAACTAACCCAAGGAAATTGGCGACCAAAGAAATCTTTTGCAGTTTTCTTTGAACAAGGTGATGCTCCTTCCCTCGGTTCATCCCTGAGAGTCAATTTCCCTCAGCGTTTTAATCCTGCAATGAGACATCTGTATCTATCAAGTGTACTGGGTCTTGGGCTACTTGGTAGTCTTTTAGGCTGGCTATTGGCGCAATTTGTTTCATTTGTCGCTGAGAGTCTTCTAAGTTTGCCGGAAACGACACTTCCATTATTACGTCACATTTTGGAAGGAGCGTTACTGGGAGCTGGCTTGGGGATGGTACTCCAAATCCGTGAGATCTACTTTCAAGGAAGTGAAATTGAATCCTTGGCCAAACAAGGAGTAAACGGTTTGTTTGATGGTTTGTTACTAGGCTTAGGTGTGACTCTACTTTCCGTAACATTTTCTGAACGATTTCCCCAGTACCAATTTGGAGGACTACTCTATGCGGTTTTGCTGGGAGGTGGCATCGGAATTCTAACTTCGAGAGGATGTAATGCTTTGAAGATCCGCCTACAACTTGGGCTCTTAGCGGCTATCGGTGGCGGGGGAGCTCTCTATATTTTATTAACATTGCAGTCTGTTCTTCAGATTCAAGGATTTGCTAGTTGGATTCCACTGTTGTCAATAGGTTTTGGTATTTCCCTGCTATTGGGACTGCCAGAAGCATTGTTCAATCGTTCCCGATTACATCTACTAACCGGGGAACGTGAGGGACATGTTTACTGGCTTCATCCGTTTTATAGTTCGTTAGGGTATAGCCTTCAAAACAATCTGATCCTACATCCCTTTCGAGAGGTACGTGGAGAACAAGCTTGTATCGAGCGAGATCGGGGTCAAATGTTGTTAAAGAACTATGGTGATTCTCAGGAAGTGCTGTTGAATTACAGGCCTGTTGTGCAGCAAGAACTCCAATCGGGGGACCTTATCAAGATCGGAACGGCGCTGCTGCAGTTCAACAAATAGCAATGCCTGATCTAATTTGTAACTGGCAACGACTCCTCATGGGAATGTTGCTAGTGATGGGGTTGGTGCCAAAGCATGTCAATGCGGATGTGCAATCCCCAAGTGTGCAATTTGTTTTGCATGAACCCACCTCGTCTTCTGTTGATCCCCAAATTGTGCTCCCGCTACAACCAATCGATCCCTTACAATTTGGAATCCTGATCGGTTTAATGCTGACTTTAGCCGGTTGCCTATTCTGGTTTTGGCGATCGCGTAGCCAACCTGTACGCAAAACCGAAGTGGAACTTGGTTTTGAAATCATTACTCCTGGAGAGAATAATCGATTTCTGCCCTTGGAGCTAAAGAACTACACCTTGGATTATCTGAACGATATTGAAACAAAAAATAAGCTCAGATTGTCTGCGAATTTAGAAAAGGTTGCGCTGACTCCAAAGCAGAACTCATTTTACTTGGAAGACCGGAATAGTAAGAACGCCTTGCTGGTGAATCGTCGCCGCATGAACAAAGTTTTACTGCAAAATGAGGATGTTCTAGATATCGGTGAGTTAACTCTGCTTTTCAGAAATCGATTACCTGACTTTGTGCTTCCCTCAGCTGAAGAAGGGAACCCCTTGCTCTATCCAAGGCGATTGTTAACACCGAAAGGCCCCTTACCTTCTTCAATAGCCTCTTTGCGCTTTCTCGGTAACCGTCAGGATTTTCCATTAGTACGAAACATCATGATACTAGGTAGATCTGAGACTTGCGATATGGTACTTGAGGATTCTAGTGTTCACCTCAGACACGCACGTATCTTTCGGTCGGGAACAGTTTACAAGCTCCAAAACCTAAGTACGGAAGGAACTTATCTTAATTCAAGACGTGTGGAGCAAAAAGAACTTCATGATGGGGATGAAATCGCTGTGGGACGATATGTGTTCATTTTTCAAATTGGAAAGAAACGATGAATAAGCAATCGCGGTTGCTTTTTGTGTGCATGGGCAATATTTGTCGTTCCCCGACAGCTGAGGGAATCATGCACCATCTGATCAGGAAAGATGGGCTAGAAAATTTGATTGAGTGTGATTCCGCCGGGACGCACGGATATCATGTTGGAGAGCCAGCTGATTCGAGAATGCGGAAGCATGCTCAGATACGAGGATATGATTTACCCGGTCGTTCCCGTAAACTTCATCCAGAGAGTGACTTCCATTACTATGACTGGATTCTGGTCATGGATGATCGTAACTACCAAGATGTAATGAGTTTGGATTCTTCTCGAGGATATGCACCTAAAATCAGAAGGATGACTGATTTCTGTCAAA
>PBZZ01000084.1 GCA_002730365.1 Deltaproteobacteria bacterium
ACTTCTCATTTATTCGACTTCCTGCTTGATCCCTGACAGAGCGCCTCCTAAGATGCAGCGAAGATACGCAATCGCTCTGCCATTCATCCTGGTATAACGTTTCCAATTTAGCATTTCTCTTGGAAAAACCGCTTGATGCACTATTTTCTTGGATGCCCTGAGTGGTCACGCCCTGAATGGAAGGGCAGCCTACTGCCAACACGAACTCGACCTGCAGATTTCCTAGCGGGCTACGCTCGGGTCTTCAACACGGTGGAGGGCAACACCACCTTCTATGCTTTGCCCCGCCCAGATGTCGTTGAGCGTTGGAAGGAGTCAACTCCCTCTGACTTTCGCTTCTGCTTCAAGTTTCCCCGCAGTATCAGTCACGATCGCAAGCTGGAAAACACGAACGAATTGACAAGGGAATTCTTCCAGCGGATTGCTCCCCTGGAGGAACGGATTGGCCCAATTCAACTGCAACTTTCTGCAGATTTTGGTCGCAGCCGTTGGCCACAGCTCCAACAATTCCTACGCCAATTGCCTTCGGACTTTCGCTACGCTGTGGAGGTACGCAACTTGGCCTATTTCGACGAGCAGGAAATGGAGCGAGAGTTGGATACGTTTTTACGTCAACACCAGATGGCTCGGGTGCTCTTCGATACCCACAAGCTGATGGCTTCTCAGAATAACGACTCGACTACTATCGAAGCAAAGCGTCGCAAGCCCAAGGTACCCTTGCGCTTCACAGCAACGAATGAGCTACCGCTACTGCGTTTTGTCGGAGATCCCCAAAATGAGCTCAATTATCCAGTGCTACGGGACTGGGCTCAACGAGTGGCTAGCTGGATGCGTCAGGGTTTCACTCCTTTTGTTTTTCTGCACACCCCAGATGACGTACTGGCCCCTCAACTAGCACGGGATTTCCATGGCTTTCTGCAGGAACAGCTTCCAGAGTTATCGCCTCTACCCGATTTTGCTGGGGAAGTCCCTCAACCTGGTGAGCAGCTGAGCTTGTTCTGAAGAGAGGATGCCCCTCAGTTTGGCAACGGCAGCACCGGGGCCACCAAGTGTCCAGATTTCAAATAGAGCAAGGCCCCATTTGGACCAATCTTTGGAGAGTGGCTGGAACCGGGAGGACTGCGCAGCCAGCTCCCCTTGGAGTATTCGCCGTGCTCATCGGCAAAGTCACCTTCTAGCACAAGAATTTCTTCTCCACCCGGATGAGAGTGAAGCTGGACTTGTAGATCCGGCTCCATGCGTATCAGCACAGTTCGGACGTCTTGAAATTCATGAAGAAGCTGTACCTGGATACCTTCCTGACGTCCAGGCCCTCAGCTGCCCTGTTCGGTTTGTTGACAGATGGTTTGTGCATCACCAGGATTGAACTGCCAGAGCTTGACGAAGATAACGCAGCCCGGCTCTGAGAAAGGGGTGTGAATGGTTCCAGGAGGATTTCGCAGGTAGCTTCCAGGCGGATGGTGCCCATGCTCATCGGAGAAGACCCCCTCCAGTACAAAGATCTCTTCACCACCTCCGTGCGTGTGGGCTGCAAAGTAACTACCGGAAGCATAACGTACAATGCTGGTTGCTCGCGCGACTTCTTCTCCTTGGCGGTCGAGTTGGCGCCGCTCCACGCCAGCGGCTGGTGAACGCAACCAGGGCATTTGTTCCGTATGCAAGATCACTCGCTGTGAAAAATCAGTGTGCAGTTCCATATTTATCGTTCTCACTAAAAAGTGCTGGACCCTTTGAGCTTTACACCCCAACTGTTGTTTGAAGACAACCATCTACTGGTCGTTGAAAAACCGACAAATCTACTCTCTCAGGCAGATCACAGCGGCAGCCCGGATTTGCTGAGTCTGCTCAAGGACTGGATCAAGCAACGTGACCAGAAGCCTGGCCAGGTATTCTTGGGACTGGTGCAGCGCCTGGATCGCCCTGTGGGTGGGGTGATGGTCTTTGCCAAGACCTCCAAGGCGGCGTCCCGATTGGCAGATCAGGTTCGTCAACAGACTTTACAGAAAACCTACCTGGCTGTGGTAGCTGGTGTGATCGATCCCCCTGAGGGCACACTCACTGACTGGCTTGAGAAGGATTATCATAACAACACCGTTCGGGTCGTTGAATCTGGACTCCCCCCAGCCAAGCAAGCGATTCTCCACTATGAGCGGATTGCCGTTCATGCAAACAAGAGCCTGCTACGCATTCAATTGGAAACCGGACGTTCCCACCAGATTCGGGTGCAACTAGCGCATTATGGACATCCCCTCCTGGGCGATCACAAGTACGGTCAAGCTCTTAATCTATCGGGGCCTGCGCTCTGGTCACATCAACTACAACTCCTGCACCCAACCCTTCGCAAATCCCTCCTTTTCACTAGCTCTCCACCCAAGACCAAGCCTTGGCAGGATTTTGAATTAGTTTAGCGTATTCTCTATGGTCAGCAATACGTAGGATTATTTCCACGCATCATTGGAGTGGTGTGAAGTGGGATAGATCAACTGTTGATATCGATAGAATGAATACTGTAACTTGATGGATGATAAATTCTTCTTCGATTTGCGAAGCAGAAAATTTTGTGCTGTATGAGTAGCAATACAAATGTTGCGGACACAAACAGAACAAAAGAAATGATTCATCAAATATCAGTAAGACTTCTTGGTATCATTGTTGGAGTTTTGCTCTTCTCTATAACCCTTACATCAAATACGACCGCCTCTTCCTTGAATGATAAGGATTTTCAGATTCAAGCAATTGTGCTTTCAAACCTAGGCCCTGGGCTGGGTTTCAGTTATAAATTCACAGACAACTTTTGGTTAAATCTTGAAGCACAGTCTCTCTCTGGGGACATGTCTGAAAATTCAGATGATGGTTTGACTCGTGAAGAATCTGGATTCGACAGTCAAACGACATTTCTTAACCTAAGATATTATCCAGCTGCGATTGATGGTCTCTTTGCACAAATTGGCGTGGTCAACAGGAATTGGGAAGCGAAGAAGGAGATTTACAGCAAGCAGAACAGTCAAAGAAAAGCTGTCTATCGAGTGGAGTACCCAACAAGTGGATACAACCTTGGAGTTGGCAAAAGCTGGATTTTCAGTAGTGGCCTCACAACATCAGTAAGTTTTGTACGATTAATTACTGATGAACCATCGATAGACTATGAACTTGGAGATGATTGGGAATGCAATAGCGCTTGTCAGGCAGATTTTGAGAGCGATGTGAATAAGTATTCCCCAAAGAATGTACTCTTTTTAAATGTTGGTTACAGTTTCTGAATTTCATCTATAGCAGTAGCTTGGTTACTACGAAAACCTAATCGCTCCTTCATCAAGCCATTTCCACAAGACTAGGCAGGCCGCGCTGCGATAGGGTTGCCACGGTTGAATAATGTCCTCCATTTGTGGTTCACTCAGATCCTCTTTTCGGCACAGCAGTCGGATCGCTTTTTTCAGTCTGACATCTCCCCAGACAAATACATCCGGATGATGGACGTAAAACAGCGCAAAGATGCTGGCACTCCAGATCCCAATCCCCTCGAACTTTTGTAGTGTTGCCAACACCTCTTCAGAGGACATTCCTCTCAATTCTTCGATGAGATTAGGTTGGTCTGCAAACTCTTGAGCGATCAGCGTGATGTATCGCGCCTTGGTGTTGGAGAGCCCACAGGTCAGCAGTTGCTCCTTGGAAGAGTTGAGAATCATGGCAGGCGTGATGACGGAATCCTCAAACTTTTGCTTCAACCTGAGATAAATTGTGTAGGCCGCAGCGCTAGAGAGTTGTTGTCCGGCAATGATGCGGATCAACGACTCGAAGTTGGCTTCTTGTGGTTCTGGGGGTTTTGGTTGCAGGTCCTAGATCACTATTCGAATAATTGGATCCGTCTTGGATAGATGCTGAAGCCCTCTGTCAAAATGTAGGGTGCTCACGCTGAATTTATCTGGTTATCAGTTTCTGGTAAATGCTGAAGCCGGCTCCTTTGGGGAGCTATCGTATGACAGAGCAGTCGGTTTTTTTCAAGCTTGCTGAATTTTCTGGAGTGAACCGACGTCTCTGTTTTTCTACAGATCCTCGATTTTAAGCTACCGGGCATACGCCCAGTGAAAGCGCCTCTGTGCCGTGAGAGTTCTCAGTTGGAGAGCGCTTTGAGAAGCTGAAAAACCCTCGCCTTTTTGGAGGAATTGACGGAATCAAGCCGGACCAAAAACCCTCGCCCATTTTGGGAGAGGNGGNACCACGTCAGTGGTGGATGAGGGGCTAGTGAAGAAGANAAAAAATAATAAAATGAAANACTTGCANGNATTTCNTCATCCNATNTGTCGGCCACCTTTTCCCTGAGGGAGAAGGACAAATTAGTGATGTCTTGCTTNATATGCTCGCTTTTCCACTGGACAAGGGCTTTTCAGAATCTCTGAGTTTGTAGAGGAATTGGCGATTCTTTGAGGAGATTTTTGGAAGTCTTCCTTGAAGCAGTGAACGATTCATTTAATTTTTTGCTGTCATCCTCACCCTCCAAGATAAGCCTTTCGCACTTCCTCATTGCCCAGTAGATTAGCTGTGGTATCGGTCAATTGAATTTTGCCATTTTCCAGAAGATAGCCCCGGTCTGCGAGTTGGAGAGCCAGGTGGGCGTTTTGTTCGACCAGTAGGATTGTCGTTTGTTGTTGCTGGTGGATTTGGCGCAGGATCTCGAAAATTTGATGCACGATCATGGGAGCCAGTCCGAGAGATGGTTCATCGAGCAGCAGTAGTTGGGGGCGTCCCATCAGGGCCCGAGCGATCGCCAGCATTTGCTGCTCACCACCGCTGAGGGTTCCTCCAAGCTGTGACTGTCGTTGACACAGGATCGGAAAGAGTTCCATCATTCGCTCCAAATCTTCTCGGATGTGTTCTCGATCCCGACGTAGGTAGGCCCCCATTCGTAGATTTTCCAGCACGGTGAATTCTGGGAAGATGTGTCGACCTTCGGGGACCAGCCCAATACCCAGCGCCTTGATCTGATCTGGAGTCAACTGCTGAATCGGTCTTCCTTCCCAAAGAATTTCTCCCTGGCGGGGTTGCACTAGCCCAGCGATGGCCATCAGTAAGGTAGTCTTGCCAGCGCCATTGCTGCCCAAGATGGTCACGATCTCACTCGGTTTCACATAAAGAGAAATGCCCCGCAGAGCGAGGATATTGGCGTAAGCACTGACCAAGTTATGGAGTTTCAGCATCATGAGATGGCCTGCTCCCCAAGATAAGCTCGGATCACCTCAGGATGCTGGCGAATTTCCTGTGGTGGGCCTTCTGCGATCTTGCGCCCATGGTCTAGCACAATTATTCGATCCGAAATTTTCATCACCAGCCGCATGTCATGCTCAATCAGCAGGATTGTCAGCTGAAACTCTTTCCGAAGCTCTACCAGCAACTCGTCCAGTTCTTCTGTTTCCTGCCGGTTCATGCCCGCTGCCGGTTCATCAAGCAGCAATAGAAAGGGATTGGTAGCCAGCGCCCGAGCAATCTCCAAGCGCCGTTGGGCTGCATAGGGTAGGCTGTCCGCAGTTACATGAGCGTACTGTTCCAACTCCATACGCTGCAGCATTTGGAAGGAATCCTCACGAATCTGCTGTTCTTCTGCGCGGGTGCGGCGATCTCGCAGGAGCACACCCAACGTACTAGTTTTGGTGTGGATCTGGCGTCCCATCATTACGTTCTCTATTACACTCTGTTTTTCGTACAGGCGGATGCTCTGAAAGGTGCGAGCTACACCCAGTTGGGCGATTTGGTAGGGCTTGAGACCGTTCAGTAGCTGTGTTTGATGATAGGGAGGATGCAGGTGTATTTCACCAAGCTTTGGAGGAAGAAAGCCTGTTATGCACTGAAAGCAGGTGGTCTTGCCAGCACCGTTGGGACCAATCAGCGCTAGAATTTCCTGGGATTGAACCTGAAAGCTCAGGTGCTCCAGGGCACGCAATCCACCAAATTCAAGTGTCAGTTGATCCACCTGGAGCACGGTAGAGTCTTGTGAAGCGTAGTTCTCGCTCATGGGTGGTGGTTCCAGCAAATGATCAAGATTTGCAGATTTTCTTGCCCTATTTCTGCCAAAGCTCGGTATGATGAGTGCACGCTAGCCGACAATTCCATCCGCCTTGTTATCCTTTGCTGCAGGAGTCGCATGAATCCAATCGTGGTCGTTGATGATGAACCGGCGATTCGTAGTAGTCTGGCCGCCGTACTTGAAGATGAAGGCTATCCGGTACGCTGCTGTGCACATGCGCAGGAATTCTACGACGCTCTGAAAGAGCAGCCAATGTCCCTGGTGCTACTCGACATTTGGCTTCCCGGCGAAGATGGCATGGCAATCCTCAAGAATCTGCGCAACGAACAGCCTGAACTGCCCGTGATCATGATGAGTGGACACGCCGGGATTGAAGCGGCTGTCAGCGCGATCAAGCTGGGAGCCCGGGACTTTCTGGAAAAGCCACTGCACCTGGATGTGTTGTTGGACAAGATCACCGGTGCCTTGCGAGCTACTCAACTAGCCGAGGAAGCGATTCTGCCTTCCGACACCCGGATCGAGACAGCGCCCTACCAGCCCGCAACCAACCGGCAATCCGTAGAGCTGCGCAAGTCTGGACGTCCCCAGTGTACTCTTGGCGACAACGTAGTCCTCAATGGCACTGGTCTGCTCAGTGGTCGCAACACGGGCATTATTCTCAGTCCAGCGCCTCCAAGCAGTGGAATTCAGTTTCAAACCCTCGACGGCATTTCCATTCCTGGCAGAATCACGAGCCTGGAAGATTATCAGCATGCACAGAGCCAGCAGAGCTTTACCGCCAACTCTACGGTGCTGGCCCGGGAGAATCGACGTGTCCGCACGGTGGAGCACCTGATGGCCGCTTTGTCAATGGCTGGGCTGGACAATGTGTTGATCAAGGCCGATGAGGAAATCCCAAATGTGGACGGCTCAGCTCTTGATTTTGCGCGATTGCTCGACGAAGTAGGCACCGTGGATCAGGACGCTGAGGTGACGGAAGCGGTGATTTGCGAAAAACTCAGCATCGGTGAAGAAGATCTCGACCAGAAATATCTTTATGTGGAACCCTATGATGGTTTTGAAGTGACAATGCGGGTCAACTACCCACCACCGATCCTGGAACAGCAACTGACTTTCAACGCAGAGCAGGATTCCTTCCTGAATGAAATTGCACCAGCCCGCTCCTTCAACACCTTTCAAAACATTGACATGGCTCAGAAGATGGGTAAGGTCGGCAGCGGCTATCTCAACTCGCACATCATCATCTATGACGGCAAAGTGATCAACACCGAACTACGCTTTACGGATGAGTTTGTCCGACATAAGATCCTTGATCTGATCGGTGACTTGTTCCTGCTGGGCTATCCATTGCGTGGTCGGGTAGTGGCCAACATGACCTCCCATGGTTACAACCAGGCGCTGGTTCAGAAGATGTACAGCTGCTTTGCCTGATCAGGCAGAGCGCAACACCTGTTGCATTTCGTCAAAGATCGCAGGTGCCCCAACAATCAGATCCAGTCCATAGAGTTCTGGTGGAACGCCCGGGGGCACCTCGCCAATGTGACCGATCTTCCCACCGGCCTCCCGAACAACCAGCTGGGCTGCCGCAAAATCCCAGGGACTGAGCGCCTCAAAAAACCCATCCATTCGTCCTGCCGCAATCCAACAGATATCCAGAGAGGCGGCCCCGATCCGGCGGATGTCCCCACAACTCTCCAACATCTTCTGAAACTTTGGAATCAGCTTAGGTCGTTCCTCTCGATTGTAGGGAAAACCGGTACCGATCAAGGCACCACGTAACTCTATCTGTGTAGTGATCTGCAACCGTTGTTCGTTGAGATAGGAACCTTCCCCTTGGACAACGTGAAATAGTTCTTCGAGGAAGGGGCAGTAGACGGCACCGACCCGTACCTGACCAGCCTCTGCATAAGCAATGGAGACCGCACACATCTGGTGATTACGGGCGTAGTTGACGGTTCCATCAATCGGGTCGATGATCCACAGTTGGCTCTGCAGCAGTTCTGGTGAAGAATAATCGGGCGCCAGCTCTTCCGAGAGAATCTGGTGTTCTGGAAAACGTTGTTGGATGCGACCGCGGATCAGTTGGTCTGATTTCAGGTCTGCCGAAGTGACCAACTCCTGATGGGTCTTGTAGTTGAGTGAAACGATTTGCTGATCACGTTCCTGACGAATCAGGTGTCCTGCTTCGAGAGCGATTTCCTGGGCGAATTGAGCGATTTCCTTCCAGTCCGACATGAGGTCTCAGGGTAGTGGTTGTGAAGTTCCTTCCTGCAGCAGAGTGACCAGTTCACAGCGGTGGCAACCCTGGTGGAAGTTGTGGCAAAAGTCCTTGGCAAGCTGCAGCATTGAACAGTTGCTCAGTGGGAAGGTTGGGGCTTCCAGGGCAAAGAGATGCTGCTGCAGGAAGCGCGTGTGCCGATTTTCTGGCTCCGGAGGTAACACCAATAACAGACGATAAAGCAGGGACTCTAGTTCTGGTTCCTGGTGCTGTCGAGCATAGGCTAGGAAAAAGGGAAGCAAACCGTTGACCCAGAGCAGCACCTGTCGCTGTTCTCACAGCAACTGCTGATCGGGCAAGATCGCTGTCTAAGCGAAGCCGGCATGCTTGCGCCAAGGTTCCCAGTCCAGGGTATGAAAGGCCCAATCATTCAACTGCAGTAGGGCCTGTCGTAACGTGTCCGTGGTGGCCAATGGCTCCAGTGTTTTCAATTGTTGCCGCCAGAAACGCAACAATCTGAGTGGTGTAAATCGCTAAAGGTGATGAAACCAGCCGACGAGTAGGCGTTCCGGGCGTCCTTGGGGACGTCGGCTCTCTCGACGTGGAGCGCTCAAGCGATCGGTATTCTCCAAGCGTTCCCAGATCTGGAGCTAATGGACGTGTTCTCGGTGCAGATCTGCAGATTTGGTGGAGTCTCCGGAAGCAATCCACATAGTCTAAACCAGTGAGCCAGCAATTCAGCACGAGCACTGCGGAGAGGCTGATGTAGCAACGATTGTAGAGCCGACCAAGGCAAGCGTTGTGACAACTCGGCAAAGGGGGTGCTCCAGCTGGGGGCTCCCAGTGCAGCAAACAAAGCACGATGCAGTAGTTCCTCGGGTTCTACGGTATCCCAAGCCTGTTGAATGGGCTGCATTTTTTGTTGTAGACGTTGCTCGGTGGCCTCCCACAAAAGCAGGCGCAGACGTTGCTGTCCAGTTTCAGGCAATAAGCTGCCACAATGTCCGGGCAAGCGATTATACTCCTTGAGCAGTGTAGCACCATCAAGTACAAGTTGCTCCCACTTTTCCGGTAATTGGGTGGCCACTAGTTCGACGACTGGGACCGTCTGCCCATCTTCACGAACCAATGGAGGAAGCCGAGAGTCGTGATAGAGCACCGCGTGCAGGATCACCTGTTGGTGGTAGGCTGGATCGTCGGGGTGCCCATACACCTGCCAGAGACGAGTGTGGGTATAGAATTCGACAGCGCCATAAAGCTGTTGATTGCCTAGACATAGCCGAGCTTCCAGAAAATCCGGACCAGCTCCAGAATTGAGCCAACCAGGAAACTCGACTCGTAGCTGTTCGCCGGTTGTTGTCCGAAACTCTGTGGCAACAGGTAGACACCAGAGCGCCTGTAGCAGTTGTTCAGGAGGATGCTTTTCCGGCATGGTCGGGAGGTGGCTTCAGTCGTTAGTTGACCAACGCCAGTCAGGACGAGTGCTGCCAGGTTGCCAGAGCAGTTCGGTTTCATCTAGCTTGGCTGTGACCCAGCGACCAAAGACGAACAGGGCATCAGAGAGGCGGTTGAGATACTTCAGAATTGCTGGATTGATGGGCTCAACTCGATGTAGACGCAAGACCGCACGCTCTGCCCGACGACAAGTGGTGCGAGACTGATGCAGGAAGGCATTGAGTGGCGTTCCTCCTGGCAGGATGAAGCTCTTCAAGGGTTCCAGCTCGGTGTTCATCGCATCAATCACTTCTTCCAGCCAAGCTGCATCGGCTTCCTCCAGCTTGATCTGTCCAGGGTATTCGTCGCCTGGCAGTGTGGCTAGCTCGGAACCCATGTCGAAGAGCTTCTGTTGGATTGCCTGTAGGATCAACTCGAGCTTGTCTCGACGCTCGGATTGTGGCTTTTGGGCGTTGAAACTGCGAACCAACCCCAAGCAGCTGTTCAGTTCGTCGACAGTGCCAAAACCTTCGATTCGAGGGTGATTCTTGGGTAGACGGGTTCCGCCAACGAGACCGGTCTCGCCTGTGTCTCCGGTACGGGTATAGACTTTTGTGATGCGAACCATCGAGCAATACTCCTGTTATGTTGGGATTTTTGAAGAGAAATTATGGTAACGAAATCCAGACAAAGCGAAATCTTTTTCATCGAGATCTCAAAGGCTCACAGCATACTTAGGAGCCGCTGAATACAGTTGCTCAAGTGGTTGCGCCAGGAAGGAATACTGCCCAGAGACTTGGCTTACTAGCTGGAGTATGCAGAAGAATCACGAGCTGATTTTTCTCGACTACAGAGGGTTCTGATAGCACCCCACGTTGGAAGATGCGATCTTGGAGCGCCTGGCTCGCCGATATCAGTTGCCACTGTTGCCCAGGGAGGTTGACTAGCTTTGGTCTATTCCTCGAAGCGAGCAGGAAGCACTCTTTCATGAATCCCTGTTGCTGCTAGTGGGTAATGAGGGCATTCCCTGGCTGGCGCTGACCGCTCTGGCAGATTGGCAACTTCTTCCACGCTTGCAGTTCCAGTATCCTGGTCTACGCCTAGGCCTGGTAAACCGAGTGCAGCTGGCTCAACTCTATCGTGAAGGACGTGGTGACGCCCCTGCAATGGAGGAGATGGAGGTTTCCCAACAGTGGCAGGAACTGTTCAATGTGGCATTACGCTAAGGGGCTTCCAACATTCATTTGGTACACGATCAGCAGCCAGATCAACTGCTATAGCGCCTACGCATTGATGGTGAATTGCAGACACTGCCAGAGCTCAGCTCCCTGCTCTCCAGTCAGTTGCTTCCTCACCTGAAGTACAGGCTGGATTAGACATCGCAGTACGTCGCAGACCTCAGG
>PBZZ01000085.1 GCA_002730365.1 Deltaproteobacteria bacterium
TGCTGCACTGTATTCGTCATGTAGCGATCTGGGCCTGTCAGACAGATGTGTTCCAATCCACTGAGTTCAGGGAAGTTTTCCAGTGAGATTTCTGCATGCAGTGCCTGGTCTGGGTGCTTGTTAACACAGAAGACGGAGACTTCCTTCCGCTCTTCATTGAGAACTACCGAAGTGTCCAGATAGGAGGCCTGATCACGAATCGTACAATCATATGTTGGTGAAGCAACCTGAGCTTGAAGCGCAGTGCCCCGACCATATTTGGAAGCCAAGTAATATGGATAGAAGATGGTCTGCTTCCAGACAAAGCCGCCCTTTTCAGTGGAAATAGGGGCTATGACATTGACGAGCTGGGCCATGCAAGCAATTTTAACAATGTCTGCATTACGGATAAAGGAGTTGATCACTGTGCCCACAAGTAGGGCATCCTCCAGATTGTAGGGGTCTTCAAACAGGTGTGGAGCTTCGGGCCAATCCCAGGTCCTCAGGAGTTCGTGGTCCCTCTTGTTGGTGTGATACCAGGGGTTCCATTCGTCAAAGCAGATGTGGACATCATTCTTTGCTCGTTTCTTGGCCTTGATGTACTGGATGACGCTGCGGACGGTGCCAATGTATTCATCCAGTTCATAGTGACTGGCAAGGTAGTTAAGCGTGTCCTTGGGGTAGTTGTTCCAGTACTTGTGCAGTGAGATGTAGTCAACTGATTCATAGCTTTGATCAAGCACTTCTGCTTCCCATTCAGGATAGGTCGCCATCTTGTCATTGGAACTACCACAGACAATCAACTCTAAATCTTCATCAAATTTCCGATAGGTCTTGGCAGTCTCGTTTGCTAAACGGCCATATTCGTAGGCTGTTTTGTGCCCTACCTGCCAGGGACCATCCATTTCATTTCCCAAGCACCACATCCGAATATTGAACGGTTCCGGGTAGCCGTGCTGTTTGCGCAAGTCTCCCCAAGCAGCGCCAGAATTGTCATTGCAGTATTCTAGCAGATTACGAGCATCTTCAATTCCTCGGGAGCCAAGATTAATTGCCATCATGTAGGCAGTGTTAGCCTGTTGACACCAGTCATGAAATTCAGCGATGCCAAACTGGTTAGTCTCAATCGTTCGCCAAGCAAGATCCAAGCGCTTGGATCTTAATTCACGGGGACCAACGCTGTCTTCCCATTTGAAGGCAGAAACGTAGTTCCCTCCAGGATAGCGAATGACAGGAACCTGCAGGTCTCGAATAATGTCCAGAACATCGGTTCGAAAACCTTGTTTATTGCTGGAGGGATGACTTGGTTCATAAATTCCTTCGTAAATCGCTCGACCAAGGTGCTCAAGAAATGAGCCGTAAATGCGTTCATCGATTGGAGCAATCTGGAATTTTGCGTTCGTAGTGATGGATGTTTTCATAGTTGGTGATTACAGTTGGAAAATGAGGAAAATACAGTCAAATCCAGAAAAGAAGAGGGCGTATTTACACGAGAAATTAGTTGGATGATTTGCGCTTAGAACGAAGTGCTGCTTTGAAGATAGTGCCACGGGAGTGGTAAGTGTGGACAAAGAAAAAAACTTCACCAAATATCAAATAGTGGTGGTTCAGTTTGTTCCAACTCTTGCCAATCTAGGTCTACGCCCAAGCCAGTTTTGGAAATACTAGACACTTTGCCGCTTGGATTAACTTGGAGAGGTTGACTGGAAGGAATCAGGAAATCCTGCTGGGGTACCGCTATTTCAAAATACTCACCACAGCCAGTACCTAGACCGACTTGTAGAGTCGCAGCTGTAGAAATTGGACTACCCCAGGCTACTAATTCTAAACCCAAACCTAGAGCAGTAGTGATATTTGTGATCTTCAGTATTGGAGTAATGCCTCCACTCATCGCAAGGTCTACGCGTGCTGTGCTCCAGCAGCCTGTAGGGAGCATCACTGCAAGTTCCTCTGGTTCAACCACACTCAAGCCAGCTGGAAGAATCTGCAATTCGGTCGACTGACGCAGTGCTCGGTAATCCGAGTAGTGTCGATCTGGAAAGGGTGCTTCAAGCCAAATAAAGCCAGTTCCCTGCATGTGTTCTGCAACTTGGAGAGCTCCCGGCAGATCGTAGCCACACTCAGCATCAAACATGAATCCGAATTGTTGCTTCTGGAATTCCCGAGCGATCGTTTTGATCAATTTTATGTCTGGATCCGGAACACACGCATTATGAAACTTGAAAGCCGCAAAGCCTGCCTGAGCAAGTTGATGGATGAACTCCACGTTTGCAGTTAGATTTTCAAGAACAGGAATACTCGCGTAGGCTTGTAGAACATCACGTTTTCTACCAAGTAGGCTGGACAAGGGCAGATCATTTTGCTTTGCCAGCAAATCCCACATCGCAATATCCAGCGCCGCAATGGCACTGTTGTGGACATATGGTCGACGCTGCGCCATCCACTGCCAGTTTTCTTCCACCTGAAGTCCCTCTTTTCCAAGCAAACCCCTGAGCAATGGTTTCATGTTGTACGCAATGCTCAGGTTAATATCTCGTTCACTACAACTGCTGACAGCACCAATCCCAGTTTGTCCATCTTTTGTTTCGAGACGAACGAGTGTGTCTGTGTTGGTCATCTCCGGCATCCAGGCAGACCAAGAATATTCTTTGGAGCCATATTGGATAGCATAGACGCGAATACGCTCAATCGCAGAAGTAGAAAGTTCCTGTTTTTTCTGAAGTATGCCGGTCACTTGTACCTACAAAAATGGTTGAAAAGTTTAGATAGTGTTTTACTCTCCAAAAGCTTTTCTGAAATAAAAATAGCATTTTCTCCCCCAACTCTCCTCCGAGTTCGGAAAGAATTCTAGTAGATAGTTGGGTAGTCTGAAACAGAATCTAAACCACTGTAGGAGAGTTGCCATGAGAAATCCAATAATCAGAAATACAGCACTGTTCCTAATGACTAGTGCGATGGAAGATCATCAGCGTAAACTGGCCAAAGAAATAGAAACCAAAAGGCCTGAGGAAGAGAAGGCAAATAATGAGCAGATTTATGGATGGCAGTTGGGTGAGCCCACTTTCACAAGAGAGCCAGACTTGGTGAGCCAGATCCTAAAAGAATTTTCTGTTGGTGTGAAGCTAGCTCACTGATCTAAAGTAGAAATGCCAGCGCCAGTGAATAGTTTCCTTCGCTGGCGCTAATGATAGAGCGTTAAATTCTGAAAGACGAATTATCTCTTGAAAACCAAGTCAGTAATCAATCCTTTCCACTATTCAGCCTAGCTTATCTTAAGATCCCATCTTAATTTCTACAGGTCAAACCCTCAGGAAAGTCCCGCAATTTTAAGAACTTGCCAACACTCCACCCTGCATTGAGGATCCCATTTTCATGGGCATTTCCGTGGCAGCTTGTGCCCGGACTCAGCAATACGCTGTTGTGCTGCCCGGTCTCTTCGCTATCGTAGGTAGTGATTACTGCAAAGCTCCATTCTCCTGTCTGCACCATCTTGACAGAAGACGCTCCTATGGACATCACCAGAGGGACATACTTCTCGCGCGCTAGAGTTTCCATTTTATCGCTCCATTCTGTCGCATTTCAAAGTGAAATTGTAACGTAGGACATAATACTATTTTTATCCGTACAATGTTCTCAGAATAAACCATCGACATCAATATTTCAGACAGCCCCGATTCATTTTCTAGATCAGGGTTCCAACACCTTCCAGAGAACTCCTCTTGCTGATCATGAAAACTTTTCTGACTATCTAAAGGAGTTTTTCCCACCATTGAGTCAACAGAAATCAAGTTTCTTCAGCAAAGGAGCTGTTACTTTTTGGTAAAGCAGCACTTTGGAAATCGTCTTGGTAAATGCTCTTTCATAGAGCCAGAAGAATCCCCAGAAGATACATGCCGGGTTCTTTAAAATTTTTTGCTAGATTTGACGCTCGCCAATTAAATCCGTTCTTACTGCCCGTATACTGATCTCAAAGCAAGACTCCAAAGCTTGCGTTTCCTGCAACTGAATCCAAGGAGGCCCAAATGACACGCTTCAACCAGTTGGGTAAATTGATGGTTGTGATGGGAATTCTGTTTGTCTTGGGAGCGGGCTTTGCGTTCTACAAGATTCAGGAGGGATATGATTCGCTACAAGCCCTCAGTGCAGCTCAGAATGTTGTCTTGAAGTACAACGAGCAGGGACAATTGCTGGATCGTGGAAAACCTGAAGCAGCCCAAAAGATCACGCGCCTTCTTACTGAGGACTGAGTCTATCCGGTGGTCGAATCAGAATTGGATCCGGATGATCCGCTGGTCAATACTGCCTCTGAGTACATGCACCAGATGGCAGTGATTGGCTACCACGTGCTACATGGCAACCCCGAAGTTGTCCTGAGAGAAAAACAAGAGTACAAGGGTAAAGTCTATCCAGCAGGATCTTATGAGGTTCACGTGAATGGGCATTACTGGACTGGTTTTGATCGGATGCATCCGATGGATGGGAAGTTTCGCGAGATGGCATGGAGTGGAGTGGCCCACGGCCTGATTNCTGAACTTGGAGTCGGNACTGTCACCGCTNCTACTCTTCAATTAGTTTTGGCTGTAGCAGCNTTGATGGCTTGCTTGGGAGGTTCATTGATTTTGTTGGGGGNCGGACTGNAATGGGCTANCTGCTCTGTGGAATTNGCTCCANAAGCCNGTGCATCTAAACCANGAGTGTTCAAGGCANATGGAAGTTCTGCCTTGGCTGTCTGAAAGCTNGNAGGTTCAAACTATCTTCAGAAANGTGCTTCAGATGNTTTGATNGGAACAGCGTTTACAGAAAGGAGAGGTAGGAGAAGATCAGNATGCTGTGTGAGAATTGAGGCTGTTCTCTGAGGAGATTGGATCAGAGAGCAACCTCGATTTGTTTTAGCTCGCCATAGAAAATTCAACCATGCGTCGGCTACGACGGCGCTCTTGCGGAGTAGGGTTGTAAATCATCTCCCCGAAGCGGTTGATGATGGCAACACGCTCACGAACAGCGATGCTTTTTGCTTGTCGGAGGACGCTGTCAAAGTCTAGCCCGTCCTGGTTTTCAGTGTAATGGATTATATCCGCTAACAAGGCGGCCGGTGACTGTCCAATGTACTGATTCTCTAAGAGATCCTCGATTCTGTTGACACTGTTTAGTAGACTGTTCATGTTACCTCTTTGATTCTGTAAGAATAATAAAATTTTGATTTATAAATAAACCTTCCTAATCAGATCATCTCTGGTCGGTATTTGTTCCAGGCAAACTCCCAGAAATCGACAGTACAACTCAGTTGTGGAGGTAAACTTGGATTGCGAGCCTCTACTCCCCTACTAGTAGCTGTTCCATCCCCAAGCCGATAACCCTGTAAGCGCGCATCTACTTCTAGCTTGAAGAAAGCCTCTTTATCCGTGTGTTTAAGCTGGCTGACGACTTTTCTTTCAGTGACTGCGCAAGGGTTGACCCGAAAGCCTTTGCTTGGAACGACATAGCCAATTATTGCAAGTCCCAGTAAGAAGACGGTGAGTGCTGTTTTCATTTTATTTTCTTGTTACGAGTTAGTGATTGAATTCTCCTTGAGGAGAATGTGTCTGAAGCAGAATGGAACTCGCTTGGTTGTTTAGTGACTTTAAAGTTACAAAAAATGCTAAATACTGTCAAAATAAAATTAATATTTTTATGAAGTAATACAATAAAATACTGTTATTGTTTATGTTAATTATAGAAAATTATTAATTTTTAATAAAAATATTATAAGATTTTTGATCTAACTGATCTAAAATTTCTCTTCAAAAATCATTTCTTCTCTTACCGTAAAACAAGTCCGACCCTAGGATTTTTGATCGAACATCAGAGTAAGTGATTCCTTGGCTCTGAAGTTACTATTTACCTTCTCCGCGGACAGTATGAAATCCATTGATGGCTTTGAGATTTTGGCATCCTCACCACTGTTTTTTTGGATGATGGCAGGACTGGCGGTGTTGGCGGTGACAATCTCCAAGTCTGGATTTGGGGGGGCTTTGGGTTCCCTGAGTTTACCACTGCTCCTTTTCGTTTTACCACCCAAGATTGCACTGGGTATTCTACTGCCTTTGTTTTTAATTACAGATGTATGGGTAGTGTACATTTGGCGTCGCATGTTGGATCGTCGAATTCTAATGATCATGTGCGGCTTTGGACTTCTTGGACAGCTGCTCGGTTGGATACTTTTTGATTACCTGAGTGACCGCCTGCTGACGTCGCTGATTGGACTAATTGCCATGATAACAGCGCTGAACTATGGCTGGCGTCGTATACGACCGGGTAAGCGTACTTCGGCAGAGATTGCTGCTCTGGTCACACAAAGAATCTGGCAACGAGGGTTTGTTTGGTGTGGACTATCAGGGGTGTCTAGTTTTGTATCGCTTTCCGGTGGGATTCCTGCCCAGGTGTTTCTGTTACCCCCTGGCCTAGCTCGGCAGGCATTTGTTGGTACGTTGAGTGTCTATTTCTTTGTAATCAATATCGCCAAAATCCCTTTCTACACGGAAATTGGTATCTTTACAGAAGAGACGATTCAAGTCTCTTTGTGGTTGGCACTAGTGATTCCAGTTGGTGTGCTGATTGGCAGGTGGCTGAATCAAAACATGAGTGACCGAATTTTTTACGATATGAGTCATCTTGTTCTATTGGGAATGGGAGGCAGGCTATTTTCCACGTATTGTAATTGTTAGGATCCTTTAGGGACGACGTTTGAAACCCTCATCTTCCCAAGTAAGGAAGCGCGTCCCAATCACTTCTGCAGTATCATTTACGACAACAAAGGCATCAGGATCTGTTTCGAAAAGGTATTGCTTGAGTCGCCCAAGTTCTAATAAATTAATGACCGTGTAAACAACTCGTTTCGAGGTGTGAGAATGAGATCCCTCAGCTAAAAAGTAGGTGGCCCCTCTGTCAATCTTCCGGATGGCCTGGTGCACAACCTCTTCCGGATGTTCTGTGATGATAAAGATAGATTTTCGTTGTGAGAACCCTGTCAGTACGCGCTGCATGACCCAGGAAAATACAAACATGTAAATTCCGGTGTAGAGTGCGATGTCCAAATTGTAGAGCACTGCATTGGCACTCAGGATCGTCAGGTTAATTGCATTAAAAGTTGTGCCAATCGGAATTGCGAAGCGCTTTTTCAGCACCGTGCCGAGAATGTCCATTCCTCCGATGGAGCCACCAAGCCGTAAATAGAGCCCAGCCCCAATTCCACTAAGTACTCCAGCAAGAATGGCTGCCGTTAGTGGATCTTTTGTTTCAAGGGGAATATGCACCCATTCTAGGGCTAGCGAGTAGATCAACATTCCACAGAGGCTCTGTACGATATAGCGTAGTGCGAATTCTCGGAAGCCAACAAAGAAGATGGGAATGTTGATCAAGGCATAAAGAACTCCGAGAGAGACGCTGTCGGTAAGAGAATAAATCAGCAGTGCTAAACCAGTCGCTCCACCAGCAAAATAATTCTGTGGAACTAGGATTGCGTTTACCACAGTACCAAAGATAGCACAGCCCACTACCATCATCAGTAGTGTGTACCAGAAACGCCAGGAGCGGAGGTCGTCAAGTAACTCTTGAATCTGTTCCTTCATTTTTTTGTGGGCAAAGCGTTGTTGAGAAGATATCGAGTTGCCCATTCTTAGCTTTATGAATCAGCATCATGAATGGATATGGGGCAGGATAGAAACAGTTGAACTCAGTGGGATGATTCCCCGATTTGTATAGCCAATGCAATTTCTGATAAATAAATTATTGATTTTAAATAATAAAAATAATTCACAAAACTTATACACAAGCAATTATAGCTGAATTTATTAGAGAAATTAGTTAGACTTGCACATAAAGTCACACAAAACGTTGGTTACTAAATTCTACAAGTTTTTGGGGCGGAATGGCACTAAAGAAAAAGAACTTTAGCGAAAATGAAATAGCTATATTTGAGGATGCTTGCATATAAAAGCGAGGTGAATATTGGCATTTTCGAATGTGGTTGGCTAAAGAGAAGCACTATGTAAGAAGAAGTCTAAAGACTACAAGTAGAGCTACAGCAGTAGAATTAGCAAAAGATACTTACCTAGATTTCTATGCAAACCTGAGGCAGGGAATAATATTCTTTAGTATCACAGCAAAAGAGGGTGTAGAAAAATATTTAGAAGCGAGAAAAAAGGATTGGGAAATAGGTAACATAGTGCGTGAAAGATATTTAGCTTTGCAAACACATATTAAGCATTGGGTGGAATATGTTGGAAAAAAGAAGAAATTAAGAGAATTGAAAAGGACAGATTGTGAGGAGTATTCTGAGTTTAGAATGAAGAAGAAAGCAGGAAAAATTAGGCAAATAACAGTTGAAGGAGAGCAAGTAAGCATAAATGCCTGTATGCGGCGGCTATATAAAGAGGGAGAAACAAGTATTGATGGATTTGAATTTAAAAAAATCAAAAAGATTGATGATAGAGTTGATGCAGTAAGAAGACAAACACTATCAAATGAAGAGTACGAAAGATTCTATAGAGCGATGTGAACGTACTGTTCAAGAAAAAATCAAAAAATTGATGAAGATGAAATGTGCTGTAGAAAATTAGTTCAACACTTTGTACTGATTGCTACTAACAGTGGATTGGGGATTAGTGAACTAAAACAGCTGAAATGGGATGATGTCATAATTAAAAGATGTAAGATTAAAATAGGAAGTGAGATAAAACTGGCTCGGATAAACGTAAGGGCGGAAACAAGAAAAGTCAGAAAAAGTAGAACAGTTCCGTGTAGAAATGGACATTACTTTGAGAGGCTTGCTGAAATATTTGAAAATAGAAAAAAAGAAGATTTCATTTTTAGTATGAATGGAAAGGAGAAATTAAAAAATACAAATATATACAAGCATTTCAATGCAATGCTAATGGAGGCGAAGATAAATGATTATGCAGAAAGAGGAATAGTCCCTTACAGCTTGAGGCACTTTA
>PBZZ01000001.1 GCA_002730365.1 Deltaproteobacteria bacterium
CGCTGGACAGATTCTTCGGTAGCTGAAGTCAGGAAGGCACAGGTGTTGACAACGATAGCGTCAGCTTCCTGTGGTTCGAGCGTGAGTGTGTAGTGATTTTGGGAAAGGTGGTGGAGCATGATTTCTGAGTCCACCCGGTTTTTCGAACAACCGAGCGTCTCGACATACACCTTGGCCCTTCCCCCAGTGTGGAGTGCAGGCATGGGAAATGCCCGAGGCAAGATTAGGCGGTTTTTTCTATTTCTGTTTCTGCTTCAGCCTTTGGCTCGTTGACCTGAGTGCTGACTTCTTCAAGTAGTGATGGAGCCGGTTGTGGCTTGGCAGCTTTACGACTCTTGGGTTTTTTGAGGGCGCTGAGTGCATCGTTTTCGCTTCCAACCAACTGCACGAGAGCCATTTCGGAAGCATCGCCCAANCGGCGCTTNGCCAANTTGATCACACGGCAGTAGCCTCCGGGNCGTTCCTTNTAGCGNTCAGCTATCTCTCCNAAGAGGTTNTCCATCGCCAGTTTGCTCTTCACAAAGCGCAGGACTTGNCGTCGGGCGTGTAGATCACCACGTTTGGCAAAGGTAATCATNTTCTCTANGGGCGCNCGAACCTCTTTGGCTCGGGCTAGGGTACAAGTGACTTCCCCATTTTCGAGNATNGANGTCACCATGTTNCGCATCATTGCTCGGCGNTGTGATGAGGNAACTCCAAGCTTTCTTCCAGCTTTCAAGTGTCGCATGGTCGATTACTCTTTCTTTGCTTTTTCAACANGATTTGCGTCAGGGTCGAAGTTTTCTAGCTTCATTCCCAGCGACAGNTTCATAGCTGANAAAATCGTTTTGATTTCNTTGAGNGATTTGCGCCCAAANTTCTTGGTCCGCAGCATCTCNGCTTCTGTTTTCTGCACCAAGTCTGCGATGGTTTCNATTTTCGCATTCTGTAGGCAGTTGATGGAGCGAACAGAGAGTTCNAANTCNCTGACGCTGCGATAGAGATTATCGTTTGTCGGANCTTCTTCAACGTCCAAATCNTCATCTGGTTCAATCCGTTTTTCNGGATCAAAATTGATGAAGACTTCCATNTGCTCTTTCATGATCTTGGCAGCATAAGCCACACTATCAATNGGNTTGACTGCCCCNGAGGTCCANACTTCCATNTCCANTTGATCTTGCTCCTGCTCATNGACTGTTTGAGTGGAGATCTTATAGTTCACNCTCTTAATCGGCGAATGATTTGAATCCAGGTAGATCACATTGACAGGTAGCTCNCGACTTTGGTTNTCNTCGGCTGTCACNTACCCTTTATTCATTCGCACATACAGGGTCATGCTCAGCGTTGCGTTCTCTTCCANGTGAGCGATCTCACAATCTGGATTGAGAATCTCAGCCTTATTGAAGGTNGAGATATCTTCNCCCCTNANTANGCAGGGGCCTTCACCAATCAATTCCAATTCGATNATATCNTCCTCAAATTGNTGAATATCGAGATTCTTNATATTNAGAATGATNTGGACGACATCTTCNAGNATTCCCGGAAGTTGGGTGAANTCNTGTGCCACNCCTTCNATTTGGACTGCNAAGACTGCGCTTCCACGGATAGANGAAAGCANTGTNCTTCGCAACATATGACCAATGGTCAATCCAAAGCCTGGCTCCAAGGCCTCTACTGCNAAGTGTCCATACTCGTTGCTAAGAGTNTCGGCTTCCACCTTGAGCGCTTCTGGCCAAANCATTTCGCCAACATGAGTGGACAGACTTGCTGGGTTTACAGCANTGGCNGCTGATTCAGTCTCTTGCAGTTCTTCGTTCATTTTCTAGNCCGTTGGGAGTACTGGTCAGNGAGACAGGGACNANCTCTGTCAGATTCGGCGCTGCTTTGGTGGTCGGCAACCGTTATGGGGAACTGGGGTTACGTCCTGAATGCTGGTAACACGAACACCCTCAAANCCCGCTAAAGCACGTAGAGCNGATTCTCGACCCGAACCCGGACCTTTGACGCGGATCTGAACTTCTTTCAAACCATTATCNATNGCNTTTCGCATCGCGTCTTCAGCNGCTACNTTNGCNGCAAAAGGNGTGCTCTTGCGTGATCCTTTGAAACCNTGAAGTCCNGTNCTCGACCATGAAATGATGTTGCCTCGGNCNTCTGAGATGCTNACGATCGTGTTGTTGAANGATGCCTGAATATGAGCAANGCCTTGCTCAATATTCTTNTTCTCTTTCTTTTTTCTTTTGACCTTNCTCATGAACTGCTCTTNCTAGAGTTANACGGAGAGTTAATTATTTTTTCTTACGGCTGACTGCCANCTTGCGCGGTCCTTTGCGTGTTCGGGCATTGGTCTTGGTTCGTTGNCCACGANCTGGNANGCCCTTNCGATGTCGNAGTCCNCNGTAATTTCCTANGTCCATCANNCGCTTGATGTTCAGGTTGATTTCCCGACGCAGATCNCCTTCCACTTGNTNTACGCCCTCAATCGCACNACGCAGNCGAGCAACTTCTTCNTCACTCAANTCCNTTGTCTTNGTATCTCGGTCAATACCTGTNGTNGCGAGGATCTTNTTCGCCGTTGGACGGCCAATTCCATAGATNTACGTCAGCGCAACCTCAATGCGCTTAGCTCTGGGTAAGTCCACACCGGATATTCTTGCCATGATNTCCTAGCGTAAGCGAAGTGTCTGTGCCTGCCCNGGACTACGGCGTTTGCGGGTCTTCTTCATGAANCCATCGTAGTTTTGGTTNAGCAGGAAGGATTCAATTTGGTTCACCANGTCCAGTCCAACACCCACTACNATNAGTAGGGCNGTTCCACCAAACTGGAAGGGAACATTGAAAACGAATAACAGGATGCTGGGCAGGATACAGATCATTGACAGATAAACTGCTCCACCAAACGTTAGCCGAGTTAATACGGCGTTGATATATTCTGCTGTCTTTTTGCCTGGACGAATGCCAGGAATGTAGCCGTTGTGGCGCTTCATCTCATCTGCAATCTTGACCGGATTGAATTGAATCGCCGTGTAGAAGAAACAGAAGAAGAAGATCAGCATCACGAAGAGCAAAGAGTGAAGTAAGCGACCAGGTAACAACTGGTCACTAATTGCCTGAACCCAAGGTGTCGTTGTGAAACCAGCAATTGTAGCCGGAAATGCCAATATCGAGGAAGCAAAGATGGGTGGAATCACACCAGCAGAATTAATTTTCAGAGGAAGATGTGAAGCTTGGCCACCATACATGCGATTGCCTTGCATTCGCTTGGCATACTGTACGGGGATCTTGCGGTACGAAGTCTCGATGAAAACGACAGCGAAGATGACCACAACCATCAAAACTAGTGTAATCAGCAGTACTAGAATAGGAATCTGTCCAGCTTGTACCAATTGAATCGCATTGACGGTTGAGCCTGGTATTTCTGCTACGATTCCAGCAAAGATGATGAGTGAAATACCGTTTCCGATTCCACGTTCATTGATCTGCTCACCGATCCACATTAAGAAGGCCGTGCCTGCTGTCAGCGTAATGATTGTCAACAGTCGGAAGCCCCATGGATTCATCGTTGAGATCACCACTGGCGATCCGTCTGGAGCAGCCATACTCTCTAAACCAACAGCGATACCGAAGCCTTGAATTAGGCTGAGCAGTATGGTGCCATAGCGAGTGTAGAGAGTGATTTTCTTACGGCCCGCCTCACCCTCTTTGGAGAGACGTTCTAAGTAGGGGAAGACCACTGTAAGAAGCTGCATGATGATCGAGGCACTGATATAGGGCATTACCCCAAGCGCAAAGATCGTCAGACGTGCCAGCGCGCCACCCGTGAACATATTGAAGAAGCGCAGGATTGAACCCTGCTGTGCCTCAAAGAAAGCGGTCAATGCTGTGCCGTCGATGCCCGGAGTCGGGATGTGAGCCCCAATCCGGAACACCAGCAGCATGAGGACCGTGAAGATAATTCGGTCCCGTAAGTCTTCAATTCGGAAGATGTTTCGAACAATCTCAAGCATATTAGCCGATGGTCACCGTGCCACCTGCAGCCTGGACCTTCTCAATCGCTGATTCACTAGCCAGTTCTACCTCAATCGTTAGTTTCTTGGTTAATTTACCTTCTGCCAATAGTTTAACTGGAATGCTATCTTTCTTGATGAAACCGAGTTCCTCTAACTTTGCTCTATTCACCGTATCCCCACTCACAATTCGCTCATTTGATTCGAGAAAAGCTAGGTTGAGGGGCCGACTGATGACTTTGTTGAGGGGCTTAAAACCGAACTTGGGTAACCGACGACTAATTGCCATCTGGCCACCTTCAAAGCCCCTTTTGCTTGAATAGCCAGCTCTTGATTTTTGACCTTTCTGGCCTCTACCACAGGTTTGTCCCCAGTTGCTGCCGGGACCGCGGCCAACTCGTTTTCTTTTGCTATTTTTAATGCTTGGCAATTCGTGGAGTTGCATAGTTATCCTACTTCTTCAACTTTTAGCAGATGGTGCACCTTGCGGATCATGCCCCGTACGTTCGGACTGTTCTCCAGTACACGAGAACTGTTTGTCTTTCGTAAGCCCAGACCACGAACAGTTGCACGAACTTTTTCGTTGGATCCAATAACACTGCGGACCAGTGTTACTTTGATTTGATTGGCACTCATTTTTAGAACCTGATGTGTTCGACTTCTTTGCCTCGACTCCTTGCGACTTCTTCAAAGCCACGCAGCTTTAGCAGCGCATCTATGGTCGCACGAGTTAGGTTATGTGGGTTCCGTGAACCCAAGCATTTCACAGTAATATCGGCAATCCCTACTGATTCCATCACTGCACGCACTGCTGCTGCTGCGATGATTCCGTGGCCTGGTTCTGCCGGCTTCATTAGTACGGAACCAGCGCCAAAACGCCCAATGATCTCATGGGGAATAGAAGTTCCTTCCAAACGCACACGCTGCATCTGCTTGGAAGCTTCTGCAACTCCTTTACGGATTGCTTCTGTAACCTCGTTAGCCTTGCCTAGCCCTAGCCCAATTTTACCAGAACCATCACCAACAACTACCAATGCGCTGAAGCTGAAACGGCGTCCTCCCTTAACAACCTTGGCAACGCGATTGACCTTGATCACGCGTTCGATCAGTTCACTTTCGTTTCTTCTCTCACTCAAAGCAGTTTCCTTTATAAAGAATCAGAAGTTGAGGCCTTCGCCACGAGCAGCTTCGGCCAAGGCCTTAACACGTCCGTGATAAATGAATCCGCCCTTATCGAAGACAACTTGCTCAATGCCCTTTTCTTTCAAGCGTTGGGCAATATCAGCCCCAACCAGTGTCGCACTCTCCACCCCATCTTTGTCTGAAAAACGCTCCCGAGCTTCCAATGTTGAGGCTGCAGCCAACGTATTTTGNCCCAAGTCGTCAATCGCCTGCACNTAGATGTGNCGTGCTGACTTGAAAACACAGAGTCTTGGTCGTTCTGCAGANCCGCTNACTTTTTTCCGAACACGACGATGGCGTGCTAATCGGGCTTCTCGTTTTTTCTGAGCAATGGACTTCATNATTACCTNGATCTCAATTATTTCTTACCACTCTTTCCNGCTTTTCGNAGGATTTGNTCTCCTTCAANNAGGACNCCTTTNCCCTTGTAAGGCTCAGGNGGTCGCATCTGCTTGATCAGTGCTGCAACTTGACCNAGNNCCTGCTTGTCNCACGATTCGAGAACAATNTGGGTNTTTGCGTTGACNTTTGCNTCGACAATATCNGGCAANTCGTATTTGATCGGGTGNGAATANCCNAGGTTGAGTTCAAGCGTTTTCCCACTGATCGCAGCNCTNTAACCAACTCCAACCAGACGAAGTTGTTTCTGAAANCCCGTACTGACTCCAGTGATNATATTGTTCAATANCGAATAGAGTGTCCCCATCTGGGTTCGCGCTATCGTATCTTCTTTATAATCTGCCAGAATTTTGATCTCATCGTCTTTCTGTTCCAATTGCAGCTTTTCATGTAAGCTAATTTGCTGCTTCCCTTTTGGTCCGGTCACCAGAATTTGGTTCTCATCAACCTGGATTTTCACAGATTGAGGGACTTTGATTGGGCGTCTACCGATACGTGACATATATTCCTCTTTACTGGCTCACCATACTTGGCAGAGCACTTCTCCACCAATTTTGCGTGAGCGACATTCCTTGTCTGACATGACTCCATATGAAGTCGACAGAATCGAAATTCCCTGACCACCAAGCACTCTCTTCAGATCTTGAGAGCGTTGGTAGGTTCTCAAACCGGGCTTACTGACACGCTCAATGTTTCTGATGACTCGTTTACCTTCATAATATTTAAGCTGGACTACTAATTCTCTAAACGCACCGCTCGGCATCACTTCATAGCCAGTGATAAAACCCTCTTCTTTGAGTACATCAAGCATGTGCTGCTTGATCTTTGAGTGTGGTACCCGGGTCTCAGAATGCATTCGCTGATTAGCGTTACGAATGCGGGTCAATAAATCAGCAATGGGGTCTGACATAGACATAGCGAATCACCAGCTCGATTTAGTTACACCAGGAATCAAGCCCTGATTGGCCTTGAGACGGAAGCAGATACGGCACATTCCAAAACGGCGCAGATAACCTTTGGGTCGTCCACAGAAGGAGCAGCGGCTATAGTTACGTACTTCAAATCGCTGCTTGCGATTGCATTTGTTGATTAATGCCTTTTTTGCCATGAATTACTTTCGGAAAGGGAAGCCCAGACCCTTCAACAAGCTCAGTGCCAGTTGGTCGTTCTGCGCAGTCGTTACGATGGAGACGTTCATACCCCGAATTCTATCAATCTGGTCGAAGTCAATCTCCGGAAAAATAAGCTGTTCCTTGATTCCCAAATTATAATTGCCTTTGCCGTCAAAGCCTTTGGGAGAGATACCACGAAAATCTTTCACACGAGGAAGGGCAATTTGTACTAGTCGATCCAAGAAGCTCCACATTCGCTCCCGGCGCAGTGTCACCATACAACCAATCTGCATTCCCTCACGGAGTTTGAACCCTGCAATAGATTTGCGAGCTCTTGTGACCACAGGCTTTTGACCAACAACCTGAGCTAGTTGCTCGGCAGCCTGATCAATGGACTTTGGATTTTGGACAGCCTCACCCAGTCCAACATTGACCGTAACCTTAGAAATCTTGGGTATCAGGTGAACATTTTGGATCGAGAATTCCTCTTTCAGTTGAGGAGAAACTGTCTCTGAATAGAGTTGTTGCAGGTTCACGGCTAGGCCTGATTTAGAGAGTTTTTCCGGTTTTCACACAGATGCGTTGCTTTGTCCCATTCTCAGAGGTGTTGCGAAAACGCACACCCTTCTCAAGGTCTGGGTTTAGCAGTGCTACGTTGGAAACGTGGATAGGGCCTTCCACATCCTTAATGCTTCCTTGTTCACCATTACGCTGTGCTTTCGTATGCTTAGTCTGCATGTTGGCACCTTCAACGATCACACGCTTCTTCTTCCAATCCACGTAATTGATCTTACCTTGTAGGCCACGGCTCTTACCAGCAATGACGATCACTTCATCTCCCACTTTCAGGCGGGATACTTTTCTTTCACGCATAAAACGTCTCTACGTCGAGTGATATTAGAGAACTTCTGGTGCCAGTGACACAATCTTCATGAATTTGCCGCTACGTAGTTCGCGAGCGACTGGTCCAAAGATTCGAGTTCCTACTGGCTCACGTTTGTTGTCAAGGATCACTGCTGCATTTCGATCAAACTTGATGTATGATCCATCTGCTCGTCGTACCTCCTTGGTGGTACGGACAATCACAGCTTTGACCACGTCACCAGATTTCACTTTTGAGTTTGGTATCGAGTCTTTCACTGAGGCAACAATGATATCGCCCAAACCTGCGTAGCGTCGCTTGGACCCTCCTAAAACTTTAATACACATCAGGCGTTTCGCTCCGGAATTATCAGCGACTTCCAGAATGCTTTGCATCTGAATCATGCGGCCCCTGTTGTGTTGTCTTTAATAGAAAGCAAGCGCCAAGTCTTTGTCTTACTGATCGGGCGACACTCAATGATTGAGACGTACTCTCCGATTCGCGCTCGATTTTGTTCGTCATGCGCTTTAAATTTTTTGGATCGGCGGATCGTGCGCTTGTAGAGTGGATGTTTGACCACGGTCTCAATTTTGACCACGATTGACTTATCCATCTTGTCGCTAACAACTATGCCGCTACGAATCTTCTTGTTTTCTGTCATGCCTTGCGCTCAGAAAGTAGGGTCTTCAGGCGGGCGATATTGCGTCGGTTTTTCTTAATGACCGAGGTATCTTCCAAATTACCCAGTACCTTGTTGAAACGATTGCGGAGCTGTGATTCC
>PBZZ01000002.1 GCA_002730365.1 Deltaproteobacteria bacterium
CTCGTTATCCCTAATAACAGTATTACCCCAGAATCTTGCTTTCTTATAGTCTCCGTATGGTGTATTGTTATAGTACATAGGGAAATCAGTTGACAAGTAATTGCCTACATCTTCTATTATCCAATCTGGGAAGTATCCATCAATTACCTTGACGTCTTTTGTACTGTGTGATGAGGTCATGAATTTACTTTAAAATTTGCTGATACTGTGATTCTAGTAGTATCTGATCTATGTGGTTCTACTTGATGATGTATCCATGAGGGAAATATTATTATATCTCCTTCCTGTACATCAGGAAACCATGTGTTTACGACACCATCATAATGTTTAGTGAAGTCTCCTAAATGTTTAGTTTGATCTGGGTCATAGAACAAAAATCTAGCGTCATTGAGGGCATATTGGGCAAAATATGAACATGAGAAAGTACAGTTATCAGCACCTATGTGGGTGTGTACTTCTTGACTATCTCCTCGCTCATATTTGTTTAACCATGCTTCGGTCATCTTAAACTGGTGCAATGGATTACCATTTAATTGTTGGTGCATATCTATCAAGTTAGGTTTAATGCACTCATAAAAATAATCCCATGAGAAATTGTTATCAGTTTCAAATGATGATTGAACACTACAATTCCACTCCTTTGGTTGAGATAGTTTATCATCAGTTAATTCAGATAATAGTTTATCTTTTAACTGTTGATGATTCTTTACCTCTCCATGATAATAGAATTGTGGAAATAGTGTACAAACTTTGCCCATTATCTAACGATACTAAGTGGTGGTTCTCCTTTGTTAAAGATACTATCACAAACTAATTCTAGTCTCTTAATAGTTCTCTTTGATGTCTTGTGTACTGGTACTGTAATGTAACCAGTAGGTTTATGATATAGTGACCACTTGCAAGGTGTTAGTTCTCCACTCTGCAACCTGTTACTATCTCTCTTATCTAGTCGTATAACTCTACCAATAGTCTGTGCCATTTCAACTACGTTAAGGTTTCTTAACAAGATACAATGTGTGAGACCATGTACATTGATACCTTCACTAAGAATAGAATAGTGAAAGATAACAAACTTCTTATCTGGGTCTCTACCCCATGCTGTAAGAGTATCAAAGAAATGCTCTCTTGATACCTTCTTACCATTGATGATAGCACCGAACTTAGATGTGATGTGTAAGGTGTCGTATCCACGCTCTGACAAGCGATACAATAGAGTGGTCTTAGAGATCATACCTTGTAATACACCGCTACTAGGAACTGCTACAAGTACCTTAGATGCGTGTGTATCATCTAGTGTATCAATAATATCGTCAACTGACTCTGCATCTACTTCATGACAATTTTCTCTGGTTCTAGTTGCATCAACTTCAAATGGTACGATAGTTGGTGGTAGTATGTGACCTTGACTTACGAGTTCTGGTGCGGGTACATTGATAAGTCTCTTACCATACACCTTCTCGTTAGTCATGCTACGCTCATGTTGATGTGCTATGCGAGGTGTTGCTGTGAAGAAATATGATTGTCTTGATCTGTGACTCATTGCCTGAGTACCATCAAAGAATCGTCTAGTAACTGAGTTATGTGCTTCATCATAGTATGCTACGTCAACTTCAATATCAAGACTATTTGTAATCTTGTGTAGTGAATGATATGTAGTGAATATGATAAGATTCTTAGGTGTATTGTGATACCACTCTTCTAGTTGCTTAGTCTTAGTAGTTGACTTGAAGTGAGTCTCTCCTGAGTGGCAATGTATAACCTCGATAGACTGATTGTACCAACCGTCTAGGTTCTGTTCTAGAAACTCTGAACATAATTGATTTGCTAGTAGTATGCGAGGTGCAACCACTACAATAGTTTTGGGTACTGAGTCCTGACAAAATGTATAACGAGCATGTTCAATCATAATCATAGTCTTACCACCACCTGTGGGTACTATAACTGAACCTTTATTGTTTTTACGCATTGTATCAAATGCTCGCTGTTGATGTGGTCGTAATGTAATTGTCAACTCAATAATAATATAATATTCCTTAGTATAGTGCATAGGTTGAACAGTAGTCAACCCCTTGTGACAGTTTATCTTTTGTCTATCTCTGGCATCATATCATTGCCTGCGTGGTCATTTATCTTACCTCTATATGCTCTCACTCTCTTAAAATGTATAGGGTCTAGTTCTAGTTCTTCCCAATCACACCTTCTAACTATTAGACTGACTGTCCTAAATCCATATCTAGTATTCTCATCAGGTATCTCTCTTAATATTAGTGTGATGTAGTCATCACTTACAAATCCAATAGTACCTTCAAATCCTTGCCATCTTGCTTTACTACCAACTGATAGTGCTTTTAGTATGTCTCTAATTTCCAATGGTATGCTCTCTGAAATGAATAAAGGTGTACTCATAGGTTTATGAATGACGAGGGATTGCCAAACTTTCCTCGTAACATCATATTAAATGCTAACGAGTATCTTATCTCACTTGATACATTCTCTGTTACAAAATGAAATAGGTCACTAGGGAACATAACAACCATGCCCTTCTCTGGTCTGATAGTCCACTTCATACTGTTGTATATGTTGTAGTGTGTCCTATCTGGACTTATCATTTCAAATTTATGGTTGGTGAATATTAAATCACCACCGTTGGGTTCGCACTCCAAATATACTATTCCAGAATATAAACAGTTTCTATGATTATGTTCATGTGATTTATCTTGAAACTTATGTCTATTAACCCATGAACAAGGTATGTCTATATCATTTTTAGTATCACACCCCATGACATCATAGACATACTCCTTAACAAATGGACTTAACCACTCTGTTAATTCTGGTAGTGTGTCCAGTATATTCATGTTGGTAGTTTGTTCTCCACCTTTATGTCTATTAGAATAATTATGATATTCTAAATCCTTAATTTGAGGAATAACATCAGGCATATTCTTACCTACCTCTACAAATACAGGTGTAGAGAATAATGGTATTACTTTATCAGTTAAGTGAGTAGTTTGCATTAATTAAAATACGACATTTATGATGTTGAGGACTGTGACCTGTGTGTAAATGTTTACCATTAAAGGTAATCATTCTATTCGCTTTGGGTGTCACTTTATGTATTGAATTATCTTCTCCCATTATTATAGTATCTCCATCACTATCATTCACATAATATATACAAACTCGGTGTGCTTGTTTAGCATCAGTATGAAAGTCATGTCTATATCCTTTTGGATTATATAATGTCATGTCACATCTTGCTCTATAACACTCTTTTGCACCTACTTTCTCTTGCATTTTTAATATTAACTCAGAAAATTCTGGGTCATGTTCATTACTCAACCAATGGTTGAACCCTAGTGCTGAGACATCAAGACTGCCTGCTGTTAGAGTATTCTGATAGAACCAAGGGAACTCCCACCCTGTGAGGATAGACAATAACTCTTGATGATAGTCCTCGTCAAGGAAATCATCATAGGTATTCATCTCTAAGGTGCAATGCTGTTGCAATTTCATCTAATAAGATTAGTTTAGCGGGTGGAATTTCTCCCAACTTTTGATAATACTCTTTCTGTAAGGCAAAAAGAGCGTGACGTACCAGTTTCTTTTGCTCTGGTGTCAAGATAGCGGACTTAGGAAACATAGGTGCATACTGGGTTATGCGTATATGTTTATTTAACCACATTTTCAAACAGTTTACCACAATACTGTCTTAAATTCAAGACAATTTGGGCAAAATGGGCATTATGTAACCCTAGGTTTGAAGTTAATATTGAGTGCTATCCTGTACCCCTTGCTTGGACTACTGCTTGCGTGCTTGTCTAGTCCATCAAATACTATCATCTTACCTCTCTCTGGTGCTACATGATCTACCTCTTTGAAATCAAAAAAGAATGTGTCTCCATCACTCTTGTTCACATAATATAATGCTGTGGTATGTGGTTCTTCAAAGTCAACATGAGGGCAATGGTGTGGTAGGTTATCAGGTAGCAGACACCCTAACCTGACTCTGTATATGTCAGTAAATGGTTGCTTTGCGTGGTGTGCTATCAGTCTCAATGCTGACTCAAATAGATCATACTGGTGACTAACAACTTGATAGTCCATCACCAATACATGAGAGAAACTATTGTTATCAAACACTCCTGCGTATGGTGTTGCTTGTTCATCAGCAAACGTTGTTTCTTTTAACAAGTACCAAGGAAATGTCTGCGAGGTTACTATCTCCTCGATCTGATCCATCATAGGATCAGGTAATGGGTAGCAATTATTCAATAACATACTGTTTCCTGTCGCTCTCTACATCAAGTGGGTACATACAAGGTATAGACATACTCAATCGTTTACCACTAGGAAATGGTTTGTGATATGTCCTAGCGGGTATGTACATGACGTCTCCCGCTTTGAGTGTAACATCTAATGCTACATTCAACTCTTGCCCTGCCTTATCAGGTAGGTATGGTTCATCAGTCATTTCTACGAGTGCTGAACAACGCTCTTCAAATACATTCCAATGTGTCTCTCCATCTATCTGACATATAAAATTAGGTGGTATGTCCCAATGCGAACCAAATGATGTGCTATCTGGTTTTGCTGCTCCAAATATATGTGCATCACAGTTGCAATCGAATACTGATTCTATATTCTCTAATAGATTATCTACTGCTGCATTATAATGTCCATACTGTTCAATAATAAATGTATATCCTTCATTAATTGCTGCGAATAATTCTTCCTTGCGTGGCACTCCCTTCTCATACCAGACTTCAAACTTCTCTGGTAACATCAATCTTCTTCCGTTCTTATTTAATATCTGAGTTCTATAATACCAAGGATTATTAAAGCAATGTGTGACTGTATCCCAATTCACATATTGTGTAGGGTCAGGTAATGCGTTTCTCCATACTCTTGGTTTATCTCCACATACAAATAGATTAGGATTTAGAAATGGAAGTATAAGTTTATTCAAAATCTCCCTCCGTTGGGTCGATAGGGCAACCCGCTACATTAAAACTAATAGCAATTCTATCTCCTCTTGCTGGTTGAGTTCTATGCTTTAACCATGAGGGAAATATTATATAATTATATGATTCTGCATCTATTTCTTGCCAATCATATTGTATTCCTTGATGATAATAGTCGTCTCTTGCCCACTGATCGTAATTTTCATCGAGTGGTAACATTCTCCATATCTGTTCTAATGGATTCTTAAATTCTATATTGCCTGCACCTTTTTGTTTCTGTAAATAATATACTATTGATACATCTGATTTACTTCTACCACCTGATTTATGACAATGCTCCCCAGTAGTATCTCCTTCGTTGTGCTTATTACTCCACATACTATCCAAATATATGTGCCAGTCTCTACGATAGTTTAGATCATTCCTCCAATAGTCTGCTGCTTCTACCATGATAGGGTGTGTCAACCAGTCAAATTCTTTATGATCGAACAACTCTTTACCACCACGTTGTGAACCAGTAGACAGTCCAGATTCTAAACCATAGTCTCCTTTACTGGATAGGGCAAAATAGGCATTTAAGATGCTCTGAGACGCTTCTAGGTCGCTCTCAGAGGGTGTTATCGTACCGAATCGTATGAGTGTTGGGAATACATTAAGTAGCATTGTTTCTAACAATATTCAACAGATCTTGTTTTGATCTTTTAGGAACTAAATTGAATGAAATACTGATACGATCTTCGTCAGTTTCATTCTCTCTAACTCCATGACTTAACCAAGCAGGAAACAAGATTAACCTACCTTCTACTGGTGGATAAGACCAAGTACTACTGGTATGAGGTACTTCTGCTGTACTCATATCTTCTGCTACACCGAGACTATGTAATACATAACCATCAGTGCCATCACGGTGAAAACATATCTGCCCTGGTTCACCTGTGGTTGGTACTTTAACATAATATACACCAGATATTACACACCCTGGGTGTGTATGTACCTCGTTATATCCTCCATTTCCATTTATATTAATCCACGCATTTGCAAATGATAATTCAGTAGACATTGGACCAAATGTTTTATAACATTCTAGTGCATTTGATTTAATATCTTTTAATAATAAACCAAACTCATCTACATGAGTTCCATTATCTAAATCTTCGATTACTTGCTCTCCCATAAAATCAGGGGATTGATAATTCAATAAACCCCGATTACTTCGTGCTTTACCCTCCATAGTATTTGCTATTTCATAACAAATATCCTGCATTTTTTGCACGTCAATCTTCAAATCAACCCACCAAATTGGTGTGGGAAAGATATAATCAAGATTCATCATTTACTTAGGAATGTTTACTTCACCATCAGTCGCTGTCTGATCTGCTTCCCAGTTAGCATACTTGGAATAATCTCCACCTTTTTTAGAATACTTAGAGTTAGTTCTAACTTTAATCTTCTTACGTTTCTCTTGGATTTCAATCTCTAACCAAGGTTCTGCTTCCACTCCCATCACTAGGGTTCTGTATAGATTTAATGTTTCTAAACCACCTTCTAGTTTAACAATATCATCACGCATTTCATTCATTCTAGTGAAATCAACTCTTGTCTCTGCTGACTCAAAGTTCATAGCAGATAGTGATGCTTGAAGTTCAGTATATTCTTTATACTTTTCTCTATGCTGATAGCGTAAATTTAACCAGAGATCTTCAAATGATTTAACTGCATCTTGTGCAGTATCTACCTCTGTAATTTGCTCAGGCAATTCGGGCAATTCTGAGGATTCTCCGTCAGGTAATACTACATCTAATGGTACTGTCATAATTAACTGTAAATAGTTTGCTTTTGAAATTCGTATGACGAGGGTAGATCATCACACCAATGATACATTGCTTTGTTCCAACCGTCAAATAACAACTCTGCTTTGTCAAGTTCAATCTTGTCCGCTGCCTCTGATAGTTGATTTTGTAGTCGGGTAAGTTTCAATGTATGTTTATTTAGGGGATTAAAACCCATGCCTGCTCCTATGTATCTAAGTCCATCATTATAGTTTTGATCGCCAGACCATTCATAGGTAACATGCTTTTCAGAACTATATTTAACAAATAGATTATCTAGTGATGCAGTCGTAAAATCATATTCTACATCATTTGCTACGGTTTGCCAATAGGGTGTTTCCCGAGCAGAAAAGGCATAATGAGCAGCAATGAAATTCTTGAATCCTTCTATTTCAAGATCATTCACTAAGTTTAGCATATCTGCTTCGACTTTGGGTACAAATCCCTCTCTACCTTTCAAAGTGTTACAGATTCTAATGATCTGTTCATGTGTTGTCAATAGTCCTGTTGCTTCTAATGGTTCAACAAAACAGTTTGCTAACCCAACTGCTACTACATTCTTCTCCCATGCTTTTTCATGCTTACCATTTCTAAATGGTACTGTCCTAAACTTTGCTTGGTCTGCCCTTGTCTTACCACTTCTTCTAACTAGGTATTGATATAGTTCTTCTTCTGGATTCTTTGCAAAGTCTTTTGAGTGTACATAACCACACCCTGATCTTTGCCATAATGGTACGTCCCAGACCCAACCATTATCTATTGCAGTACATGTAGTTGTATTAGTAACTTCTATTTCTGGTTGTTCATGTGGCATATGACATGTAACTGCTGTATCATTTAACAAACAACCACCTTCATTTACATGAAATGATTTAAAAGGTACGTTCATAATACCTTCTAATAATACTGAGTTGAAACCTGTGCAGTCTATATACAAATCATATTTTAGTTCTTTGCTTCCTGCATATAATATGTCAATGTTACCATGCTCATCTTTTACACACCCTGTGATGTGTCCGTACATATGATTTACTTCTTGACATCTATTATCTCGTAACCACTGACCAAACTTAACTGCGTCCATATGATATGCAGTATCATGATCGAAAGGAAACTTATCACATCTTGTTAGTTTATTAGCGTATGCTAGATGACCTATGATATTCATAGATCGAGCAAATGTGTCTCTTGTAAACTTCTCTGGTTTCTCTATATTCAGAGCAAACCATGACATCCACCCATGTGGTAGATCATTTACAATAGTAGATTTACCAAAGGGATAATCCCATGTCTCTCCCTTCTTATAGAAATCAGTAAATCTTATGTTGGATTTATATGTGCTTCCTGTCTCCTTCATCCATTCTTCATCTTTCAAGTCTAATAACGCAAAAAAGTCGTTGATCTGCCCTAGGGTAGATTCTCCTACACCTATGATGGGTTGATCTTTCGACTCTATAAGACTAACTTGAATATGTGGGCAAAGTTTCACTAAGGCGGTAGCAGTCATCCATCCTGCGGTACCACCTCCCACAATGAGTACATTACGAATTTGCATTATGTAGGTTTAAGCGTCAGGATCTGGGTTTGCGTTCTTTGGATCGTATTTTCCTATCTTAAATTCTATCTGAACTTCTTCTGGCATTTCATCTGGACCCATCCATGCAGGCATTGTTTCATCATGTGGGAATGGTTCATCTGGTAACACTTTCTGTGTCTCCATGTGAGTTTCGCCACTCATTTCATCTAATACTTCTACTTCTTCATATTGAACAGGTGGGCATTCTTCCTTAACCTTCTTGATATGATTGAAAAACTCACCAGTTTGATCTAATGTACCATTCTTGATGTCATTATAGATCATAGAAAGTTGCATCCCTGGGTCGCCATAACTTACTTGGCGAATTAATTCTGGATCATGAAATTCAAAATCTGGAATCCATTCTCCTAGTTCTAACTTCCATAAGTTAGATGCTTCGTCAGGTATATCCATCCATTTCATAGATGACCCTGGACCTGTGTAGACCTCGAATTCGCTTCCTGCTTCAACGATGTCTGTAATAAATCCGTCTGCACGGACTAATGCTCTTTTTCCCATTGTTAATCGAATTCGTAAACTACAACAATACCTTGGCGTCCGTCTCCACCCCTTTCAGAGTTTCTACCAGAACTACCACCCGCACCATATGCAGCATGTGCTCTATGACGCTGTGCCCACTGCTGCTGTCTGTGAGCAGTAGGAGCAGAACCACCCCAGAAAGATGTTCCACCATGACCTAACCCTGGTGGGTTTCTGTGTCCTTGACCAGAACCACCATAGATTCTAACAGAACCTTGGTTTGGGTTTCCACCAGTAGCACCTTCATGCTGCTGACGTCTGTTAGCACCCTGTCCACCACCAGATGAGACGTAGTTACCAAAGGATGAAGTTCCTCCGTTACCACCACGACCTGAGTAACCAGTTCCACCACCCGCACCACCAACGGTAACAGAGATAGAGTTGATATTCTCAACGTTGACTATGGATTCTGTATGTGCACCAGCACCCGCTGATTCTCCATAACCTGATCCACCGCCACCGCCACCAGTACACATAACCCAAATACGTTTGATACCACTTGGTTTATTCCATGTACTATTACCATTATACACTGAAATGGATTTTGGTCCACCACCTGATTCGATAGTACCCCATGACATTGTACTACCGTTTGTAGTCAAGAATTTACCTGACTGTCCTGATACTGACGGAATAACCTGTGCAGATGACCCTGCTATTGTTCCGTTAATATTAATGTTGCTTACAGTAAGAGTACCATTCACTGTGATGGAACCAGAACTTAGGTTTAATCCACCAGAACCTGAGAGGTCTCTAATTGATGTTACTTTGAGGGTACTCATTGGGTACTAAATCTCCTTCGTTGTTATTTATATCAAATAAATTCGTAGACAACTACGATTCCTTGACGTCCATCACCACCACGTTCGTTGTTTCTACCTGATGAACCGCCTGCTCCATATGCAGCATGTGCTCTATGACGCTGTGCCCATTGTTGTTGTCTATGGGATGTTGGTGCAGCACCACCCCAGAATGAACAACCACCATGTCCTAACCCTGGTGGGTTTCTATGACCCTGTGATGAACCACCATAGATTCTTACTGAACCTTGGTTGGGGTTACCACCTGTGGCACCATCATGTTGTTGTCTCCTGTTGGCACCTTGACCACCACCTGATGAACAATAGTTACCAAATGATGATGTACCACCATTTCCAGCACGACCAGAGTAACCAGTACCACTACCAGCACCACCAACTGTTACTGAAATACTATTGATGTTAGTTACATCAACAAATGATTCTGTATGGGCACCAGCAGCACCAGATTCACCATATCCAGAACCACCTCCACCACCACCTGTGCATTTAACCCAGATCCTTTTTACTCCGCTGGGTTTGTTCCATGTAGAGTTACCATTATATACTGAAATTCCATTTGGAATACCTTTGTTTGTTGAGTTTCCAACCCACTGGATCTGTGATCCATTAGTACTTAAAAATGATCCTGATTGTCCTGACTGCGATGGAACAATATAACCTGATGAACCTGATACATTTCCATTTATAACAATATTAGTGACATTGAGGGTACCATTAGCAGTTATCGTTCCGTTTGAGAACGACATACCGCCTTGATTACTAAGGTCTTTAACTTGTGCAACGGTTAACCGAGTCATTTGATACCTTTTCTTTTATTTATCTAATTGGGAGCAATAGGACGTGTCGCCCCATCTTCCAAATACTTTTGATGTGCTTCCCACTCTTCGTCAGTAGGATAATACCCTGGGTTGTAGATCATCTTATTTATGGCAGAACGCTCAAAAGTCCCTGGGGTGTCATGATTACAAGGTTGTATATTGAATACAACTTTCTGTTCTACTACTGGACTGTCTCCTTCACAGAACCAGAATGTTGCATCATATAGATTAGTGCCTTCTTCTATGTGGTCACCATCATCAAAACCACTGATCCATATTTCCTCGAAACATGATTGGTCTGATGCTATTGGACCGTCATGTGTAATTGAGTAGATACTTGCCTTATCTCTCTGTCTTATGATGTCTATACCATATTTAAGGTTATCATATTCAGTAAAATAAGATCCATTACTACCGTTCTTGATAGCACCAACATGACACTGTATATTTGGTGCATGAAATATAGAGCGAGAGATCATAATACTCTGCTTATCAATATCTATGATGAAATTGAAATGTGTGTGACGTTGTACGTCTGTGATGGTGTCGACACCACCATTGTCAATGTTAGTAAATTCCATTAAGTTTGCCTCTCGTAACCAATAACAATTCGACCTGTACCACCGTTTCTGTTTCCTGCACCATTTCTGAATGAGTGACCAGATTCCCCTGCGGTACCGTAGTTTCCAGCAGCAGTTCTTGATGATAACGCTGATCCAATAACGAAGTTAGATCCACCGCCACCGCCTGCTGCACCATGACAGTCACATCCTGGGTCTCCACCGACGTTACCGCCTGCGTAACCTCCTCCGCCACCGCCACCACCAGAGCGATCTCCACCTGGGCGTCCATTAGAACCTACTCCACCACCACCGTTTGCACAACACGAACCTCCTCCTGCACTGCACGAACCACCTTGACCGTTTTGATTTCCACCACCACCTTGTCCTGCACCACCGCAACCTTCGCGACCACCTCCGCCACCGCCACCGCCAGCGACTAACCATATGTTTCCAAATGCTTCGGTACCATTGTATAAGACGGTGCCAGCACCGCCACCCCCGCCACCAGCGGAACATCCTCGACATCCTGCATACCTTCCTTGTCCTCCATTACACCATGAACTTCCATTACTTCCTGCTCCTCCTGCTCCCCAACAACCATAGCAACCACTACCATTTCCACCGCCACCACCGACTGCGACTCTAAAACTTTGTCCTGCTGTTACTTGAAAACTTCCAAATGCGAATCCACCAGACCCACCGCCTGCTCCACCTTGTCCACCATTTCCTCCTGCACCACCCCATGCCCATACATAGATGATACCTTCTCCTGTACCTGATATATCGTTTATACTGAATGTGCTTGTACCACTAGACTGCCATGAGTGTAGAGTGAGTGGTATATTGTCTGCGTCACTATGAGAACCAGTTGAAAGAGATCCACCAGATGCAGCAATGTATGGTGTAGAGTCTCCTCCTCCACCACCCATTTGCATAAGTTTATTGGTTCCAATAGGCATAATAATTAACTAGCGAAATTCGTTACCATGACAAAACAAGTCCACTGAGAACCTTCCAAGTAGAACATACACTGATATGAGTTCGCATATTCTGCTGGGGTCAAGTCATCTACGTTAAAATGTGTGTCTGCTGTACTACCATTTACCTGTACAGATGTAATAGCACCATTACCATTTCGTTGGTATATAAGCACTGATCCGTTAAACATGATACCAGACTCATTCGGTACATTATTAAAGTTCATAGTAATGTTACCGTTATACCCTGTTGGGTTTTTGGTTTCAAATACGTTTGCTATGCTATGATCCACAGTTACAGTAGATGACTTAGCAAATGATAGTATTCTTTCTTTTGTTTGTCCGAACTCAAAGGTAGACCCTGGCACCATTCTTAGATGCTGGTTAATACCTAAGTTATTGTAATATCTATATGCACTAAGATCTTCGTCAGGACCAATAATAGTCCATGTTGCACCATTCTCAATAGTAACAGTATAACCATTTGCAACTTGAATAGGAGCAGCAGTAAAACCGTTAGTAAACTCTACACCATTGTTAGCACTGGGTCCTATTGTTAGGTTCTCAGAAATGGTAGTACCGTTAGTTCTTATAATACTATCTTCACCAATACTGGGTCCACCACCACCAACGTCATCCCACCCTGGTGACCCTGGTCCGTTGACATCAGGTAAGTAACCTTGGAAAATCTTCTCGCTGTTGTTGTAGATGATAGTACCTAACGCAACAGTTCCAAGGGCATTGATTTGTGTTTGGTTTAAACTAGGTAAGTTGACTTGTTCTGTGACAGTCAGGGCAGTAATAATTGCTCTTGTCGCATCGCTAATCTGATTACCAATTATTTTGGTTGACATTAGATTCTACCTTAGATTACTAATTCACGAATTTGAATCACATCACCTGATGCAGGGATTGTCGCCCCAGCAATACTAAAATCAACTGCGTTACCAGTCACAGTGTAGTCTACACCTGGGACTTGGCAAACACCATTTAAGAATACCAATACAGAAAATGCGGTGTGCCCTGGTGATATAGCAAATGTAACTGTGGATCCATTTCCACTATATGTCACACCGTTGTTGCTATTCGCAAGACCAGTCGCCAATCTATATTTATCGGCAGCACCATAAGTTCCAGTAACATCTATGTTACCAGAGAAGAATGTGTTGCCACTGACCTTCAATCTATTTGAAGCGTCAGGTGCCATACCAATACCATAATGAGTTACACCACTATATCTTTGTGATGTGATCGGTGCTGTATCACTCAATCCGATCTTATACCATGTGCCAGCATCATAAACCCAACCAAGTGATGCACCTGGGGTCCAGTCTATGTTGTAACATATGTCGCCATTGTTAAATGCTAATCCAGCAGCGAGATCGGGTACACCAGCAAGTTCATTTGCTAGGAATGTTTGTTTTAGTACAGTACCATCATCATTACTATAAGTGAATTTAAGAGACTGAATCTCATCCTGTGATGTCAGTTTCTTCTGCATCGTTACAGGACCTGAGAATACAGATTCTAACTGGTTAGATGCTCCACCAATTACAGTTAGTTTATCAGTCAATACCAATTCAGAGAACGTCTCAATCGTAGTTCCCTCTTCACCGAGGACGTTTAACTGAGCGATATCTTCGTTAGTGATCTGACCTGTAACTGGGTTGATAACTTGGTTACCAACGAATAGTTCTCCATCACTGTTAACACCAGAGTAGTAAGCAACTCCTGCTGCTTCTTTCAATGACTGTGACAGTCTGACTTGCTCTGGACTTAGAACCTCTACCTGAGTAGATGGGAACGCTGTTGAGTAGTTTCCTGGTCCGAAACCAAGATACTCAAACGTGTGTCCTGATGCTCTAAGAATAGAGTAACGTCTCAGTTCTACCTGTAAAGGTGCTACTGAGTTGTCTGGATTTAATTTAAGTGGTATCTTTCTCTCTTCTTCATCTCCTAGTCTAGCAGTAACAACTATACCTGTTAGTGTGTTGACTGTGGTTGTATATCCTAAGTTATTCTCTGTCTCTTGTAAGAAGAACTGTGTAGTCTCCTTAGTAATTGATAACTGTGTGTTCTCGTTAGGTGTTGGTGTTGCACCATCAGTTGTCCTAACCAATCCTAATATCTCTGAGTCTGCAACTGAAACTGCTGCTGCTGGGTCTGCAACTGGGTTGTCTCTGTCAAATGACGGATATATGTCCACTGTCTGTTGAGAGAACTCAAAGTCATTGAAGTTAGTAGCACCTGGGGATACTGACGCTGACAGGAATGTCAAGTAGTATATACCATCTGTAACACCACGTTCAAATGTCTGATATGTTTCTACATCATAGATGTAGTAAGTTTTACTATATGCTGGTGAGTTTGACTCGCTGGATCTAGGTTGTAGAACGAAACCAGTAATAGGTGGTCTTGGTATTGGGAACGCATCCTTATCTAGTACATATCTGAATCTATATGTTCTGTCATTAAGGTCTCTTGCGTCGGGAATACGTCTGATGAATGTGGTAGGTGTGAATCCTAAGTTCTGATATATGCTGTTCGCTTGTAGTGTTGTGTATATTGTGTTGTTTGCGTTGTCAACCTGTAAGTACCACTGACTTCTGTTACTGTCAAACTTCAATGGTGACTCATCATCACCCGCTTTTGTACCTGTAACTGTTGGTCCTGCTGGGGATATATGTGCATAGTGTGTTGTGGGTTCACTTGCACCTGATGCTACGAGAGCAACATATATCTTATCAGGTGTGTTAACGTCATCACGTCTAGCACCAATAGTATAACCTTGTATCTTACTTGGTGGTTTACCTAACTCTGATGTATAACCATATAGGTATAGTCTTGATGCATCTGCCTCTGCTTTTGTTGCAGTAATATCAATAGTAACCCAGTTGATTGACACCTCTGATACATCACTCAATCCTTTTGGTGGTATAACGTGTGTTATCTGTCCTGCTTTATCTTTCGTAAATGCTGCTGCCTTGAATCCTTTTGATCTTANTGATGTNTTACCAAAGTTTGAGTTAGAGTTNGTNATTGANANGTCACCNCCACTCTCTGAGAAGAAGTGATCTCCAAATCCNACAGCGAAAACAGANACNACCTGTATGAATGNGTCATTAGATGCATGNATGTGNACATGTCGCCATCCTCTTCTATATTCTGCGAAACCNTTGATGTGTGCACCAGAACCCGCTGCCTGTGGTTCATACTGTCCAGTTGATTGGTTATAAACAACAAATGCTCTATCGTCTTTTTGTAGTGAGATACCAGTNAACTGGGCAACAACCATNGATTTGAAACCAGNNGCNNNTGCTCCATCTGCGTGCATACCATTGATGCCCCAAACAGATCTTAGNGAACAGTTGAACACATATGGTGANGCTGAGTCAACAGTATCAATCTCAACCTTAACAAGTATGTTAGAACCAATAGCGTTACCACTAGGTTCAGATGACATCTGATANGTAAACTGGTTACCCTGTGCAGACGTTACCAAGAANGAACCATTATAGAGGAGNTGATCNTGCTCAGTAGGACCAGTAACCCCAGANATATTAACAGCGACACCCACNGAGAATCCATGATTCTTCGGATTACCAAGGGCATCCACTGTGAACGCTGTGGCGGTTTGTCCATTTCTTATTATCTGTGAGATTGCAAATTCATCAGAGATCGGACCAACGATTCTGTTCTCTTCTACTCTGACCTGTAACTGGTCTTGTGCGACAACTCCAGAAGAGTCAGGAATTGTAGCGTATGCTTTAGAAATCTTTTGATAGTATGCTTCTAAGTCTGTTATGTTAGCAAACTCAAAACATGTTAGTTTATGATGTGAGAAGTTTGGAGCAATCGTACTTATGTCGTCAGATCTGTAATAGACTCCATTATTGTCTCCGTCAAAAAAGGATTGCTGCCAGAAATAGCATCCACCTGTGAGTTTAAAAATCGCAGCAGTAACAGGCTCGTTAGTAGCAGTAATACCGAGAGAACCCTGAACCGTGGGATAAGGGACGTATTTTGGAATGATTTTGGTTCTACGTAAGTCCGAACCAATAACAGAGACACCACGAGGAGCAATAATACCACCAGCAGCTGCATTAAATTTATAAAGAACATTACTCGAACTGGTTAGATCAAAGTTTGTGTTAGAGTCAAAAGGTTGTATATCATTATAATCTGCTACACCTGGTCTATTGTCAATAACATAGTCTGACGGATACAGGTATATACTGAATGCGTCAAATTCGTCATTACTAAGACCAACTCTGTATGAAAATCTAGCAACTTCTAGAAAAGCACGTTGCAACGTCTTAAATGGACGTAACGCTGAGTTACCTCTGTTATCGTAAGCATCGGATGCATCAAAGTCATCGGGGTTGACGTATATAATACGACCAGTCCTCGATGTGATGATATTCTTTAGACGGGTTAGTGCCATTTAATCTGTTCCTTCAGAGGTATTTATTTACGTAGTTGACTTCGTATTAAGGACTTGGACGTAATCCTCAGACGCTGACTCAAATCCAGTTACATTGTAAGAAATATCAGCAGCTGAAGAATAAACTATGATGTTTTGACCAGGACCAACTACTAGTCCAGTTATTCTCTCAGCAGTATTTGCTGCTAGAGCATCATCATATGCAATGTAATCCTCTGCATTAACAAACGTAGTTGCTGTTGCCCCTACTGCATTACCAGTACCAATACTAGCAACGTTAAATGTTAGGTTGGGAGCACCGCCACCACCTAAGTTTGCATCAGTAACAGTAACTGTGTCTGCTGCTTGGTAGTCTTTACCACCATTCACGAGTGTTACAGTCGCTGCACCTGTAGATGCTGCTACTGAAATATTAACTTTTAGACCAGAACCATTACCACCTGTAGGTAATAGACCGTTATAAGTTCCTTCAGTTCTTGATGCATTGGCAGCACCAATTGTATCAAGTGTTTTACCTTTACCAGATACAATTTCACTAGCAGTTCTATTGGCATCAAGTAGTGTTGGAGTATCGTAAATGATATCCCCTACAGCAAATGCTGCACTAGCACCGTCTAAGGAAATCTTAACTAAGTTGTTTGTTGCATCAAAGTCATGAACGAATCCCCACTTACCAACTGTAACTCCACTTGCCTGTATAGTATAAGTAGTGCCACCCAATGTAAATTGGTCAGCAGCAGCGAACGCTTCACCACTAATTTTATATATGAATATCTCTTCATAAACAGGAGATAATGCAACACTCATTGTCCAACCAAATCCTGAGTTACTATCAGCAGTGTTTGCTACTGCAGGTTCAGCATAAGATGCTAGTGATAATGGAGTATTATCAGTAATTAAAATTTGTAAATAAGATCCTGCTTGTCCTGGTGTTCCTACCTTAGTGACATCAGTTGTATATTCAGTACCAGTTAGTGACTGTGTACCATCCTCAGCTTCAGATAATCTGAATGGATGACCAGTGTTACTACTATCTGATTGATCGAACTTATAAGTACGCTCATTATTAAGTGTCTGGTTTAGATATAATGAGTAGGTTCCACCCGCAGTAGTTTCTGAGATAATAAATCTATCTTGGTTTGGTATGTTACCTGCACCCTGTGAATAGTTCAGAGGAGCAGTAAATCCTGAAGTACCACCTGTAATTGTCTCACCTTCAGTCCAGAAGTTAAGATGATAGTCACCTGCATCAGTCATTGCTGTAACTGTAGCACCATCATTATGGTTGATAGCAGAAGTACCATACTGTCCACGAACAACTGTTAAGTCATTACCTGCAACTGCAGTGACGTTTAAAACTTCATTACCAATGAATACGTAACCACCTTCTAGGAATCCAGTAGCATCAGCAAGTGTCAGGGTTGTGTCACCTGCAGCAAACGTACCGCCTTCGTTGATTGTGGATGTAGTAGCAGAGTCAATAAAGCATTTTGCAAATGCTCCGAATGGAATTGCTGACGCTGTTGTACCATATACACCTCTAGTTACAGTCAGTTGGTTATTTGTAGTATTGATACCAGAAGCATCAATAGAAATAATCTCAGTACCTGTAGTTGCTGCCTGTGTTGATAGCATCAATCTAGCATTATCTGCTAAACCTGTGTTTCTAGAGACATTAACTGTTGTAGAACCACTTGCTACGTCAGGACCAGTAGCATAAAATGTTCCTGTATCTGTATCGATGTTACGAAGTGTAGAAGTTAGAGCAGAAGTACCACCAGTTAACGGTTCACCTACTGCAGGGATTCCAGTTAGGTTAGCGTTATCTACTGTAGTAGAATAGTTCTTCTCAACTTTTACATATCTTGTTAATACTGTTGTATCCTTATATACATCTAACAGTTTAGCAACTGAACCATTAGTTGTTGCTATGTCTGCACCTGGTATAGCACCGTTAAACGCAATACCTGGCGTAATCTTTAACTTGTATGATGATATTGGATTACCTTTAGCAAATTGTAATGCTGTTGTCTCATCTCCATCTACTTGCAATATCTGGTCATAATCACGCAATGCTGCACGATAAGTTAGAGCACCGCTACTTTGATTGGTTGCGGTCATAACTGTGGACGCTGTATTATCAATATTGCATCGATAAAGTGAGGTACTTGTTGTAGCCCCTGGTTTAACTGCGGCTAATCTACCTGCTGTCATTTCTTACCACCCTGCTTGGAAAAAAGATTGTAAACGGAGTCTGCCTCCGAACGTTGGTGCAGATAAAGGACCACCAAAGCTAACACCCACCGCTTCGATGTTGTTAGTAGATAGTAGCGTAGCATCTGCGGCTGGAAACTGAATATTAACACCAGTGGTGATGTTAGTGGCATCAATAGTAATGAAACCGTTAACATTCTCTGGGTTGTTAATCCTCATTGTCTCCATCGTTTTGTTAGAAATGGTTTGTGTTGCCTTTTCTGCTACAAAAACGTTGGAATCAGTACCATTATTTAGAGGTTCTGCTAGTGACCCCTCTGGAACTGTCCATTGTAAGTTACTATTGGAATTGAGGTTTGTAAGATTAAATGTAATCTTCTTAGTAGCATCTGCACTATCCTCAAATATCGCACCTTTATAGACTTTGTTAGTCAATGTCTGTGTTGATGCTTCACCAACGACCTTAACATTAAGGTCTGGCCATGTAACTGTCCTATTCTGTGTAATAACACTAGAATCGAAGATAACATACTTGGTAGGATTATTCTCATCTGTAGATGGAGTCGTAGAGAACGTGGGGTTAACCATGTTCTTGTTCTTCACATCTTGCTGAGTAATATCATCAAGTAATGTAGATTGAGTTATCGTAGTACCATAGTCAGGTAAACGATAAATGTGTTGACCTGGTGCATCCCATGCGTCAGTCTCAAACTTGGCAATCTTAGATACATCAGTAGAACCAGTGATCGCTAAGTCATTATCTTTAATAATGATCGACTTGTTAGTCAAAGTTTGGAACGTATCTGCAGCAACTATAGTCGCTGAAGTGTTGGAACCTACACTTGGAAAGTCAAATCGTCTTACACCACCTGCAGTAGAAACTGTATCTACGTTAAACACAACTTTCTTTGCAGGGTTCTGATCACCCTCAAAGAAGACGTTAGAGTCTGTAAACTGTGCTGTACCGTTAACAGTAAAATATCCACTACCCTGAGGTACTATTTCTACGTTTGCGTTAGCGGATGCTGTATCAACTGCACGTACTTGTAAAGTTGATGATCCATCTTGGTTTGCATTTCGCTGATTATACAACGATGCAGTACCAAATGTTAACCCAATTTCATTAACTGCACTCTGGTAAATTCCTGTGTCCCTGTCCAAGTCAAAAGCCAGTCCTGGAGCGGCTTGTGACCCCGCAGAAACTGACCTAAAAAGTTGATTAACTTTCGATTTTCGATTTGGTATTAGTGGATCCGAAATGACAATAGGAAGCACTGCTTCTCCTGTCACCAGTGCATCAGCAATAGTATCAAGTTGTGATATTCTCTTAGTTGCCACTATACATCTATATTGGTTCTTCCAAGTTATTTATACGTTCAGCAGACCGTCCTCCCATCAAGAGGTCTCGAAGTCTTTTTGACTTCTCTAATTGCTCTTGATGATACTTAATCCAAGTATCTAATTCAGTTATAATATCCTCATATGCACTAACAGCATTGGTTTCACTTTCCAAATAATCTCCTATAACATCACTTAACTTATTCAGTCTTTTGTGATCCTGTTCTGGAATATCATATTTTTCTGTGTGTGGTCCGCTCATAGGTCTTTAGTCTTCTTAAAAAATTCTGATAACGAAGATTGGTTTGCCATTTCATCAGGTGGTTCTGGGTCTTTATACCCCTTAATCCTTTTCCAGTCGTTTCTCATGGCACCAACTAACCATGCCTGTGACAGACCTTTAGGACCATGCTCTAGTAACTCAATCTGACGTTTAGTCAGACGGTGACTACACAGGTCTATGTATTCATTTCTCCAATTACTGTCATCGTAGTCCATAGTTACTCCTCTATATCGAAAAACCAATTGATTGATCTTATGTAATCAAATGTACAAGACAAGTCAAAGTCACAGTTAGTATTATACTTACGGTCACATAGAAAGTTTCTCAACTGCTCTACGCTCGTGAAAGTACCTTGGTGCCTTTCTTTGTCATCATACAAGTGATACTTCATTCCTTTAGTTCTTGTTGCATTTCGCTTAGTGATTCCTCAACAAATTGTTTGACCCCAACGGGATCTGCTTTCCAATCACTAGGCATGGGTATATCAGGTGTTACTTCCTGTTCATACTTGTTAGTAAACTCAGGAACTTCTGCCATTATGATAGATGGCTTACCTTCCTGTAGAATCTTTATTGTATGCCCTCTTTCCAATAATGTCAAGAGGAACCCAAGGTTATTGCTAACCTCATCGGGTGATACTTCTATTAAGTTGTTCATTAGAATACAAAAGTCAGTTCATCAGGTTCTAAAAAGTCCTGTAATAAGTTAACCATATCAGAATAGGATTCCATCCCTTTTTCATCAAAGTCATATCGGTACTCTTCAGTATACCCCTCTTCATCCCTAATGACTATACGTCTTGTAGAGATATGAATAAAGGCATGTTCGATGTACTCGACCAGATGTTCCATTAAGTCATCCATTAGTTAAGCATAACAGGAAGTCCGTAAATCTGACATGCTCCAAGTCCAGTACCAAAAGCACTGAAACCTACCCCTACACCGTAAGATGCTATGCCAGAGGTTACCTGGTTTATTATAGCACCTTTTGCTGCAGTTACAACCTCACCTATGCCACCTGTCGGACTGGCCACCAATGTCATATGTCCACCTGGTTGTGCACCTGTTACTATGTCTGCCATAGCTGTGGGCATTGTAGTACCCAATGATAGACGAACCTGTGCAGGTGGAGATACACCTGGAAATGGTGCATCCATTGTGACATCTACAATAGATCCTTTTACTATACTAAATTGTCCTGTTATGACTGGCATCATTTGGAATATACCAATGATATCAAACCTACCACAGTTTAAGAATGATGTGATCCAGTTTGCTTCATTAATAATCTCACCGTTAGCTGTGTTAGTTATACATGCTGCCTCGTTATTGATATCCTGACCCTTAAGGTTGATAGCGGATATCGCTGTCATGTTTATTTTGTTTGCCTGTACTGTCCAGTCACCTTGATAGTTACAATCATAGTCACCTGCTACTGTGTGTAAGGATTTTGCTTCTCTTTCTGCAACTTCTACATCAAACTGTGGTTTGTTTCTCTTTGCAACCTTATCCTGCAATACTGCTGCCATCTGATCAGTTGCTACATTAACACCACCTGCAGTATATTTGTTACTTGCCCCTGCTGCTTGCAATGGTTTCTGATCATTCCATGTACTACCACTAGCAAATCCACCATTAGCATCAGATGCTTGAGCACCTGGACCATTTGATACGTGAGTATTCATAGATCCAGAAACCTCAATGTGAAGATCCCCCATAACTTTGAGGTAGTAATCACCTTCTACAGTATGAACATGGTTACCTTTAATAGCTTGACATTGGTCACCACCGATGATGGATGTGCTATTACCTGGTGCATTGAGGTGCTCATTACCCATCTTATCTTGGAAGTTGGTAACACCACCTGGTCCTGAAACAACAAACTTCTCTTTACCTGGCGTTGCATCATTAAGGATTCTAGTACCATTGAGTGATGTCTGTGTCTCCATCAAGAATGGATTAACATTCTTAAAGAAGTCATCATAGAATCCACCAGACTCAGGTTCACCACCAGACATGTTCAGTAAACCACCTCCTGCAGTTCCTGACGATGGTGGGCAACTATCATAATTACCACCACCAACACCATTTACACCACTAAGACTATCAGGGTCACACTGTGTGGTTCCTAAGAGAGGAACCCATGCCTGTGCTTTCGGTTTTCGACTTTCTCTGTTGCAACCTTTACCACCAAGAATAAGTGCAAGAATTGCTTTTAATATGCTAAGGATAGACTTAAAGTCTAACTTAGTGAAGTCAAGAGAGAATATACTACTGATACCATCAGCAAGTTTTGATGCACCTTTCGCTGTCGTTACCCCTGCAAATATACCACTTGCTGCCGAGTTGATAGAGTTGAGTGCCTTACAAATTTGTCCTTGGATACCAGACATTGCAGACTCAACCCAATTAGTAATGGAAGACTCCATTTCCTGCACGAAATCCATCACCTGATCGAATATCTTATTCAGATAGTTCGTTATGAATCCCATTATATTTCCCATGACCGACACCCATGCAGGTGTAGGTTTACAGAACATAGCAAATATAAGTTCTAAGATTGCTCCGATTGCTGTTACCACAACAACTGGAACCATGTTAGATATTAGTCCTAATATAGTATCAATCGCTTGCTGTATAACTCTTGCTGCTAGTTCCTTTAAAGGTGCTAACATACCACTAACTGCGTTAGTCACATAGTTAGTAAGGTTAGACAGTTGATTAAGTATTGCTTTACCTTGTACTGATCTACCTGTGATAGCAGACATAAAGTTACCAGTATCACTATCCTTTGCTAGACCACCTACCTGCACACCAATGTCAGATAGCATCCTCTTCATATCAAGGTTAAAACCATTGTTTGCGGGACCTGTAGTACCATCAGCGATACCACCTGCTAAACCTGGTGGTCCTAATGGGTTTGTATATACGTTAAATGGTGTATCTACTTCACCCTTAGATACTGCTCCCCTTGCATATTCTTCTCCACCCTCTGCAGAACCAGGTGTTTGACCTTGTACCTTAGCGAATGGGTGACCACCTAGTGCAAATTGATTATTGACTGCTTTCTGTTGTGGAGTATCAGTTGCTAGTGCTGCACCTACAGTCGGCTCAGCAATAGTAGTTCTTCCTAGTTGGTTTGGTGTTCCACGTTCTACACCACTAGCACCTGCCTCATTAGATCTCTCTGCGTGCTTAAATCCTCTAAATGCTCCCATAACACATGGAAGTTGACCCTCTTCACCATCTAAGAAGAAGCCCAAGACACTAGCACCGACTTGTAGTTCGGTAGTAGTTCCTGCGTTCTTGGTCTGCGGTTTATCTGTTGGGAGTAGAACTGTAGCCCATGGTAGAATATCTGTTGGTAATTCGTTCCAGTGTGCTGCGTCTCCATTTTCATCAGTTTTATTACTGGTATACCAACCAATAATACGAACCTTTACACGTCCCAACTGGGATGGGTCAAGTATGTCTTCTACTTCACCCACCCACCAGTTAAATCCATCACGACCTGCAAAATCGGTCTTTCCTCCAACTGCCATTATGTTACATCTAATATCCTGGAATTATTTAGCTTAGTAAAAGTGAAGAACCCCTCAGACGGTTCTTTACCCCAAGAAAATTTTCCTGTTTCTATGTTATATCCAGTGTCAATTGACCTGTAGTTTGTACCATCAAATTCTACAGCACTAACAACTTTAGTATCTCTGACTATACATTCACCTTTGATCTCACCATACCATGTACCTGCAAAGTATCCCCACTGCATTTCACACCCCTCTTTATCAGTTAAGAGATTATGTGCTTTAGTAAATACCGTATCCTCATATTCATATCTAAATGTTATATGATAGTGTCTGTAAGGTTTCTCCTCACCATCATAGTTATACCATTGCTTTAGTTCTAGAACATCTGGTTTGATCTTGGTGTACAAGATATTAACCCATGGCCACTTGGTAGGGTTACTATATGCTTGTTTCTTGTTCTCATAATGACCAAGTATTAGTTTATCATATAATGAGGTCATACCATCCTGTAATAATCATCTTCTCCTCAGTTGGTGCAGGATATCCCTTATGCATATGTGTCCAATCTGCTGGCCAGACGAGAGTCAATCCCTTTCTTGGTGCAACTTTACACTGCTGCACATCAAAGAATGTTTCTCCTCCATCGTGAATATCATTAAGATATGTCATCCATGCCATCACACGGTTGGTACACTCAGGATGTGCACTGTTCCTCTCACAGTGTAGTTTCTTAAACCCACCGCTTTTTGGATACCACTGTATATTAAAATCTTCTATCAAATCCCAGTGGATAGTCTTTAGCATTGTCCAGTAATTACAGTACTCTCTAGTTACTTCTGCGAGAGCGTCAATGTAATTAGTTATTCTTTTATCCTTTATATACCTAGGAATAGTCATATCAATAGAGTCTTTGATATCTTTATCAACTCCTCCCTTCGCACCAAAAGCACCCCCAGAGTATCCTTCTTGTTTCTCTAGGTAATCGCAGGTGTCCCAGAAATCTAGAACACCATCTACTACTGATTCTTCTATCTTCCCACCACCGATGAAACTATAAGGTGCATCGATGTTAATAAATTCAGTCGTCATACACTAAGCATTCTGGTTCTTCTGGATTTTGGTCGCAGAATAGTTCTAATGCGTTAGGGTCGTGGTGATCACCAGCTTTGATTTCATCTTTGTGGTGCTCTGCATACTCTTCTAAGTCATGTAATTCCGCTTTAGCGTGTCTGCGTGCTGCAGGATTTGCTAGTGGATCGTCAATCAGTTCCTTATCTTTGTCTATGTGCTTCTCAATGGATTCCATAGAATCTCCGTAACTACGTCAATTATATTTATATTCGCTTCCTTTGTCAAGGGGCTGGTACCGAATCCCGACATAGATGCAACTCTGTAGACATACCAGTCTTTTTGTAGGTATGCTTGAGTCCTCTTATGAGATATCTACCACTATATTTCTTATCTTGCTTGACATTTTCGCTATTGTTCTCAGTACCAGACTCAGGTATAACAGTCTTAACTATACCACCTGCATATAGTCTAGTATTACCTGCAACTTTAATAGTAAGAGTCAGTGTGTTTAGTAATGCTAACCTTGCTGCAGCATAAGCACCTGTCACTAGTACGTCTTGTGGTTGATTATCAGCACCATTATTGGGCTGACCAGATGTTTGTTGTGTATATTTTGGTAAGATCCTAACCTTCATCCTTGTTGGATGATCTTGAGAATATTGCTCTATCTTTTTCGCATCAAATGGTGGTGCTTTCTCTAGTGTAGAAGCAGTAGAGAAGACTTGCCCAAGTGAAAATACTGCAGGGGGTTGTGATGTACCACCTGCTTTAGATTGATTCTCTGCAGTTTGTATCTGTTTAGAAGTATTCTTAAAGTTCATTGCATAGGTAAATGATTCCATACTGAATGAACGACTTGATTCTCCACCTGCACTAAAGAAATTAGTACTTGTTTTAGCAGAGTCAAGATAGTTTGTAAAGTCTGAACCTGATAATGAGCTAGCATATTCTGGTACGGAAGAACCTGCAGGAACGTTTCCAGACTCATACAACTTATCAAATGCTACACTACTAGTGGCTGCAGGATTAGGTATAGCACTCTCTGATATTGCAGGAATTACTAGTCCATAAGTGATGTTCTTATATAACCCCGAACGCATCTTATCAAGATGATTCATTCTTTCAGGATATGTGACACTCTCAATACGATAAGCATTGTCACCTGATGCAGCTTCTGCAGATCCACCTGGTGTATATGTGTATGTCTCTAATGATTCCTGTTCACATAAGTAATCAATACTTTGGAAGTTAAATCCTAAACGATTTTCATAGAATAAGAATCCAGACTGGGTTGTAATCTTACCACCCTTTCCTCCTTTACTTTCTTTTCTAACAACTTTATCAGTAACATATGAAATGCAGTCAACTGGTCTCCAGTTTGGTGATATGAAATTAATATTACTATGTGGTTCTATTGCTCCTTTATGCTTGATCTTCTGTGGTGCTTTCAGTTTGTTACTAATTACATACCTTACTGTATCTGGTTTCTGTGCATGAGGACCGAACCCACCAAATGTCCTGTTTGCTTCGTTTAAATATACCTCTGGTGATGAGCAATGAAGAATATAAACCTTTGCTCTTTCGGATTTGATTACACTACCAATCTTATAAATCTGTAGATCAGCATCAATCCTAGTCTTCTTAGCGTTTCTACTGTTTCTCTGTGCAGGGTCTATGGATGCATATGTCTCAAAACATAGCTTAACCATTTCATCACCAAATAGTATATCACCAAACTGTATCGAGTCTAGTATTGTCATATCACAACGCACGAAAGGTGAGTCGATACTCTCCATCCAATCGAACTCTGCTATCATTGCTTTGATGTCATACTTTGTACCCTCATGTACAATATAAGCATCTACTACTTTATAATCCTTTGCTTGTGCTGCCATTAGAACATCTCAACAGGGGAAGCTTTACTATCTGCCATCAACCCATAACGAGTTTGGAAGAAATCATTAGCAGGTGGTTCGTAATCATTAGGTATAACAATAGGTGGTGCAACTGGAACTTCTTGATTACCACTAGATTGTACCTTATCTGGAAGATTTATTGTATTGACTGATGAACCACCACTCATGTCATTATAATCTGATTCTGCTGCAGATTCTTGACTATTAATATATCCACCCACATCACGATGTTTTACTGCATCTATATTTACCTTACCACCACCTGCAAATATTCCTAGTTCTGATAATTTATCCATCAATGCAGTACCAGGTGGGAACGCTAGTCCTGCTTCTCTATCTTGTTTACGAGCAGCGAACCACTTATCATCACTTTGTTTTGCTGCATCACTAGAGTTCAGAATAGGTACGAACTGTTGTGGTGGCATCATATTTCTCCTATACATGATATCCATGAAGTTCTTATTCTCATAGCCAGGTACTTTCTGTACTCTTTGTACCAGATCTTTCTGGTGGTCTATCATATCTTCCGTACCGACACTTGCTATTCCGTCTTCGAAATGAGAATATGATTGATCCTCTACTATTTCACCATTCTTAGTTACAGTTTTCTCTTTTAATGTTGAGAATGCAACAACTAAGTGTTCGGGCTGAATCTGCCCCATCCTATATCCTATTTGACCGAAATGAGATATGTCTTTATCTTTCCAGTAGTCTTTATACTGTCCACCTTCCTTATATTGTGGGAGTAATCCACCAACACTAAAAGGTACTGAAAATCCTTTAGTTGTTGCCTCTGCCATTCTTCGATTAGTAAGACCAGGATTCGTACGGGTTGCAGGTGTATCAAACGGGACAACAAATGCACCACCTGCTGCCTTCTTTGGTAGTCCAACATACTCAGTACCATGACCTATGAAGCTAGTAGACTTACCACCATCCAATGATACAGGATAACCAGACTGAGGACCTGAGATCCATCCACCACCTGCAAATTTTGGTAACGCATCCTGTTCTTTTTGTAATTGTGCATGCCTCTTCATGTCGCCATCTTCGATGGCTTGCATCATATCTTCTTCCAGACTCATATACGCCTTTTGAGCTTCCACTTGCTCTTTTGTCATATTACCGCCAGTTACCTCTCCCTTCTCAATAGTAGCATTATTCGTTGTACCCTTCACTTCTGGTGGTAGTTTTTCTGCACTATTATTCTCTTCTTTTCTTGCACCGTCTTCTAATTCATTTTCCTCTTTATTCTGATCCATCTTAGACTTGATACCCCAAGCAAGTAATGCTGTACCTGCTATTGCTGCAGCAAGAGGTCTTCTGGATATAAACCCAACGATTCCTTTAAAGAGACCAAATATACCCTTAAACATCCCTTTGAGATTCTTAACTAATGCACCACTCTTAAACTGTTTTATTACAGTTCCAATACCTAGTTTAGCTAAACTTACTGGTGCAAACAGTACTGCCAATGCAGTGGCAAATTTTAGAATACCAAACACACCACCAAAACTTAATGGTTTCTGCATAAACTCCATGAGACCACCAAGTCCCATGTCAATCATAAAGGTTGCTGTGTTAAGTAACCATTTACCTACCGTTCCTATTGCTTCTATAAACTTCTTCGTCTTCTTAATATTATCAGGTTTACTTGCCCATTTAAGTAAACTAAGCCCAACTAGACCTGTGAATAGTNTACTCATGAATTTAAGTAGACCACCTAAGAAACCAAATCCAAAGTCTAACTTACCTCCTGTTTCTTTCTCATCATCTGGTTTAACTACAGGTGCAGGTTTTCCTTCTTGCAACTGCTCTGCTTTCTTATCTGCTGCTAAATTCTGTCTTCGTATTAGATCTTCTTGTTCTTCTCTTCTTGATGCTGTTAGCTCTTCTAATGCTTCAGTCCGTCTATCCATCAACTCCTGCTGCTGAGATATCTGCTGCTTCATCTGCTCGCCAAATGTCCCAACCATCTTCTCAACGATAATAGCTATGCTATTAGCAGTAGCACCTAGGCTGTTAGTTGCTTTAATCAGTGTGGTCATACCACTAGTCTGACCCGCAACAGTCTTATCACCAATTTTCACAGTGATTCCCGACTTCACCTGAGGTGGAGTCACCATCTTATATAAACGTGCTCTTGGTAAACTTGCCATTAGTCAGTAATCATTGGTGTTGTTCTGGTATAGGATACCTTAGGTGGAGGACCAGGTACATTCTTCGGTACTATGACCCTTTGATTCACTATTAATATAGTACTTCTATTCTTAGCTCGAGCTCTAGGTGTTGACTTTGCAATTACGTTAACTGATTCTCTTTTTATATTTAGAGTATTCCCGCCCACTTTTAACTCAGGCATTGGTTGTGGAATCTGACCACCTTTACTGAACATTGGTACCACACCACCTTTAGACATCTCAGTTTTACCATACTTTGCTAACTTCTCTTGCTCACTCATGTTTGCAAATGCTTCATACTCTTTCATAGAGACTTCCATACCATTAATATATCCTGTGCCAGTATCTAAATCAAAACGACCTGTAACTCTAGATTTGGTAGATATTTTCTCTGAGCTCTCCTCCACTTCTACTGGTTGGTCTTTCTTAAAAGGATTTCTCGCAAGAGGTCTACCATCATTCATGATAGGATCTTTGTTAAGTTTCTTGGGAATCACTGATGCGATCATTGCTGATAGTCCATCACCAGCTAGTTCACCAAGTGCACCACCTGCCATACCAGTAACAAAACCAGGAAATCCACCAAACGGTGCACCAATAGAAAAACCTGCAGTATAACCCGTTAGTCCACCAAGTGCCCGTAAGATTGCGTTGACTGGTGCCTCACCAAATACAGTGTAATCAAGTACACCCATCAATGCTGCAATTAGTTTGTCTATACCACCAACACCCTTGGTTGACTTCTTCGCCATTTCCAATCCCTTGCGAAGTTTTAGTAATCCTTTACTCTTCTTCGCACTCTTGAGCATTCCTCGTATACCATCCTTAATCTTCTTAGGATTCTTTGCCAAATCAACCAACTTCTTTATAGTTTTATCCTTCTTAACAAGTTGATTNATTTTACCCTTCAGATTGCCCTTTACCATTTCTACTAACTTCTTAGGGTCTTTTGCTAATTCTGCTATATCTCCTATCTTCTTTGCTACACCTTTACCAAACTCCTTCATTTTCTGCCAGTTCTTACCCATGTTCTTGACAAAATCATCTTGCCAATTACTAAGTCTCTTGAGCTGCTTCTGAGTCATATCCTTAGCAAAGTTAAAACCTTTCCCTACTTTGGATTTAACCATACTACCTATATTTCTAGCTCTCGACCACATGTTACCTACATTCTTACCTAGATCATCTACNTGATTNTTAAATGTTANNTGCAGTNTTNNNTCCAAATCTCTTAAACTTCTCCGCACCAACATTTACCATTCTCTTTATATTTGTTGGTCTAAGTCTCCTCGTCGTCTTGGATGCGAATGATTTAACATTCTGCAACGTCCTACCTCCACGAACCTGCATTCTTCTACGCATGTTACGAACACGATCACCAATATTCTTAAACTTCCTAAGTCTAGGTCTCTTGAGTTTTGTACCTGGTCCACCCTGTGCTTCAGCAGCAGTTAATGCAGTACCTATTGTCTGCATCATCTTCACATCACCAATTAACTTCCATGGAAATAATACTCTAGAAGCTAACCAAAGAGATGCGACTCCACCTAATATTTTAAATACACCAAATATACCCTCAAATGCCTTGCTAAGATTGCTTTGACCAGGATCTTTACTACCAAATATATTACCTACACCAGTCAGTATACCATCTAGTCCCATCCCTATGAGACCAGTTGTCCATGTAAATATGACCTTAAAAAACTTAAGTAAGGACTGTATCTTCTCAACATTAGCAGGATTACCTAACCACTTATAGAATCCAACAGTAACTACTTTTCCAACAACATTCTTAAGGAACCCAAATACAGGTGAGAGTGCCTTAGCAAAACCTTCTAAGAAACCTAGTCTCTGCTTTGGAACCTTTTTAGCTGCTGCTTCACCATCTTCTTCTGCATTCCCAAGTGCTTCCTGCTCCTTCTCGGCTTCCTTATCTGCTTCTAAATTCTCTTGTTTCTCCTGTTCCTCTACCAGTACATCACCAACCTCAAGTTTCTTTTCTTTCTCTTGCTCTATCTCTTTAGTCTCTTCTACAAAAGAATCTTTTAAGAAATCTAACTGAAACTGCATCATATTTTGCATGGACGCTAGACCTTCACCAATGCCTGTTAGCGTATTACCTAATCTATGATACTGAATCTGATGTGCACGCAACTGCTTGCTATAAGGAGTTGTTACTCTTATAGGATTAGTTTTAATAAATTTTCTAATCGTTGCTGTCATTAGAGTGCTATCTGACCTTTGTTCTCACGTTGCTTCCTACGAGTTTCTTCTTCTTTTAGATACTGTATTAGCAGCGTAATATAAACATCACGTTCCCATGGGATCATGTTTTCCAATTCCGTTAAACTGTACTTATGATGCTGCATGAGAGCAAAATTAGTCTTAAAGTAATTCTCAAGACTGTCGTGCAACATCGCTATGCGAAAAAAGATGCAAGACCCTCCAGTTTAACCTCACTTTCTTTCTTAGTCTTAGGGTTCTTTACTGTAATAGTATGCTCTAGTTTAGGCATAGTCTCAAAGAACTCTTGGATCTTAGAAAATTGATCTTGATTCATGTCACCGATAAAGTCTACTGCTTCTTTCTTTGTAAAAGAATCATAGATCTCATCACCTTGATATACTTTATCAATACATGCTGCAGATAGTTCGAAGACATCCTCCATTGTAGGATCATTCTTCATATTACGATCAATGAATGCATTAAGAGATGGATATTTCATCTCAATCTTTACATCATCGCCAACATCTAGAATCTTTTTATGTGTTCTAGGAACTGTTACCTCAATCTCTTCCAAATCTAAACTAACATCTACTTGAGTTTTACCATCATCAGGACATGTTATCTTAAATTCACTGACTTCAGCAACTGCTTTAGCACGAATTCTTAAAAACAAATACTCAATCTCAAATGTAGCTAGTTTGTCAACATCCTTAACATTGGTACATGCTTTGAGGATACTCTTAACTGCTTTTCCCATTTCTTTTTCATCTTGAGTCTCCATTGCTAGGTAAAGCAACTTCTCCTCTTTAACAAGAAAGGGTCGGTAACTGACTTTCTTACCACTGACAGGTAATATGCAGTCATAATCAGGCACTGCAAGTTTTGGTAAAGGCATAATTAAATATAACGATAGAATTATTTAGGCACCATATTTAGAAAAGTTTCCTTGTCTAGGTATAGCATCGCTAGTGTATGTTCTTTGTGGACTATTACTTGATATCCCATCGATGTTGACAGTATCAAATCTATATCTCTCGAACACTAACTGAACGTCTAAGCTAAGTAAACTAGTCTCATCGTTACTTAACTCGTAAGTTCCTATGTTTGTAGGAAAAACACCATACATCTTATATACTGCAGTTGCTTGGTTCAGTCTTTGCTTATATACCTCTAATGGGTCTTTAGCATTAAATGACTGAAGGAATGTATTAGATCCATTCTCCCATTTGACTATCTGAAATTCAGTAACGTAATGATCATAGAATCCAACAGTATTATCAGCATCTGATGCTACACAATGGCACCATCTCTCAAAATAATCTCTATGAACCTGATCCTTAGTAACTAAAAAACTGATCTGAGTTTCCGATGCAGTCTGACCAGTACCGAAACGACGAATCATTCCGTGGTTATTGACTTCACCAGTAGTAACTGCTCTACTTGGGATAGTGACGCTTTGTGCAAATAAACTCATTGAGATCATAAGTTCTTTACCACCATTATCCTCTGGTCTCCACTGTGTAGGTGATTCTGCTGCTAAACATGGCGGTAATGCGAAGGAAATTTCGTATAGATTACTCTTCGCAGGTTCGTATGACCCAAGATTAACTGCTTCTTTAAAGGTATTAAAACTGTTAGGACTGTATGGAACACCTGATAGTGTCATAATTTACTCCATATGAAACTGCTAGGAATATCGATCCATCGACTACCGACAGAAGTATAAAACTTTTCTACTGGTAAAGGAACCATGTCTATAAACTCTTC
>PBZZ01000003.1 GCA_002730365.1 Deltaproteobacteria bacterium
GTTTGCGTTGCGAAAGAAGTACCAGCCACTAACAAGCCAATCACAGCCTGTAGTACTACAGGAATACACCCCGCCAATAGAAAGCTACGAACCAGCTTACGCTGCATTGAGATATTTTGGAGTCGCGGGGTCTTATACTTGTTACAGAAATAGAACTAGGAAGATTTGAATGACTTGGGAGTATCTTAGTGAGGACGAAAAGACGAAAGCGGCAGTTGGGGACTACTTGCCAGATTCTAATGCGTAGATGAATTCCTTGGCTTCATGAAGGGTACAGTCAGTATAGCTGCGAACTAGTTGAATAGCTTCAAATTTACGCCCAGCGTTCAGCAATGCCACGACTTCTGCCTCCAGTTCCGCCTCTTCCTCTTGGTCCATCGTCCAATTGTCCCAATCTGGAAACCATTGGTTGTCATATAACCAGTTATTGAGAAAGTACACTTGGGTTCGTAAGACAAGCAAGTTACAAAGAATTGCGCTGCTGATACTCAAAAGTAGAGCTTCTGCCTGAGTAACAGGAAGATATTGTGGCAGAACAAGGCTGGTTGAGCCAATCAGAGCCATCCAAGAGAGTGCACCAGCCCAAGGCAGCCATCTTCTGGGCGCTGTTTGGGATGACGGAAGCAGATCTTCTGGAGAATCCTGCGATCGCTCGTGTTTAGCTGCTTGCATGTCGCCCAGTTCCACAAGTGAGAGTGATTAATAGAGAGATATCTCCTAAACTGCAATCACCATTCCTTTTCAGAAACAGCGCTTAGAACCTAGGCTAGAAGGAGATTATTGGAGGAAGGGATTGTGTTGCTTCTCATGACCAATCGTTGATTCAGGCCCGTGTCCAGGCACAAACGCAAAGTCATCGTCTAGGAGCAGGAGTTGGGTACGAATGGACTCTAGCAACTGTGCATGGTTTCCACGTGGGAAGTCCGTACGGCCAATGGATCCCTGAAAGAGCACATCACCCACCCAAACCCGGCGGGACATTTCATGGATCAACACCACATGTCCGGGAGTGTGTCCTGGGCAATGACGAACCTGTAAGGTTTGCTCTCCAACGGTTACCTCGTCACCCTGATGGAGCCAACGATTTGGAAGAAAAGCAGGCACCTTTGGGAAGTTGAAATAGCGACTCTGCTCATCTAGAGCTTCAATCCAAAATAGATCATCTTCATGAGGACCTTCTACCGGAACATCAAGTCGCTCAACAATCTCCCCTGTTGCCCCAACGTGATCTAGATGACCGTGAGTCAGGATGATCTTCTCCAATGTAAGATCAGCTTTTTCCAGAATTTCTAGTAAACGATCCACTTCCCCCCCTGGATCTACAAAAGCAGATTGGCGAGTTTTTTCACACCAGATCAAGGAACAGTTCTGAACAAAGGGGGTGACAGGACAAATCCGATAACCAAGACCAGACATCAAAGCTCCAAAGGAAGGAAATTTCAGGAAGGGTCCTCACAGACTCGCTCAAAGGTGGCAAATGTCCAACCGTAACACTGGCCCAGATCACAGGCCTTGCGCCAGTCAGTACAGGCGGGCTCACGCTGTTTCAAGTAATAGTAAGCATTGCCACGCAGATAGTGTCCTTGTGCATGCTCTGGGAATTCCAAGAGCAACTGGTTCAGCTTCTCCAAGCCTACTTCATAGCGATGAGCCCGCAGATAGGCTTGCCCCTGACGCAGCAGAGACTGCTCATGGTTGTAGCTTCGAGCTTCCTCCTGAAAAGCCGACTGGGCCAACAGCGTAATTGGCCAGCATAACCCACCAAGAAAAAACCCGCTCTTCCTCGAAAGACTAATGTTCCAGACCATCAGGATTGGGAGGCTCTGGCTCGTTCCCAAAAGAAAAAAGCACCCCAGCCCACCACAACCGGCAGCACTCCCACCAGCAGAAAATTAGACACATCGACACCCTCAAAAAAGCGCAATCGATTGTCTTCAAAGTTAACTACTAGACTGGTAAAGACATGAAAAATCACCCACATACCTGAGAATGCAGCAAAGACAAAACGCTTTCCTGACACTATTCTTCCTCCTCTGTTGGGATAGAACTGGGTGGACTAGCCTGCACTTGGTTTCTTAGCCAAATCAAGTGTTCCCAGCGACCACTTTCTCCAAAATCTTCTTTCAATTGTTCTTCGTAGACGGGACGGCGAACCGAAGCGGCACCTTCTACAGCCCAACCGACACTGTCCGCATACTTTTCAACATATTCCAGTGCATCTGTCTTGTGACTTTGGTCCACCCAGTCTCCCAAGACCAAGAAGCAATGTCCACCCGATACCGTTACTTGTCGCATTTTTAGCATACAAGTACGGAACACTTCTTTCCACTGTGCAGCCGAATGCTGTCGTCGTGTGCCAATCTCCTTCAGCGCGAGTTCCTGAATGGAGAAGTGCAGCCATCGCAACCGTAAGCGATGATGATCAAGGTAGTCATAGGTTCCTGGATAGGGCGGACTAGTGATCAGACAATCGAACGGATCACAACCTCGTGGCAAGCTCAATTCCTGCACATCCTGCTGCCAGATTTGTGGCCGCATTTTTGGGTCAGGAAGACGGCGACTCAGGTCCTGCTGACGTTCCAGCACCTCTCGGGTTTTTCGCTGCATCCACAAAGAGAAAGCTCCACGCGGGAAATTCCCTTTTTCCTTTTTTTTGCCGCCATTCCCTTCTTCAATGCGACGGGAAAACTTGCCAACCAAACTGGAAAAAACAAATCGCAGAGTATCTCGATCTGGACCCGGATAGAGCTGTTCCAAGCAATCCGACCACTGCAGCATCTCAGCAAAGATGTGGGGTTGGTAGTGGGTTTTCAGCATGGACAAGTGGGGATGTTCGACTCGGATCTTGTCACGACGCCGTCGCTCGACTTCGTTTTGGAGAAACTCCAAGGCATTCCAGACCATTACAGCGTGCTTGGGCAGACGACTGCGACAGCGTTCTCTGGCAACCAGAGCTGCAATCGGATTAATGTCGTTGCCCGTGACCTCCCATCCTCGGCAAAGGCTCTCAACCAATAGCGTTCCCCCACCCATGAAGGGATCACACAAGCGGGGTGGATCTCCGTGTTCCTGTGCCAACCACTTCAAAATAGTACGAGGCAAATTGGGATGGAAGCGAGCAGGATAGGGATGCAGCCCATGAGTCAAGGAATAGCCCTCACGTCCCTGAGGAGGAGTTCGCAAGGCATTCTCAAGCATTCTGCCTTCACGCCCTTGGTGACGAGATTCAAGGTTGGCTTGGGAGGCAGAACGTCGAATGCGACGAAACTTCGGTTCAGCTTCAGCAGTCATTAGATCTTGGGAAAGAGTTCTTGTTCAGGCACTACCAGGATCACCAGCCTTTAGGGCAACTCGTCCTTCTGCGTTTCCAAGTGCTTGGTAGGCATGATAGCGAGCCTGATTGCAGCGTTCGCATTCGCAGCCAAGCCCATCCTTTAGTAGGGCTTCTTCTTGGGATGCAAGTAGTTCACGCAGTGCCTCATAGAGTTTCGGTGCAGCAGCCAGTAGGTGTAGCGTGTTTTGCCACTCTTCATCTTCTTGGGCAGGCAGTTCAAGGATAGTCGTTCCTTCCTTCGTACAAATCCGGAAGCAGTAGCGCTCATGGTGATAGTGGATTTGCCAGGGTCCAGGAAGGTACGCCGATTGACTCATTCAGTCTTCTGCAGCAACATCAACCGATAAGACTTGTGCTTGGAGAAAGAATCTCCGCTTGTTCCTCCAGAGAAGTACTTACGATGAATCTTCTCAATTTTCTTGCGGTAGATTTTGGAAACGCCCCAAGCCAACCAAGCCGCATTGCTACGGGTATAGTAGGCAACAGCATTCCAGATTGGTTGAACAACCTCGCGGAGAAGGCTGTCCATCAGATCCAGAGAAGGAGCAGTTTCTTTGGTGATGTCTTGATCCAATAAGATTTGTAGAGGATATCCACCAAGCACCTGATAGAAATTTTCTAATCGATGGCCACCACTGATTGGACTCTTCGTGTTAGCGGGAATTGTGAAAAAATCACAGATCAGCAGATGTCCTGACGGGTTCAGTCTAGCCAGCGTTTTTTCTAATGCTGCCTCCAGATGGAGATACTGGAAGCTCTCACTGCAGAGGACCAGATCATACTTTCGATCCGTCTTCAGGTCTTCGTAGCGGCATTCAAAGATCGTCACATCTGAACCCAGCAAACCTCGAGCGTAATTCGTCAGGTAGGGACTAGGCGAAACACAGTCAACCTCGTAACCATGCTCGATCATCTTTTGGGCAAACTTCCCAGATCCACAGCCAACATCCAAAATACGTTTGACTCCCTTTGGGATCGTCTTTAGCAACAAGTTGGCGTAGTTTTCCTGAGCCTGCAAAACATTGGCCGGTTCAACACTCAGTTCGGGCGTCCAGAAACCATAGTGCAGGTACTCTGTCTTGTAGAAGTGACGGGCGACTGCCAGACCAACGTCCAATCCAATTTCTTTGAGTTCAACCTTAGGCGCTTGGGATTCCATGATGGTTTGGTGAAGAGAGAGGCTCGTCAAATAGCCTCCGTACGGTAGGGAGATCAGCCCTGCTGGGCCATGTAGCGAATCAAGTCAAGAACACGATTGGAGTAGCCAATCTCGTTGTCATACCAGGAGACGAGCTTGAAGAAGCGATCACCAATGCCAATTCCAGCATTTGCATCAAAGATGGAGGAACGAGCATCACCAATAAAGTCAGAGGATACCACTTGGTCTTCGGTGTATCCAAGAATACCTTGCATGCTTCCTTCTGCAGCAGCTTTCATGGTGGCGCAGATTTTTTCGTAGGAAGTAGCCTTTCCCGTGCGTACTGTTAGGTCTACCACTGAGACGTTGGCGGTTGGTACCCGAAAAGCCATTCCAGTCAGCTTACCTTTAACCTCAGGGATACAAAGCCCTACTGCTTTGGCAGCCCCAGTGCTCGAAGGAATGATGTTCTGGAAACCTCCTCTTCCTCCACGCCAGTCTTTCAATGAGGGTCCATCAACTGTTTTCTGGGTCGCCGTGACAGCGTGTACCGTCGTCATTAAACCTTCTTCAATCCCGTAGTTATCCAGGACAACCTTGACAATTGGTGCTAGGCAATTTGTGGTGCAGGAAGCATTGGAAACCACATAGTCACTGCTCGGATCGTAGTCGTTATGATTAACACCCATCACCAGGGTTTTCAGATCACCCTTTGCAGGTGCTGAAATTACAACTTTCTTGGCTCCTGCTTGGAGATGTCCTCCTGCAATCTCAGCGTTGGTGAAGAGACCTGTTGATTCAATTACGTAATCCACACCAAGATCTCCCCAGCCAAGGTCTGCTGGATTACGCTCTGCTTTGCACTGGATGGCTTTGCCATTGATCAGCAGTTGATTACCGTCAGAAGCGACTTCGCCTTTGAAGCGTCCATGAGTCGAATCATACTGGAACATGTAGGCTAGGTTTTCTGAAGGGAGCAGGTCATTGATTGCTACAAATTCAAGATTTGGATCGTTTGCACCAGCTCGGACGACCATGCGCCCAATTCTTCCAAATCCGTTAATACCAATACGAATCGCCATGGACTTCTCCAGTTCTTAGATACTTACAGGGGGTGAATCAATTTTTATGTTTTTCGGTAATGCCGTCAGGACTACCGATAATAAGTCGTTCTGTCATGTCTACAAAAAGACCGTTCTCAACCACTCCAGGCAACTGATTCAGTTGGTGATTGAGACTAGGGACATCTTCTATTTGTGACAGGGCGCAATCGATGATGTAGTGACCTTGATCGGTGACAAAAGGCTTTCCTTCTCGTTGGCGCAGAGTAGGAACGCCTCCAAATTGTTCTAATTGTCGCCTGGTGACCTCCCAACCGAAAGGAATGATCTCTACCGCTAGAGGGAAAGCCCCAAGGCAGCCTACGCACTTGCTAACATCCACCATAATGATACGTTGACGAGCTGCTGAGGCAACAATCTTCTCTCGGAGCAAGGCCCCTCCTCCTCCCTTGATCAGATTCAGCTCTGGGTCTACCTCATCTGCCCCGTCCAAGCAGAGATCCAATACTGGTTGCTCTTCAAGGGTAGTCAGCGGGACGCCTGCCGCTGCAGCAAGTTGTCGTGTTGCCTCAGAGGTTGGTATTCCCTGAATACGTAGGCCCTGGCGAACTCGCTCACCGAGGATCTGTACCAGGTAGCTGGCCGTCGTTCCAGTTCCCAGCCCAAGGACCATCCCATCTGTGATCAGTTCTGCTGCCGCTGCTGCTGCACGCTGCTTATTAGATGACACCATCCTCTTTCAGCCATTCAATCAGGGTGTCACGAAGTTGTTCTGGCTCAAAGCCAAACTGCTTGCGGAGCACTCTCTCTGGTGCAGAAGCACCAAAATCACTATATCCCAGCAGATAGTCTGCGTACTTGCGCCACGGTCCTTCACTACCAGCTTCGATCGAAATCACTAATGAATCTGCAGGAAACAAGTAATCTTGGAAGCTCGGTTCCTCGTATTCCATTGCCTCAATGCAAGGCATCGACACATGGCGAGTTGGGATTCCAAGTTGCTGAAGTTCCAAGCGCAGTTGCTGGGTTGCTCCACCCTCAGAGCCTGTCGAAATTAAAACTAAACCGGGACAGTCTGGATTTTTTAGAGAGTAGGCTGCCTTCTCGTCCAGTTCATAAGAAAAATCCTGAACAATGTAGGCACCACGGAGCATGTCTCGCGGATCAAAATCTCCCATCCGTTCCAGCAATGCAGTCTTCTGACGAGTTAGCAAGATTGCAGCAGGAGTAAATACATGATCACGCCCAAGCACGTAGGCCCATGCTGCAGCAGTCTCCAGAGCATCTGATGGACGCCAAACTTCTAACTCAGGAATCAGACGAAGTGCCCATGCATGCTCAATTGGTTGATGCGTTGGTCCATCCTCCCCAACTGCGTACGAGTCATGAGTGAACACAAAAATTGAGGAGATTCCAGAGAGTGCTGCTAAGCGTAGCGAAGGTCGCATGTAGTCAGAAAAGACTAGGAAGGTCGAACCAAAAACCTGAAATCCTCCAAACAGGGAAATCCCATTGACGATCGAACCCATCGCGTGCTCACGGATTCCAAAGTGGATGTTCCGTCCAGAGAAGGAAGGATCAGGCAGCACTTGACTGTCTAGGGAAGCTGGCACAATGCTCTGGGCATTCTTGATGAGTGTCTTGGTACTAGGTTCAAGATCAGCGGAACCTCCAACTAAACCGGGAAGTAATTTGGCCGCCTGTTGGATCACCAATCCGGAAAGTGACCTTGTCGCATCTACTTTGTCAGCTACCGCAGGAATCAGTTCTTCGAGTAGTTGATCCTCGCCGTAGGGAGGCTCCCAGTGTTGGCTCCAGGTTTTTGCTTTCTCCGGGTGAGTGGATTGCCACTGATTAAAGAGCTCCTGCCAGTGATCGTATTCTTCAATGTTTTCCGCCTTTCGGTTAGCAAAAACTTCTCGAACCTCATCTGGCACATAGAAACGTTCACTGTACTCCCAGCCAAGTGCCCTTTTTGTAGCAGCCAACTCTTCATCACCGAGTGGGGAACCATGAATATCAGACGTCCCTTGCTTGTTTGGAGAGCCTTTGCCGATAGTGGTTTTAGCAATAATTAGAGAAGGCTTACCTTCTTCAGCTCGCGCAGCCTTGGTAGCCTGTACAATTTGATCATGATCGTGTCCGTTGCAGTGCTGAACGTGCCATCCATAGGCTTCAAAGCGCTGTCCAACATTTTCACTCATTGACAAGCGAGCATCTCCTGCGATGGTGATCTGATTGCTGTCATAAATCGCAATCAGGTTCCCCAGACCCAGGTGCCCTGCCAAGGCAGCAGATTCTGCAGACACACCTTCCTGCAGGTCGCCATCACTGCAAAGGACATAGATGTTAGCTGTGATTAGAGTGAAGTCTTGATCGTTGAAGCGGGCAGCGTGCATCTTTGCAGCTAGTGCCATCCCTACCCCATTGCTGAACCCTGCACCCAGTGGCCCCGTTGTGCATTCCACGCCATCTGTCAGTCGAAACTCTGGATGACCAGGTGTCCGACTGTCCCACTGGCGAAACTGCTTCAGTTCCTCCATTGGCAAATCATAGCCGGCCAAGTGCAGCATCGCGTAAAGCAAAGCCGAGGCGTGACCTGCAGAAAGAACAAACCGATCTCGATTCACCCAGTCTGGCTGATCAGGATTGTAGCGCAGAAACTCTGTCCATAACGCTAGGGTAATATCCGCCAAGCCCATCGGTGCACCGGGGTGACCGCTGTTGGCGGACTGTACCATGTCTGCGGCCAAGAGCCGGATGGTATTTGCGCACTGTTCCCGAAGTTGGGCTTGCATGCAGAGTCTCCAGTTTAACAAGTCAGTGATCGGGCCCCCTATTCGGCCTGATCAAACTTAAAGAGCAGTCTCCGAAACCTGAGGAGGTGTCTGAGCCATTTCGCCGTCAACTTCGTATTCCGTATTGCGGAACATGTTGTAGCCGGTACCAGCTGGGATCAGTCGTCCTAGAATCACGTTCTCCTTGAGTCCACGGAAGAGATCATGCTTCCCTGAGAGCGCAGCATCTGTCAGGACTTTGGTTGTCTCTTGGAAAGATGCTGCTGAAATGAAGGAATCCGTACTCAAAGACGCCTTGGTGATCCCTTGGAGGATCGGCTTGGAACGGGCGGGCGCTCGTCCTTCTTCCAACAGCTTCTGATTCTGTTTGTTGAATTCATTCTTTGAGATGATTTCTCCAATGAGGAAGGTCGATTCACCTGGATCTTCAACATAAACCTGACGCAGCATTTGGCGCACGATCACTTCAATATGCTTGTCATTGATGGTGACCCCCTGCAGTCGGTAGACTTGTTGTACCTCGTTCACCAAGTAATTCTGCAGAGCCTTGGTTCCCTTGACCGCAAGAATATCGTGTGGGTTCGGTGAGCCATCGATCAATGGATCACCAGCACGCACAAATTCGCCAACATGCACGGTGACGTGACGTCCTCGAGGCACCAGATACTCTTTCTCCTCGCCCTTGCTATCTTCCGGACGAATGACCAGGCGCTGCTTTTTCTTCATGTCCGCACCGTATTCTACGATTCCATCAATCTCACTGATGATCGCCTGATCCTTCGGGACTCGTGCTTCGAACAGTTCGGCAACTCGTGGTAGTCCTCCAGTGATGTCTTTGTTCTTCGCCAATTCACGAGGAATTTTGGCCAGAGTTTCTCCAGCATGGACTTCACGTCCATGCTCTACAGCCAGTTCTGATTTGATTGGCAAGGAGAATTCTGCTTGTGTCTCGTTATCTCTCATCACAGTATTGCCATCAGCATCCGTGATCAGAATTCTTGGGCGTTTCTCGTGATTAGGTGATTCTTTAACCACCCGACGGGATAGGTTTGTCACTTCATCTACCTGCTCCCTGAAGGTCTCTCCTTCTTCCAGATCAACAAATTTGACGAAGCCACTCACATCCGTGATGATTGGAATGGAGAAGGGATCCCACTCAGCAATGGTATCGCCTTGAGCCACCCCTTCTCCAGTAGTCTTGCGTAGCTTTGTCCCTAAAGGCAAAGGACGTCGCTCTTTTTCCCGTCCATGCTGATCGACAATAACAGCTTCACCACGCCGCCCAAGGACAATCAGGTTGTTATCTCTGTCACGTACTTCCTTGAGATCTTCGAAACGAAGAATCCCGCTGAAGCGTGCATCCCAAGTGTTCTGCTCTGCTCGTCGACTCGCAGTTCCGCCAATGTGGAAAGTTCGCATTGTCAACTGTGTACCCGGCTCACCGATACTTTGAGCGGCAATTACCCCAACAGATTCACCCATGTTAACCAAATGACCGTGGGCCAAGTCACGTCCATAACAAAGCCGACAAGCACCGTGATCGGCAATACAGGTTAGAATTGAACGTACCCGAACCTTTTCAATACCCGCCTCTTCGATCAGCTTGACTTCAGCTTCCGTGAGCTCCTGTCCAGCTTCGATAATCACCTTGTTCTCATCCAGCGGATCAATCACATCTTCTAGGGCTACACGACCAAGCACACGATCCCCAAGCCCTTCAATGATCTCACCAGACTCGATCAAGGCAGTCATATCAATTCCATCTAACGTACCACAGTCATGCTGGGTGATGACTGTATCCTGTGCCACGTCCACCAGTCGTCTGGTCAAATAACCTGAGTTCGCTGTCTTCAGGGCTGTATCTGCCAATCCTTTACGGGCTCCGTGGGTGGAGATGAAGTATTCCAAGACGTTTAGGCCCTCACGGAAATTCGCAAGGATAGGTGTCTCGATAATCTCACCTGAAGGCTTCGCCATCAATCCACGCATACCCGCCAGCTGTTTCATCTGCTGATTGCTACCACGGGCACCTGAATCTGCCATCATGAAGATGGAGTTGACCTTCTCGGTCTGATCCTCTGTGTCGACCGTTCCTTTGGAGAGACCGCCTAGCATTTTCTCCGCGATTTTTTCTGTCGTCTTGGCCCAGACATCGATGACCTGGTTGTAGCGTTCACCATCAGTGATTGCTCCTTCCTGATATTCAGTATTGATTCGGTTGATCTCCAATTGGGCACGGGAGAGCAAATCCTGCTTCTCCTCAGGGATTACCATATCCATCATGCTGATTGAGAAGCCTGCTCGGGTCGCAAAGCGGTAGCCCAAATTCTTCATTTCATCCAGCATGCGCACAGTCTTAATGTTCCCAGCCGTGCGATATGCCGTATCAATCAATTCGGCCATTTGCTTCTTCTTTAATTGCCGATTGATCGCAGAGTAGGGAACTTCTTCTGGCACAATCAATGAGAGGATGGCTCGTCCAACCGTCGTTTCTACCAAAGCTTCACCCGGATTCAAACGCACATGAATCTTGGCATGCAGGTCAACCTTGCCGTGATCATAAGCTGTGACCACTTCCTGCCGATTTGAGAAAATCTTGTTCTCTCCTCGGACACCTTCTGTCTCACGTGTAATCCAGTAAAGCCCAAGCACCATGTCCTGTGTTGGTGTCATCAACGGTTTGCCGTTGGAAGGAGAGAGGACATTGTTAGTGGACATCATCAGAATCTTGGCTTCCAACTGTGCTTCGACAGATAGCGGGACGTGTACTGCCATCTGGTCTCCATCGAAGTCTGCATTGAATGCCGTACAGACTAACGGGTGCAGTTGAATCGCCTTGCCTTCAATCAGTACCGGTTCAAAGGCCTGAATCCCCAGCCGGTGGAGGGTCGGTGCGCGGTTTAGCAACACCGGATGCTCGCGAACCGCTTCTTCCAGAATGGCCCAAACTCGAGGACTGTTCTCCTCCAGCTTCTTCTTGGCCATTTTGATTGTGTGAATTTCCTGATAGTCAATCAGCTTATGAAAAATAAATGGTTTAAATAGCTCTCGCGCCATCACTTTGGGCAGGCCACACTGGTGTAGCTTCAGGGTCGGTCCTACGACAATTACGGTCCGGCCTGAGTAGTCAACACGCTTACCAAGCAGGTTTTGACGGAAACGGCCTTGCTTGCCCTTGAGCATGTCACTCAAGGATTTCAATGGTCGCTTGTTGGAACCAACCATCGGACGTCCTCGGCGACCATTGTCAAAAAGCGCATCGACAGATTCCTGAAGCATCCGCTTCTCATTTTTGACGATAATGCTTGGTGCACGCAGCTCGATCAGACGCTTCAAGCGATTATTTCTATGAATCACTCGGCGATACAGATCGTTGAGATCGCTTGTCGCAAAACGCCCACCTTCCAGTGGTACCAACGGTCGTAATTCTGGAGGAAGAACCGGCAGGGTATCAACGATCATCGCATCCACGGAGTTACCGGAATACAGTAGCGAACTCACAATATTCAGCCGCTTGGCAATGCGCTTGCGGCGTGTCTCCGAGTTTACGGAGCGGAGTTCCTCGCGTAGTTGATTATCCAATTCCTCTAGATCCATTTCACGCATCAGCATGCGTACTGACTCTGCCCCCATTCCCAGTTCCAACTCTGGGAATTTATCTTTCAATTCAATCGCTTGTTCTTCTTCGACGATACTTAATTTCTCGATCTCTGAGCCACCTGGATCCATGACGATGTAAGCATCAAAGTAGAGTACTCGCTCCAAGTCGCGTAGTGTCATTTCCAGTAAGGTGGCAATTCGGCTCGGAACACCTTTGAGGAACCAAACGTGGGAAACAGGAGTGGCTAGCTTGATGTGGCCCATGCGCTCCCGACGAACCTTGGACTCGATCACCTCGACTCCACATTTTTCACAGGTAATACCACGGTGTTTCATCCGCTTGTACTTACCACAGATGCACTCGTAATCGTGGATTGGACCAAAGATCTTGCCACAGAACAGACCATCGCGCTCGGGCTTGAAGGTCCGGTAGTTGATAGTTTCTGAAGTTTTCACTTCACCAAAGGACCAGGAAATCACATCTTCACTGGTTGCGATCTTGATGCGGACTGCGGAATAATTTTTTGGATCTTCCGCAATTTCAAACATATTACCAAACGCCATTCTGCCTCCGGATGGGGGTTGGGATTACGATTACCGGATGAACCAGGTCGGCTCAGATTTCTTCAGAGACAGCAGTCTTCTCACTGAGGCTGACTGATTCCATATTTGCTTCTTCCTCTTCTGAGTCGACTTCTTGTAGTAATTCGATATTCAGACAAAGACTCTTAAGTTCGCTAATAAGAACCTTGAAGGATTCAGGGAGGCCAGATTCAACCTGGTGACGTCCCTTGACAATCGCTTCGTAGATTTTATTACGACCATAGACGTCATCGGATTTGACTGTCAGCAATTCCTGCAGAGTATGGGCGGCACCATATGCTTCCAAGGCCCAGACCTCCATCTCACCAAAGCGCTGGCCACCAAATTGGGCCTTGCCACCCAAAGGTTGCTGAGTCACCAGCGAGTACGGACCAATTGAGCGAGCATGAATCTTCTCGTCCACCAAGTGATGCAGCTTCATGATGTAGGCATAACCAACTGTAACTTTCTGGCTGAAACGCTCTCCGGTTAATCCATCATGGAGCCAGACTTGGCCAGAGTGATTTAACTCCGCCAAATCAGCCATCCGGTGAATATCGTTCTCAGTCGCCCCGTCAAACACAGGAGTTGACATGTGAACGCCGACTTTGTAGCGCTTCATGAACTCTAGGAAGTCATCATCACTCATCGCTCCCAAGTGCTCCTGAGCGACTTTGGACTCATAGATTTGATTGATGAACTTACGCAGCTTCTTGACAGGTTGCTGCTCCTCGAGCATCTCCTCAATTTTACTACCCAATCCCGAAGCCACACGTCCTAGGTGTGTCTCCAGGACCTGGCCAATGTTCATCCTAGATGGCACCCCAAGTGGGTTGAGTACGATGTCTACTGAGGTTCCATCTTCCATATATGGCATGTTTTCGATGGGCTGTACTGTGGAGACAACACCCTTATTTCCATGACGGCCAGCCATCTTGTCACCGACAGAAAGCTTGCGCTTGGTGGCAATGTAGACCTTGACCATCCGAATCACACCCGGAGGCAGGTCATCGCCCTTGGACAACTTTTCACAACGATCCTCAAAGACGTTGTCCATCATTTCCTTCTGCTGCAGCGCATTGTGAATCAACGTCTGGACCTTATTATTGATTGAGGCGTCTTCCATCTGCATCTCATCAATGGCTCCACGTATGAAGGGAACTTTCTCAATCGATTCACGAGTGAGTTCTGTTCCTGCGGGAACCAAAACATCACCCTGCATGTTGCGCAGATCTTCTCCCAATGCTTGCCCGCTGGCGATTGAGCAGACTCGGTCCAGCAGGTTCTTGCGGATGATGCGAACTTCATCTTGATGATCCTTCTCGTAGCGGCGCAGCATGTCCTTTTCGATCTGGCGCGTCCGTTCATCTCGTTCCACCCCTTCACGGTTGAAGACAATCACATCCGTGACAACGCCTTCCATGCTCTGTGATACACGCAGGGAGGTATCTCGGACATCACCTGCCTTCTCACCAAAAATTGCTCGAAGCAGTTTTTCTTCGGGATTGAGTTGGGTTTCTCCCTTTGGAGTGACCTTGCCAACTAGAATGTCTCCTGGGCGAACGTAGGTGCCGATTCGGATAATCCCACTCTCATCCAGATTTCTCAGTGCCTCTTCGCTTACGTTGGGGATATCACGTGTGATTTCCTCCTTGCCCAGCTTCGTATCGCGAGCAACTGTATCGAGAACATCGATATGCACAGAAGTGTAGACATCCTCGTGCAACAAGCGCCGTGAGACAGTAATGGAATCCTCGAAGTTGTAGCCATTCCATGGCATGAAAGCGATCCGAATGTTCTGTCCCAGCGCCAACTCACCATTTTCTGTGGAAGCTCCGTCAGCAATGATGTCACCAGCTTTCACATAATCACCCTTCTTGACGAGTGGACGCTGGTTGATGCAGGTATTTTGGTTGCTACGTCGATATTTGATCAGGTGATAGATATCGACATTGTTGGGCACGATGCTATCGACACTGGACAGATCCACATCTGCTTGAATCACGATGCGGGAAGCATCGCTACTGTCAACAATACCGGCTCGTCTTGCGATGGTGCAGGTCCCTGAGTCCAGTGCTCCTTGATGTTCCATACCTGTCCCCACCAGCGGAGCCTGAGGCTTCACCAGAGGCACTCCCTGACGCTGCATGTTCGACCCCATCAACGCTCGGTTAGCATCATCGTGCTCGAGGAATGGAATCAGCGAGGCTGCTACTGATACAAGTTGGATTGGCGATACATCGATGTAGTCAATCTGGTCTTTGCGCACCATGCTGAACTCACTTCCAACCCTGGCGGTAACAAAGTCGTTGACCAAGTTACCTCTTTCGTCAATCACAGCATTTGCCTGGGCAATCTTGTAGCGGTCCTCCTCAGTCGCTGAGAGGTATTCAATGCTATCGGTAATCTTGCCCTGCTCTACTTTGCGATAAGGAGTTTCCAGGAATCCGTAGGAGTTGACCTGAGCATAGGTAGCCAAAGATGCAATCAACCCGATGTTTGGGCCTTCTGGCGTTTCGATCGGGCAGATCCGTCCGTAGTGAGAGGAGTGTACGTCGCGCACGTCGAAGCCAGCGCGCTCTCGGGTCAAACCACCCGGGCCCAGTGCACTGAGTCGGCGCTTGTGCGTGATTTCCGACAGAGGGTTAGTTTGATCCATGAATTGCGACAGCTGGCTGCTACCAAAGAACTCGTGAATGGCACCAGCGACTGGCTTAGCGTTTACGATATCGTGTAACATCATAGTCTCAGCATCCTGCAGGGACATGCGCTCCTTGATCGTCCGCTCCATCCGAATCAGTCCAATCCGGAACTGGGTCTCCAGCAATTCTCCAACACTGCGAACCCGACGATTACCAAGGTGGTCAATGTCATCAATGAAAGTACGGGCATTGCCTTCACGAAGCAGCAATAGATACTTCACAGATTCCATAATGTCCCGGCGAGTCAAGACGACCTTGTCGAGAGGCTCTTCTACTCGCAGTTTCTCATTGATTTTGAGTCGACCAACCTGAGACAGGCTATAGCGGTCTTCACTAAAGAAGAAGTTCTGCAGCAGATTTTGCGCTGCATCCAGAGTCGGAGGGTCTCCTGGCTTCATTTTCTTGTAAAGTTCAATCAGTGACTGCTCCGGAGAGATAGATCGATCTAGTTCCAGAGTGTCTCGGAAGCTAGGACCGGCTGTGGTTGGCGGTGAGATATAGAGCAGCGAAACTTGCTGGACGTTCTTCTCCAGAAGACGCTTGATGAGTTCTCCGGTCACCATGCTGTTGCATTCAGCAATTTTCTGATCATCAACATAGACATCACGAGCTAGGAACCGTCCACGAATCTCGTCGAAGTTTGTCTCTAATCGATTCACTCCAGCCTTCATCAACCGATTGAGGTTACGGCGATGAATACGCTGGTTCGCTCGCACTAGGACCTCACCTGACTCACTCAGAATGTCCTGTGTTGCTTTTTGGTCCAGTGTGACCTGCTCGTCAATCAGACGATAGAAAGTTTGTTCCTCAACCAGAGTTTCTAGGTTTTCGCAGGCGCTGAGATCCAAAGTCTCTGCGGGATAGAACAACTCTAGTAGCTGTTCGTCAGTGTAGCCCAGTGCTCGCAGTAGCACAGTTGCAGGGAACTTACGGCGACGGTCGATGCGGGAATAGAGCAGATCTTTAGCATCAAATTCAAAGTCTAACCATGAGCCTCGCTGCGGAATCAAGCGAGCGTTGTAAAGCAACTTACCACTTGAGTGGCCTTTGCCTTTATCGTGTCCAAAGAAGACTCCTGGACTCTTGTGCATTTGGCTGACTATCACACGCTCTGTTCCGTTGATGATGAAGGATCCAGTCGGGGTCATCAGCGGAATTTCGCCCAAGTAGATGTCTTGTTCCTTAATGTCTCTGATCTGCTTAACTTCCTCTTCACCTTCTTCTTTCTCCCAGACAATCAGACGCAAAGCTACCCGAATGGGACAGGCATAGGTCACACCCCGAACCCGGCACTCCTCCACAGTGTGCTTGGGCTCACCCAAGCGATACTGGACATATTCCAGAGTCGAAGAATTGCTGTAGTCAGAGATCGGGAACACTGAGCGGAAGACCGCTTCGAGACCACGCCGTTTGTCCCTTTGTTCAGGGGCAACATTGCGCTGCAGAAAACGCTCGAAGGAATCCAGTTGGATCTTCAGCAAATTTGGAATTTCAATGGGCGGATTGATCTGCCCAAAAGAATGCCGGATACGGTGTCGGTTGCTCAGCGTGACAGACATGAAGCTTTTCCTGGGCTAAAGAGTTGACTGAGTCACAAAGGTGGCTTCAGCAAAAGGAACGCAGGCCAGCAGAGTAGATAGGTCGGTGCTGTATTTGGGAGAGACTAGGCATGGGGTCCGGTGGAACAGAGGAGGCGTTGAAGACAATTGGGCACGGGCCGCGCTTTGCACAGCTGGACCTCCTTGTTGACGGGCGAACTGGTTGCAGAATGCAGGATGAGAAACCTGCAAGAACTGGTGGGGGACAACGGTTTATATTCCGTTCCGCTAGCAAGTAAACTTTTATTTATCTTTGATTCTTTTTGAGAAGTCAACTCTATTCTTCAGAGTTGGATCCATAGCAGCAATAAGAAGGTACTGACAGTAAAGATGGTGGCGTAGTGTTGTACACTTCCGTTTTGCATTTGCTGGAACCAATATCCTCCAGTTCGTTGCAGCTTCACAACTCCCTGCAATAGTCCTTCAATTGCGTAACGGTCGAAGGTCTTCCAAAGAACACTGTGAGAGATATGGTGGAACGGCTGAACAACCATAGTTGCGTAGACCGCATCTGCATTCCAGTTCTGAAGAGAAAAGCGCTCTGCACCCGCCAATAGAGAATCTGGACCAATGGCACGTGGCCAGCCGTTGCGATAACGTCGACTGGCAATTCCCCAAGCGATGAGCGCCAGTACCACCGACATCACCATCAGACCCAATTCCTCAATCACGGAGCCATGCAATTCGATCTCTGCAAAGAATCCGTGGAAGTAGGCTTCCATACCGTTTGGCAGGAAGTGTAGCGCGTGTGGCACACCCAGAAAGCCTCCAAACGCAGCCAGAACCGCTAGTACGATCAACGGTAAGACCATACTCATCGGAGGTTCGTGAATTGACTCTTCATGTGCCCCTCGGAAAGATCCATGGAAAGTCAGGTAGATCATCCGGAACATGTAAAAGCTAGTCAAACCTGCGGTGAGAAAACCTAAGAACCAGAGTACTGGACTGCCAAATGGAGAACTGTAGGCACTCCAGAGAATTTCATCTTTGCTAAAGAATCCTGAGAAAAACGGAATGCCACTGATGGCCAAAGTACCAATCAACATTGTCGCATACGTCCAGGGTAACTTCTGGCGCAGCCCTCCCATCCAGCGCATATCCTGTTCGTGATGCAGTGCATGAATGACAGCACCAGCCCCCAGAAAAAGCAAAGCCTTGAAAAATGCATGGGTTAGCACATGGAAAATTCCTGCTCCAAACGCCCCAACGCCCATTGCCAGAAACATATAGCCGAGCTGACTAACAGTTGAGTAAGCGAGCACCTTCTTGATATCGGTCTGGGTCAGGGCAACCGTCGCTCCTAAGAGAGCTGTCACAGTCCCTAGCACGGCAATGACGGTGAGTGTGAAAGGTGCCAAAATGAACAGGAAACTCAGTTTAGCGATGAGGTACAATCCTGCTGTGACCATAGTGGCTGCGTGGATCAGAGCCGAAACAGGTGTTGGGCCTTCCATCGCATCTGGCAACCAAACATAGAGAGGAACTTGAGCAGACTTACCCGTTGCTCCAAGGAAAAGCAGCAAGGTGACCAGGGTGACGCTCAAACTACCTTCACCCAAGGCTCCTGCCTGTGCATTGATTTCATCAAAGCGCAGAGTGCCAAGATAGACAACGAGCATCATCACTGCCGAAAGCACTCCAAAGTCGCCAACTCGATTGAAAAGGAAGGCTTTCTTTGCTGCTTCCCCAGCAGAGATCTTTTCGTGGTAGAAGCCAATCAGCAAATACGAGCACAGACCAACCCCTTCCCAGCCAACAAACATCAGCAGCAGGTTGTCCGCTAAGACCAACACCAGCATGAAGAACACGAACAGATTCAAAAACGCAAAGAATCGTCCGTAGTGCTCCTCATCCGCCATGTATCCGGCAGAGTAGACATGGATCAGGAATCCAATCCCTGTGATGATTAACAAGAATAAAGCTGTCAGAGGATCGACTTGAAAGCCTACCTCCAGTTGCAGATCACCAATGTGAATCCAACGCCAGAGTGTCTCTTGAATTGTTGCTGCGTTCTCACTCCACAGGGCGATACAAGCCCAAACGGATTGACCCAATGCGGCTAGTACAGCCAGTGGTCCAACCAAGGTTGTGAAGGTTCGGCCNAGAGTACGACCCANCANCAGATTGAGGACAAAACCCANCAGCGGGAANAGAGGAATCAGCCAGAGTTGCGTTGCCATGAGGCCTTGAGACAGAGAAAGGATTGNCTTGGTTGAACGCTACCAGCGCAANAGGTTGAATTCATCNATGTTNAGNGTTCTGCGTGAACGNTAGAGAGACAGAATAATGGANAGNCCAACCACTGCTTCTGCAGCTGCAACAACNATGATAAAGAANATGAACATCACACCATTGAGCGANTNCATTGATTGGGCNAAGCCAACAAATGANAGGTTGACCGCATTCAGCATCANCTCAATGCTCATGAAGATCACGATCGCATTACGCCGCAGCAANACCCCCAGCACNCCAATGGAGAAGAGCAGTGAACTTAGGACCAGAATATGACCCAGTGGAATTTGCATCATGAGGATGATNCGGGATAACGGCGCTTAGCAATCACNACTGCTCCGATCACNGCNACCAACAACAGTAAGGAAATTGCCTCGAAGGGCANTAGGTATTCCGTAAACAGCAACTGCCCAATTAACTTGATCGAATCGACTTCTTCGCCAGAAGACACNATCTGTGGAACCAGAGCCTCTGGATCNTGCTGACCGAGCACCAAGGCTAATTGAGCCCANATGCCAAAGGCAATCACGACAGCCAACACCTTGCCGACAGACCAACGAATGAATGAGGGNCCTTCGTCCCGTAAACTCANCAACATCANNACGAAGAGGAANANAACCATGATNGCACCGGCATAGACCAGCACCTGGATAACAGCTACAAACTCAGCCTGCATCATCACATACACTGCNGCCAGCGAAAAAAAGCNACCCACGAGNCTCATTGCACCNTGAATNGGNTTGCGCAGAAAAAGAACCCCAANTGCTCCAAGTACNCTCAGCAGNGCAAANANGTAGAAGAGAATCATACNGATGGTTCAAGTTAGAGGATCAAGCGGTTNGAGCCAGNGTATCTGNTTGCTGGNGCAGATCTGCCAGAGNAATTCCACTCTCTCCTAATTTTTCCAAGGCCAAGTTCCCAAACAANTTGTGTTCNATAGANGTCATCTGTTGGAAAANCTGGCTGAACTGAGGGGTCTGCTGAACTGGAGTGGCTGTTCCCATGTGTAGCAGTTCGCTGAGAATTTGCCATTCAGGACGAACATGACGGGAAGGCCGCAAAGCTGGCCAGAANCGCTGCCAATNCTCCTGTTTATTCAGGAAGCTTCCTTCTTTTTCAGCATAATTTTGCCCGGGGAAGATTGCATCTGCTCGATCAGTCCACTCGCTTTGACGAGAAGCAATGTGAACCATCAACTCTGTTGTTCCTGCCAAATCCAGCAGTGATTGCTCATTAATGAAGGGGTTGCCAAGGACCAGTAACAACTTGGCCGATTTCATTACATTAATGATATCGTGTTCCTGGGATCCCTTGAGCCCCAGTAATCGAGCTCCAGCCTGATTAGGAGCCTTATCCGTAGTGATCAGTGTTTCGATGAAAAATTCTGATTCTGGCTGCGCCCAATCCTGCTGTGAATAAAAGACTTGATCAGAAGAGAAAACTTCTTGGAGCAAGCGGCGCAGCAAGAACATCTCTTCCAAGGTGGAGTGGGTATCAACTAGGGCGACAACCTGCTCCCCATTTGGCTTCAAGGCTTCTAGTCGGTCGGCCACAGCATCGTAGAGTTGCTGCCATGTCACCTGTAACAGCTTCCCTTTGACCCGCCCCATCGGTTTGGCAAGACGTTGCTCTCGTTCATTCATTTGCTGGTAGGTCAATCGACCCTCATCACACATCCACCACTGGTTGACATCTTGATTCTCACGGGGCTTCAGACGAAGTACCTCGTTACGATCATGTTCAATCGTGATGTTGCAACCCGTGGAGCACCCAGTACAGACCGACGGAACTTTGCGTAGTTTCCAGGCTCTTCGCTTGAATCGAAACTCCTTCTCAGTGATTGCGCCCACTGGACAAATGTCAGCCATGTT
>PBZZ01000004.1 GCA_002730365.1 Deltaproteobacteria bacterium
ACCAGTTTCTCTACTTTTGGAGTGGCTTCCCGAATTTACATGAGCTACGAGCAGGTCCAGAACACAGGTCTAACAGCTGTTGGAAAAAGTCGGGTCTTTCACCGTCAATATTATAAGTTGGCTCCAGGAATTGATGAAGAACTAGCCGCTGAGAAACTGCAAAAGGATCTGGATGAACTGGGTGGAGAAGCATACTCTCTCAGAGTTCAAACCCCTGCCGGAGCAAGCCAGCAGGTTGGACGAGCATTGGGCTATCTGAATGATTATCTGGGAATGGTCTCGCTGGTTGCTTTGTTTTTAGCAGGATTGGGCGCGGCCTATTTATTCCGAGACTATCTCCACAGCCGTTTTCAGGAAATAGCAATTCTCATGAGTTTGGGAGCTGCCAGAAAGTCAACCTATCTGCTTCTACTAAATCAAATTTTGATTCTGGGCGGAATGGCCGTGATTGTCTCCGCCTTTGTGTCTCTAGCCTTGTTACAGATTCTACCTCATCTTGTTTCAGATTTCCTTCCGCTTGGATTTCAACAAGAGATGCCTTGGGCTAGTCTCGGCGTGGCCATGGTGGTGGGAACCATTGGCAGTCTAATTTTCTGTTTACCTGTACTGACTTCCATCCATCGGGTTCAGCCAATTGCTCTACTACGAGATACCAGTCGGGAATTTAGTCAGGGAAACACCTGGAAGCTGAAGCTTGTGAGCTACTTACCCGGTCTTTTGGTATATGGAGGGCTGACGATCTGGGTTGCTGGATTCAAGAGAGGGGGATTGTTTTTGTTGCTTTTCATGGGAGCCTTACTGGCCCTTGCTTTGTTAGCCTGGCTACTCTTCAAGGCCTGTGGGCATCTTTCGAATCGTCAAAAACCAGTCTTCAAGATCGCTCTTCGCAGTCTGAATCGTAATCGAGTTGCAGCGATTTCCTGTTTCCTGTCGATGTCCCTGGGCACCCTGCTGATCAATATAATTCCACAGTTGCAGCAAGGGTTAGTCGAAGAACTGGAACGACCTGAGGACAGTCGGGTTCCAACGTTTTTTGTGTTTGATATCCAGGAAGAGCAGATCGCAGGTCTGACCGACGTGGTTGCTCAAGAAGGTTTTGCGCTAGAGAGCCTTTCTCCATTGGTGAGAGCTCGTCTCTCAATGGTCAATGGAGAGATTTATCTAGGCCAGGACAGAGATGATGTAGTACGTAATGAAAACCGTGAACGTCGACGAAGGAGTCGAACATACAATTTGTCTTATCTTTCTGCGGATCAGGCGAATCTCGGTATTGTAGAGGGGAAGCCCCTCAGTGGACGTTATGATTTCATGGGTGATCAGCCTGTGCAGGTGTCTCTGGAAAAGGAGTTTGCTAGCTGGCGGGAGTGGCGGGTTGGGGACAGGTTAACCTTTGACATCGCCGGTATCCCAATTGAAGCACAGGTGGCTAACTTGCGGAAGGTGGAATGGACAACTTTTCAACCAGACTTCTTTATTGTAATGCAGCCTGGAGCGTTGGAAGATGCTCCCAAGGTTTTCCTTGGCAGTATCCGGAATGTTCCTCCTGAAAAAAGGCTTTCTCTGCAAAACAGCATCGTCCGCGCCTATCCTAATATTTCTGTAATTGATGTAACCAGAATTTTAGCAAGAGCCTTCGAAATCATTGATCAGGTCACCTTTGCCATTAACTTTATGGCGTATTTGGCGATTCTGGCTGGTCTGGTAGTCTTGTACTCCATTGCTCGCCAGGAAGTGCAAAGCCGTGTTTGGGAGATGAATCTGCTCAAGACCTTGGGGGCACGATTCCCTCTGGTGATGCGCATTGTTCAAACAGAGTTTGGGCTGCTGGCATTGTTCGCAGCAGCTTCGGGCCTGCTACTCAGCTTGATCTTTTCTTTCATCATTTCGTGGGTAGCCTTCGAGAATCTCTGGGGAATCAACTGGTGGAGCAATGGGGTTACTTTGATGGCAGTGGTAGCCCTTAGCGTTGTGACCGCTAGTCTTGCAGCACACCGAACGTTACGTCAGAAGCCGCTAGCACTTTTGAGAACTGTTTGAATCTTTAGACGGATCAGGGTAACTCCGAACTTAGAAGGATTCGGGCTCCCTGCTCCTGCAAAGCTACGAGGGCACGGTCAACATCTCTCTTTTGTAAATTCACTCCACGAGTCGCATCTGAAATCACGATAGTTCGAAACCCGAGTTCAGCAGCATCTGCTGCCGTAAAGCGTACACAATAGTCGGTTGCCAGACCTACCACAAAGACTTCGTCTACCCCTTGTACCGTAGATACTCTCCCATTCCCGTACTGCTCTGGTGGTCGTTATCAAAGAAGCCGCTATAGCTGTCAAGGCGTGGATTTTGTCCTTTGCGGAAAACTCTTTCGACCTTACTCTGATCCAGGCTAGAGATGAATTGGGCTCCCTCCGTTTCTTGAACACAGTGAATTGGCCAGAGGACTTGCGGTATTCCATGCAGATCAATCAATTCTCCTGGTTGTTTTCCCTCATGCTGAATTGCAAAACTCTGATGATCAGCAGGATGCCAGTCCTGGGTTGCTACAACTAGGTCAAACTTTTGCTGAAGTTGATTGATCAGGGGAACAATGCTGTCCCCCTCAGCGACGGGGAGCGCCCCACTAGNAGTGAAATCATTTTGTAGATCGANAAGAATNAAAGCATTCATGGGGAGTGTTTTGGGATTCAGTTGGCAAATCGGTCAATACGCATNGGAGTTTTTCGCTCACAGCNNCGNTCCCANTCCTNNTCGTTNGANNCACAGGGAGTNGGATTGGATTCAAAGACACANTAGTGTTCGCCCGGAGGCAGCTGNGANTCCAATGGCACTTCATANCGGCGTCCATCATAAAATTGGGCGATCANACCGTTTGAAACNGGAACCAGTTTTTGTACCCGCGAATCCAGAGAGGGAGCAACGTATCGAGNATATCNTGGAGTGTAGAGTAATTCACAAAGCTCCATCACATGCAGTCTTTTATTGGTTGGATAATTAAAATCAACATGNTTGGGTGGATTGCTACTGCAGGCAAAAATTCCGATTCCAAACAAGCTAAACAGCAAGGGTCCACGACAAAAAAACGGCATGTGAACTCGCGTTTTTGAGAAAGTACAAAATTATTGGATTTAAGGCAGGATTACTCCGTTGAAATGTCATTCAAGAATTGTTCTGAATGGATTTGCATACATTGAGTTGGAAGCCCGCTTGGCCCAATTCAAAACTACGAGGTATTTAAGGAAAGTTACTGGATGAATTCCACTCCACATCCAATGATCAGCCTGCTGTACTACATCCTACCTCATCGGGGCTGGTTTTCATGGGCTTGTTTTAACAGCATTCTGAACAAAGTTCTCGACTTGATGCCTCCAGTTCTTGTGGGCTGGGTGATAGATTCTGTCCGCCGAGAACCCCCTGAATGGATCGCGAATGTTGTGGGCACCACAGATCCATGGCCACTTGCTGTTTTCCTTGCGGTTCTGGGAGTTGTCATCTTTGGCTTTGAGAGCCTTTTTGAATGGGCCTACCAGTACGGCTTCATGAACCTTGCTCAACGAGTCCAACACAATTTGCGAACAGATGCTTACAACCACATTCAGATGCGTGAGATTGAATTCTTTGAGAATCACCGCATGGGAGAGACCATGGCGATGCTCAATGATGATGTCAATCAAATTGAAAGGTTTTTGAACACGGGTTTCAACGAACTGCTTCAATTGCTGGTTTTGTTTTTATTTTCTATTTTTGTACTAGTGGATGTGTCCTGGCAATTGGCGCTGATTGGCTTGATTCCTGTGCCCTTGATTCTCTGGGGAAGTTGGTTTTATCAAAACCTCATCTCACCACGTTATAAGCGAGTTCGAGAAGCAGTTGGTGGCTTGAGCAGTCGTCTGGAAAACAACATTGCAGGTATACTGGTCATCAAGAGCTTCACAGCAGAAGCATTTGAATCTCAACGAGTTTCTGAGGCATCACTGGAATACAAGAAAGCCAACCATGCTGCAATTCGCTTCAGCTCTGTCTATGTCCCTCTCATTCGAATGGCAGTGGCAATTGGTTTTGGGGGGGTTCTGCTACTTGGAAGTTACTGGGTTCTGGAAGACAAAGGAGTACTGACAGTTGGTGAGTTGGTACTGTTTTCAATGTTAATCCAGCGCATGTTGTGGCCCTTGACTCGAATGGGGATCACCCTTGATGAGTATGAGCGCGCCAAGGCAAGTGCCCGTAGGACATTTGGCCTGCTGCAGACTCCAAGCAAGATTCAAGATCCTGCCAAACCTCGAGTTCTTCCTGAACCGACGCAGGGAGAGATACACTTCGATCAAGTCCATTTTACCTATCGTCGAGGAGAGCCGGTCTTGCGAGGCCTTGATTTCAAGGTGCGGTCTGGTGAAACGATCGGTATTGCTGGGGCAACAGGTGCTGGGAAGTCAACTCTGATCAAAATGCTCCTGCGTTTGTATGATCCATCTGGTGGAGCAATTTGCCTTGATGGGCTGGATCTACGGGATCTAACCCTGCAGGACATTAGAAGTCATATCGCCCTGGTCAGTCAGGATGTTTACCTGTTTCACGGCACAATTGCGGAGAACATAGCCTACGGTTCCCCAAATAGAGACCTAGCCCAAATCCAAGCTGCGGCAGAATCAGCTCAGCTGCATGATTTCGTCATGAACTTGCCAGATGCCTATCAAACGGTGGTGGGTGAGCGAGGTATTCGTCTCTCAGGGGGACAGCGGCAGCGTCTCAGTATTGCCAGAGCGATCCTGAAAGATGCTCCGATCATGGTTTTTGATGAGGCAACCAGTTCAGTTGATACTGAAACAGAGAGGGCGATCCAACAAAGTCTTTCCAGAATCACAAAAGGGAAAACGGCGTTGATTATTGCTCACCGACTTTCCACGATTCGACATGCCGATAGAATTTTGGTGCTGAGAGATGGTCAGGTGGTTGAGGAAGGACACCATGATGACTTGTTGGAGCTCAAGGGAACTTACGCTGAGCTGTGGCAGGTTCAGTCTGGCGAAGTTACTGCTGCTCCCATTCTTCATTGAAAGAATCGATGCCAGTCAGTTCTTCCTTGGTCGACTGCCTTGGGTTGATGTGATCCCATGAATTCGACACCACAAAATGAGTTTTGGAGGGGAATTCGGGATACCTTCCCATTGATCGTAGGAGCAATTCCGTTTGGAATTATCTTTGGAACTCTCTCTGAGAGTGGAGGGCTTTCTCTCTGGGGTGCTTTGGCTTTTTCAGCTATTGTCTTCGCTGGATCAGCTCAATTCATAGCCCTCGGAATGGTCTCTGCTGGGGCCACATGGCCAGTCATTGTATTGACTACCTTCGTGGTGAATCTACGACACCTCCTCTATTCAACTACACTTCTCCAGCAGGTACGTCACTTGCCTCAACGTTGGCGCATTCCGCTGGCTTTCTGGCTGACCGATGAGACCTTTGCAGTGGCAGTCCGGCACTATGCCGAACCTTCCCCAATCATCCACAAGCACTGGTACTACCTAGGCTCCGCCCTCATCATGTATTTCAATTGGCAACTATGTACGATGATAGGAATTTTCTTTGGGAGGGTGGTGCCGGGTTTGGAGGAATGGGGCTTGGACTTTGCCATGTCTGCAACCTTCATCGGCATCGTTGTGCCTTATCTGAAGAATCGCCCAATGATCGCCACAGCCCTCGTTGCCTCAGGTCTAGGCTTGGCCTTTTACGGTTTGCCCAACAAACTCGGGCTGATGATCGCTGCGTTAGCTGGAGCAGCTACTGGTTTTTTTCTGGAACAAAGACTGGCTAGTAATCGAATAACTGAGGCAGGTAAAGCCCAATGAATGAATTTTTGTTAGTTGGTGGGATGTTCCTGGTGACTTTTCTAGTCCGTTATCTACCGTTTGGACTGGCGGGGGCCTTACAAATCCCGGAGCCTCTTGAGCGGGCGCTGCGGTTTGTTCCAGTGGCTGTTTTGATGGCGATTGTTGCACCCGCCGTTTTGATTCCCCAGGGAGATTCTGTCCAATTTAGTTGGCAAAATCCCCATCTTTTGGGAGCCTTTGCAGCTTTTCTAGCGGGCTGGTGGAAAAACAACCTGTTGCTAACGATCGTAGTCGGGATGGCGGCTTTTTTCATCTCAAGGTTGCTGATTGGGAGATTCTAAAACTTGCAAACAGACATATCTACCATGGATGGAATTATTTTCCACACCAGACAGGATGTCGCTTTTCAATGAAAGCAGAGATTCCCTCCTGAGCATCTCGAGCCTCTAGATTTCGAACCATTACCTCCTTCGTGTAATCGTACGCTTCACTCAATGGCAGTTCAGCCTGCCTATAATAGGCCTCCTTGCCGATAGCAACAGTCAGTGGAGACTTGGAGGCAATTTTTTGTGCTAGTTCCATCGTCTTCATCCCCAACTCTTCGGCATCGACAACTTCGTTGATCAGTCCCATTCTGTAAGCATTCTGAGCATCGATCAGGTCGCCGGTCAGTAACATCTGCATAGCGTGCTTATTTGATAAATTACGTGAAAGAGCAACCATTGGTGTGGAGCAAAATAAACCGATATTAACACCAGGCGTTGCATAGCGTGCCTCTTCTGAGGAAATCGCCAAATCGCAACTTGCCACGAGTTGGGCCCCTGCAGCGGTCGCTATTCCATGCACCTGGGCAATGACAGGTTTAGGTAGTCGAATGATCGTTTGCATCAATTCTGCACAATCTGCAAAAAGCTGTTCTGTATAATTTCGTGAATAATTTTGAGCCTTGATCTCTTTGAGATCGTGTCCCGCACAAAAGCCAGGGCCAGCTCCTGCCAGAATAACTACGCGGACTGCTTCATCTGTAGAAACCTCAAAGAAGGCATCGAGCAACGCTCTCAGCATTCCTTGGGAGAGAGCATTCCGTGCTTGCGGTCGATTCATTGTTAGTGTGGTCACACCTTCATCGTTGTAGCGAAGTACTAAAGCTTCTTCAGTCATTTTCTTCTCAGATTGAGTTGAATCTAGAAATTAATCACTTATCTCACTGTTTGCGCAACGCTCCAGTTTCATCAACTTTCCGCAATGCCTTTAATTCATCCACGGTTGGTTCTGGAACCACATGCACCTTTGGAGAAACCTTCAGTTCCCAACCAGTATTGGACTTGATTTCCTCGATGTTTGAGAAAGGGTAATAGGCATCTAGTTGGAATTCCTTTGAATTGGTGTCAGGTCTGAGGATACCCAAAGTAGTGATGATAGCAGACGGGCCACCTCCTACAAAACCGTAGCGCTCACGAGTATTCCCGCCATCCAAGTATCCAGGTGAGCTGATGTAGGTAACCCTTTCGGCAAATCTTTTTGGTTCATGGGCTACCATGATCAAAACCCTTCCCGCTCCACATGCAATATCGTTTGCCCCACCAGCGCCAGTCAGTCTAGTTTTGGGCGCTCGATAGTGATCTCCAATCTCCCCATCCCAAATTCCCGTAGTATTGACGTTTCCAAACTTATCGACCTGAGCGGCTCCAATAATACCGACATCACAGCGTCCGGAAGCGACTAGAAATCCCAGCGCATCCACTCCATTCGTAAAACTAGTGGCATTAGCTGATATACGGTTGCATTCAATCCCCCATGGGAGCCCTCCGACTGGAGTTGCCCCGTAAACTCCACCCTCNGTCATTGCACGAATATTTGGTGCATGGTGCGCTTGAGCAAAATAACCAGCCAGCATTGAGAGTCCTACACCAAAGATNGCCANCTCGCCGTCACGTAATTCCCGGCCAGTNGCAATAGCCATCATTTCCTGGCGAGTGTATTCAAGCTTGTGACGNTTCATCTCTCGCCCTCCAAAACTAATTTTGNAATTTCATCTGNNGAAAGAATCCANTTGCGGTAAGGATCCATCAGAAAACTGGTTTCGGTTTGGGTGATTTTCTCTCTCGTCTCATTGCCAATCATGTCCANATAGTCTCGGTGACTCTGGTAGCTAAANACATANTCTTTCAANTANTGTTGNGTGGTTTCTTCCNTNGCAAGTGCTTTNTTCATNGAACGCATGTGATCTTCATCCACATCATAAANTCCNGGTGANCTTTGTGGCCAGGCAGCAAAAGGCCAGTAGACAACGGCATCAACTACGATATCTGGAATGCGTACTAGGTTAGGGAATTGTCTCATACAGTCTGTGTGGACAATTTCATCAGCCACCAAGATCACCTTTTTGGCNGCACGNGAGAGTTCNAAACGGCTCCACTCNGTTCCNAANATNATGGCGTTNCCNAGNGGNTCGGCCATGGAGACATGNATTGCNGCAACTTCTGGTTGTAAACTTTGAAAGGCCCCGAGTTGTCGACCACTGAAAGGATCNGTNATCATNGGGATCTTNCTGGTTGCNGGATATTCANCTGGTGAGAAAGCGCTGCGATACTGGATGTCAGANCCGATATTTACTGTAGCTGGTACGAAGGGCCAGTTCATCGCACCACCCAATAGCCGGATTGCCATGGCTAGATTGGAATANTCTTCCAGNTGNGTCACACCAGTTTCTACCGCTCTGCGCAGTCCGTTGGCAAATCCAAAAACCTCGAGACCAGAAAAACCACACTCTGCTTTATCCACAGCCCCAGCCCCAGCCAAGAGATTGAGTTGCTGGGAATTACAGTGAAAAATCGCATGGAACTGATTCCGACCCTGACGCAAAAGTTCCCGTCCGAAAACGATCGCATCAGAGCCGATAGGAAGGGCTGCACCGCTGGCATATTGAACACCGTTTTGCGTGAAGCGATCAACCGCGGTTGCAAGAGAAATTAACTTAGGTTGGGGCATGTCTTTGGGTTCGCCTAATACTATTCTATGAACTGTCTATTGGACCAAACTTGTTTCCAGATGAATAGAGCCGTCGAACTTATCCCTTATTCAGGGAGGATTCAAGTGCTGGAAGATCGTTCGATCAGAAGAGATCGGGGTACAGGGGGATATGTCAGGCGAGTAAGTTTGTGGGAGATACCGCTATTCCATCAGAATCGCAATAAATCCAATGGTTTGGTGTCAAGCAGATGTTCCCAAATTGGAGGGGTATGTTTTGGAAGCCAGATCCAGTTTTGGTACTTTTACGAGGATTCGTACCAAGAGCCTTCAAGCCAATTTGCAGATTGCCAATTGCAACGCTGTCCCGAATCGCACCATGCACAACGATACCAGACCAGCCATTTCTACGGGCAAGCTCTGCGATCAGATCTCCGACAAGGGCTCTGCGGAGGGAGCCAGTACCATCAATCACCAGAACCCTACCCTGACCGCTTTCCGATAGAGTCTGGCGAATCAGACTGTTGTCTTCGTGGCACCTGATTGTCGAGATCTGGCCAAAAAAGTTCTTAATACCGCCAAAGTTTTGTAATGAGAGATCACAACTTTGAAGCTGATCTTCAAAATCATCGAATAAATCCGCAGTAGAAAAATTCATGATTTTTCTAGGAGAAAAAACCTTTGATTGTGTTCATGAATTTTCCTCTCAGGGGATGGCTGTCTTGATCACTTATGTGCTCCATCTCCTCAAGTAGTTCTCGTTGCCGTGCAGAGAGATTGGTTGGAGTTTCCACAACAATTCGCACATGCAAATCACCTCTGTTGCCACCACGCAAGTTCACAATTCCTTGATTCCTCAAACGGAATATTTTGTGGGATTGGGTGCCAGTTGGAATTTTTAAGCGGGCCTTGCCCTCCAAAGTAGGAACCTCTATTTCAGTGCCTAGGGCCACTTGCGGAAAGCTGATTGGAACCTCACAGTAGATGTCGGATCCATCTCGTTCGAAGATTGGATGTTTTTTCACACGAATCGCAACGTAGAGGTCCCCTGGAGGTCCCCCGTCAATCCCATGTTCCCCTTCACCAGAGAGTTTGATTCTGGAATTGTTATCTACCCCCGCGGGAATATTGATTCGAATGGTCCTTGTTTTAGGAACACGCTTTTTACCGCGACAGGTTCCACAAGGATTTCGAACAGTTTTTCCCTGTCCCCCACAGGAGCGGCAGGTTGTTGCGACACTGAAGAACCCTTGTTGGATTCGCTGCTGGCCTGTTCCACTACAGACCCGACAAATTTCTATATCAGATTCCGATTTAGCTCCTAACCCTCCGCAAGTGTTACAGGCTTCCATTCTTGGGATATCAACTTCTGTCGAATGCCCAAAAGCTGCTTCCTCAAATGAGATCTCCATGTTGTACTGGAGATCTGAACCGCGCTCACCTCGGCTACGTTGACCTCCAGTATTTCCGAAAATATCTCCAAAGAGATCTCCAAAAATGTCACTGAAACCACCACTGCTGTAGCCACCACTAAAACCATCCCCCATGCCTTCAGCAGCATGGCCAAATTGGTCATAGCGTGAACGCTTCTGAGAATCACTGAGAACCTCATAAGCTTCGGTGGCTTCTTTGAATTTCAGTTCAGCATCAGCATCACCGGGATTACGATCCGGGTGGTGCTTCATGGCCACTTTTCGGTAGGCCTTCTTCAGGTCTTCCGGACTAACGTTTTGGGAGACCCCAAGTACTTCATAATAATCACGTTTGGCCAACAGGGCCTCCTTCCTGAGGATGCGAAAAGATTACTTTTTAACTTCCTCGTATTCTGCATCAACGATGTTGTCGTCATCTTGCTTGCTGACTGAACCACCATCTTGATTTTGATCATCGTTTGGTTGATCTGAACCAGGTGGGGGTGCTGCAGATTGACTGTAAAGCAACTCAGCAAGTTTATGGGAAGCTTGGGTAAGAGCCTCGATGTCACTGCGAATAGCCTCAGGATCAGCTCCTTCCAAGCTCTTGCGAAGCTGCTCGCTGACAGCAGTGATTTTCTCTTTGTCTGCTTCTGGGAGCTTATCACCAAGTTCTCCCATAGTATTTTCAGTACTGTAAAGTAGTGTCTCCGCTTGATTCCGAAGTTCTGCCGATTCACGACGATTTTTATCATCATCGGCATATTGTTCTGCTTCCTGAACCATACGTTCTACTTCTGAGTCAGAGAGGCCACTGGAAGAGGTGATCTTGATTGCTTGCTCCTTACCAGTACCAAGATCCTTAGCACTGACATTAACGATGCCATTGGCATCAATATCAAAAGTCACTTCAATTTGAGGCATTCCTCTTGGAGCTGAAGGGATACCAACCAATTCGAAACGTCCCAGAGTCTTGTTATCACCTGCCATTTCACGTTCTCCTTGTAGTACGTGAATACTTACCGCAGGTTGATTGTCTGCTGCTGTTGAGAAGACCTGACTCTTCCGGGTAGGGATCGTTGTGTTGCGCTCGATCAATTTGGTCATTACCCCACCGAGGGTCTCAATGCCAAGCGAGAGCGGTGTGACATCCAACAACAGAACATCTTTAACATCACCCTTTAGAACCCCACCTTGAATTGCTGCACCGATTGCAACGACTTCGTCTGGATTGACACCCTTGTGAGGTTCTTTGCCAAAGAATTCCTTTACGATCTGTTGGATCTTAGGCATTCGCGTCATTCCACCTACTAGGATCACCTCATCAATGTCTTTAGGGGTACAGCCTGCATCTTTCAGTGCGTCTCTACATGGTCCAAGGCATCGTTGGACCAGGTCATCTACCATTTGTTCAAAGCGAGCTCGACTAATTTTCAAATTCAAGTGCTTTGGACCATTCTGGTCTGCAGTGATGAAGGGAAGATTAACTTCTGTTTCAGTGCTGGAAGATAACTCATGCTTCGCTTTCTCAGCTGCTTCCTTTAGGCGTTGGAGAGCCATTTTGTCTTGGCGCAGATCAATACTATTTTCTTTTTTGAATTCATCAGCCAAGAAATTGATCAATCGGTTATCAAAGTCGTCTCCACCAAGGAAGGTATCTCCGTTGGTTGATTTGACTTCGAAGACTCCGTCACCGATTTCGAGAATGGAAACATCGAATGTTCCTCCACCAAGATCGAAGACAGCTATCTTCTCATCTGATTTTTTGTCCAAGCCATAAGCCAGTGAAGCTGCAGTTGGCTCATTGATGATCCTGAGCACATTCANGCCAGCGATCTTGCCTGCATCTTTTGTCGCCTGCCGTTGACTATCGTTAAAGTACGCCGGCACGGTGATGACTGCGTCAGTGACCATCTCTCCAAGGTAGTCTTCAGCTGTCTGCTTCATCTTTTGGAGAACNAAAGCTGAAATTTCAGGGGGAGAATAGCTGTTGCCGTCTACGCCNATGTAAGCCAGATCATTTGCTCCACCCGTAATNTCGAAAGGAGCCACAGATTTCAATCGGCTGACTGGTTCTGTATTGAACTTTTGACCCATCAAGCGCTTAGCGCTATAAACGGTTCGCTTCGGATTCGTAATNGCCTGTCGTTTTGCAACCTGACCCACNAGGCGCTCACCACTGTCATTGAAGGCAACCATTGAGGGGGTTGTGCGGACGCCTTCTGANTTTTGGACTACCTTGGGATCACCACCTTCCATCACGGCGATACAAGAGTTGGAAGTTCCCAGGTCAATTCCAATTACCTTTCCCATAGATNNGACTCCTTTGAGTTTTTGGGGGTTCTNCAAGTATTNAGGNTTTTTCAGCTACTCGNACCATGGCTGGNCTNACTACTCGATCATGNAGGTAGTAACCAACTTGNAANACATCCAGAACATGATTTTCTGGNACTTNGTNGGTNTGNACCATGCCAACTGCNTGATGGCAGTTAGGATCAAANGGNTCACCNTGAGGCTCTATACGGCTCACACCGAATTTGTTGAGACTCTCCTGCANCATGCGATGCACCATTTCAATNCCCTCTATAATGCTATTAGAAGCGTCCTCTTGCTGTTGAGAATGAGTGAGTGCCCTTTCCAAGCTGTCAATGGCTGGTAACAATTCTCGGATCAATTCCATGTGATGATATTTGAGTCGATCAGCCTGCTCCCGAGACATTCGTTTGCGGAAGTTATCCATTTCTGCATGCTGACGAAGGAGCTCCTCCTTCAGAGTAGCAACCTGCAGCAAAGTATCGTTCTCTATTNCAGAAACCTCTTCCTCGTCAGTCTCTAATTCATCAGATGCTACTGGGTCATCAGCTGCAGTAAGTTCTGATTCTTCTTCGTTGATAAAGGTACCACTATTTTCCAGCGGTTCTTCTATGTTACTCCCTTGATCAGNATTTTCTTTGTTCATTTATTTTCAATCACAGGATGACGATTGTTGGGTGATGGTTTGTGAGAGAATCCTTGCTGTAAAATCAACTACTGGGATCACCGTTTGGTAATCCATATTGGTAGGCCCGATCACTCCGATGGTACCAAGGACGTTGTTTTGATCACTATATTGTGCCTTAACCATCGTACAGTCTTGAAGGCTCTCTAGCTCATTTTCAATCCCAATAAAAATTTGGATACCATCAGCTTCCACTGTGGAATCCAGCAAATTCATGATCATCGACTTGTGCTCAAAGGCGTCCATCAACCCACGAGAACTGTTCAGGTTCCTAAAGCGCTCACTGAAAATCAGATTGTGCTGGCCTTCAATGTATACTTCGGGTGCATCCTCCAATTCGAAGGCTTTTTTCCCTAGTCGAACGGCTTGGGCTANCANACGGTCGTAGCGTTCTTTATCTTCAACCATGCTTTCGAGGATTTGCTGTCGAATCTCGTGAAGATTCCGGTTGTGAAACTGTTCGTTCAAGAAACTAGAGACTGTGTTGAGAAAGTCCTGTGACAAATCTTCTGTTGTTGCAATGATTTTGTTGCGGACTTGCCCATTGCGAGTGACCAGAACAACCAANATCTGTTGTGAGCTCAGGCGAATAAACTCAATTCTCCGTAGAATGCTCGTCTCAACTCTTGGAGAACTGGTTAAGCAGACAAATTGAGTCAATCCTGCAAGCAAGCGGGTCGTACTGATTAAAAGATCTTCGACCTGATTAATCCCACCTTCCTGAGTTGCCTCTTGAATCTTTTTCTGAAGCTTACGAGTTAGCTGATTTGCTACAACCACCTGATCAACATAAAACCTNTAAGCTTTGTCAGTGGGAATCCGACCTGCGGAAGTNTGCAACTGCATCAGGAANCCCATNTCTGAGAGGTCAGACATGATNTTCCGAATNGTCGCTGGGGATANGCCCATTTCCAANGACTTTGATANGGAGCGTGACCCNACTGGNTCATTNCTGGTTATGTAACCTTCAATGATCCCNCGCAAGACTNGTTGGGTACGTTCNTCAATCGACTCTTTGGTCTCNAACCGTTGAACCGTTTTANACATAATGCTCNCTCANNTAGCTTATTAGCACTCATCAGCTNATAGTGCTAATAGTTAACATTCGAATGNGTTGTTGTCAAGGNAAATGACGGNAATNNATAATGCACTCTCCGTTAAAGTTTTAGTGGACAAAGTCCATTAGTTTTCAGAGTTTAGAGAGTCCCAAGAAATTTCGAAAGGTTTCTGGATCATCTAGTTTTCTTTCCAACCGTCTACGAAATTGTGGAAAGGAGATTCGATGGCTACTTTCCACCAAGAGATCTTGGCTGCTATGAATGCGAGGATCAAAATTCTGATCAATCAACCACTCCAGCCAACTGTTGTAATCCTGATATAAATCCTCTGGAGGAAGTTGAAATCCAGTGGAGGTTGTATTGATCTCATTTGTAAACTCAAATGCCTCATCCTCTTCAATTTCTGGTATATCTGGAATTAATCCAGGCATCTTGGTGATGGGAGGTTCTGGTGAAAAGCCCATTCTATAGTGAAGACGGAAGGTCTCCAGCAAATCATGCAACCTGTCTGAGGAAGTAACCCTTCGCTCCAGTCGATGAGAAAATTGGAGAAAAGAAATAGGTCGGGAGCTCTCAACTTTGAGATTTTCTCCGGAAAGTTCTTGGATATTCAGCCGAATTGAGTAGAGATGATCACACCATTCATTGAAACTAAGATAAGCTTCGTCAAGTGGCCTTGCAGGGAAGGCGTTATTTTCATCGAAACTTTCTGGAACATATGTTTTGGGCTTTAACTCTGGAGGTGGACGGAAACGCAGTTCATTTTCCAGCGTTTGGCTCATCATTGGAGTTGAAGGTGGGGAAGGAGGAGCTTGTGGTGGTGGCTGTTTCAGAGGACTCCCACCAGGTAGTGGAGGTGATGGCATCGGAACACGCCTAGGCTGCTGGATGGATTGTCGCTCAATTTGTTCTAGTCGACCTTTGACCTTGTCGACCTCCTCTGCGAGACGCAGTAAAGCCTGGTGAGTACCAGCTAGATCTTCTTCGGTAAGATACTTATGTTGCTCTGGTTGCCCAGGTGTAGATTTCGTTGCAATGATGTTAGGAGAAGCCCAATTAGTGGGGAGCAAGCAAAGATCATGTGCTTCCACCCAGTTTAGGGTAGTCAGTTTACTCTCCCAGTCGGGCAAGTGGGCCAGTGCAGTTTCAGAGAAGTGCAAAAATGTCTGATAGTTTATTTGATCTCCAGGAGAAACCTTCTCTGGTTGGTCCACTCTCAGAGGACACTGTATTTGCTCCAACCATTTGAGCCACTCCTGCCAGGTCTTTCGTGATTCCTTTCGCTGCCAGTGTTCGATCAGTTGGTTTTCCAGTTGATCAAGAGCATTCATGATGCCTTTCTTGCAACTTCCATCATCAAATAAAGAGCCAACTCTTGAAGATCAACTTTCACCTTATACTGCTTTAGAAGGCCACCAATCGAAATCAGAACTCTCCCCATCATTACAAAATTATCAGGAATTTTTACTTCCGCTCTTCTCATGATACGCATATGAGTTTCCATCTGGCTCAGCCCTTCAAATTCGGCTGGATCTCTCTCGAAAAGCAATTTAAGCAGTAATTGACCGTTGGGTACATCAAATCCAGCCTTGCGCAATAATAGATCGAATTCTGATTGCTGACGATTGAAAAGTGCCACCAAGACGTTTCGGTAGGCTTCACACTCGGAGTCAGTTAATTGAGCGACAGCACCAAAATCCAGCAGAGCTAACTTCCCTTGAGGGGTTACAAAGAAATTTCCAGGGTGAGGATCTGCGTGGAACAAGCCCGTGACAAAAATTTGATTGATGAAGCTCCTTACCAATGCTTGCAGTAGTGGCTCAGCAGCACTGGGCACGTCAGCGAGGAAATGCCGAAGAGGTTGCCCCTCCACAAAGCTCATAGCCAATACTTCTCTACTCAAGAGATCAGGAATTAGTAATGGGAACACCCATTCCTCTGCTTCATACAGAGCAAGAAATTTTGTTAGGTTTGCTGCTTCATGGTAGTAGTCCAGTTCTTGTCGAATACTCGTGCTCAGTTCTTCCAAGGTCTGTTCTACGTTCCAACCTTCTGCCCAGCGTTGGAGTAAGGGGGCTATGCGCTTAAAAAACAACAGGTCCGCTTCAATCTTCTCTGAAGCATTAGGTAATTGAATTTTCAGTGCGATGAGAGAACCACCTCTTGTTTTTGCTCTGTGAACCTGCGCAATGGATGCAGTTGCTAAAGGTACCTGCTCAACCGCATCAAAACGTAGTTTCCATTCGGCTCCGTAACACTGGAACAGCTTTTTTTCGATCTCCCCCCATGACACGCTTGGAGCCTGATCTTGAAGCTCTGCCAGTTGCTCTACATAGGTTGCAGGGAGCCAATCTCCTTGACAGCTAAGGAACTGGGCGGCTTTTACCCAAGCACCACCTTGTCTACGACAAAGCTGAGCCAGCTCCGCAGCATTCTTTTGATGATGAGTCTGTGTTTCTTCAGAAATTTCGTGGGGCTCTAGTATAGGAAGGCGGATTTTCTGAAATGTATAGGTTCGAGCTGCAATACTGAGGAGTGTTTGGCCAGCATCAAAATAGCGGCTTCGATGAGAATACCACTGATTCAGGTTGTCTGACTGGCTGATGAGTTGTCGGAACGCTTCAGGAGCATCTGTCTGCATCCAGCCAAGGAAACCATCTCCCCAGCCCCTCCATCGTTTGGACCATTCCCCAGGGATAGCGGCTTCATCTGCCCAGTCAGAAACAGTTTGATGGGCTTTGACCAGCCAACGGTGGGAATCACGGAACCAGTTGTCTGCCATTGACCCAAAATTGGTTTATGAGGTGAGCCTCAGGTTGCTAGAGCACGTAAGATGAGAAGTCTTCTAGCAAAATTACGATGCTAAGGGAAGCACAGTTTAACAGGAAAGTTTGTAGTCCAGTGTCAACATGGCAACTTCTCGGAAGTGTTTGACGAAATGGATTGTCAAATTTTTACGCAAGTGTCCAGGAAGTTCCTCGAACTGTGAACGGTTTGCTTCTGGGAAAATCAGTGTATTGATCCCTGCGAGCTTTGCTCCAACGACTTTTTCTCGAACACCACCGATGGGGAGGACTTGTCCGCTGAGGGTTAATTCTCCGGTCATTGCAATAGACGCTGGAACAGCTTGTTGGATGGCGAGTGAAAGTAGGCTGGTGGCCATGGCTATTCCAGCGGAAGGGCCATCTTTTGGCGTTGCACCCTCTGGAACATGCAGGTGGATCGTGTTTTTCTTGAAGAATTGCATCTTGCCAGGAACTTCACGCAGTAAGGATTGTACGTAGCTATGGGCTATTGATGAGGATTCTTTCATCACATCCCCAAGTTGCCCT
>PBZZ01000005.1 GCA_002730365.1 Deltaproteobacteria bacterium
TTTTATGTTTAAATTATTGATATTATTTATTATAAATATTTTCTGACTGTTATCAGAGTACTGGCTAACAAGTTTTATGATAACACTTAGGCTGTAACCTACGGATACCTACAGTATGCGTCAGGCAAGTATGATGGTTTAGCTAAAGAATTCATGCTTTTAGTTTATTTTAGCGGACTATCCATTTTCGAACGCGGAGGTTCCAAATGATGTGAAAAGACTCTTTATTTTGAAACTTCCACCGAAAAGAATTTTTTTGTAAATAAGAAAACCTGCTCGTCATTCTACACCTTCAACAAACTTCTACGTTTACAATCGAGGTTCAAAGAGAAATCTCAGAATGAATAATTGATCGTGGGTCAAAAGCGCGGTTGGATTGGTACAAAGGCCAATTAGTTGATTCATTAGGATTTTGGTTTTTTGATCGTATCCGTTTTGCAGGAATGATAAACAGTCTCTGCCTGAGCTAAGCCGTAATTACTTCTCATGGTTTCTGCAGAGGCTTGACAAAACACTAAACACGTATCATAAAGTTGTTCGACATATCAGGTAATAATCAAAACATATTATTTATGCTATGAAAAAATATCTGATATTTTTAAGTATCGGTTTTTGAGGGTACTTATTCTTGAGAAGCAACTTAAAACTACGAAAAAATCCAACGAGATGACTTGCTAAATTGATTTTGATTCATCATGGGTGCTGGTGCACCTGAGAGTTAGCGAAATCATNACACTNANANGTCATCTCNTTTCNTTAAATTCCANTAGTGATTTGANGNGGTAACAANATNGTTGNGATATGAGTCCAAGCTTNNCTAAGCNCCTANTANTATTTGGCCAAGNAGAAAAAGTTTGNAGCAGGGCTTCTTAACTNTCAATTGAGGCNGAGTTCNAGCCAAAATTTACAACAGAAGGNCTNCTTTANAGGNAAATGGGAGCNTNNNAAGATNTTNNATNANTAATNTAATGNGACNNAAGGTTGGGNNTCNTTNACCNTAAGCGACGAGAAATCTTNGACNAATCTCANNNCAGNTGTNTTTCAAAGATCGACTAAGATNATGTGNCTNCNCTGCANCCCTNACGGAGCAAAAAATCTTNAATNATAAAGAGGANTTCTATGAGTCGAATAAANATATTTTCTCTAGTCAANGTNCTCATGTTGAGCCTATTTTTTNCNAAAGCCGCTTTTTGCCAGACTGAACTGACAATGTGGTGGCATGCNGCTGGNGAACCAGCNCAGATGGCATTGGTCNAAGAGTTNGTTGACGAATTTAACGCNAGCCAGTCTGAATGGAAAGTGGTTANAACCGCTTTCCCACAAATTGCTTATAATGATGCAGTAGTAGCTGCTGGACTTGCTGGAACTTTGCCAGACATAATTGATATAGATGGGCCAATTCTACCAAATTGGGCATGGGCTGGATATATTCAACCGCTTGACATCGATGAAAGTCTGATTGCCAANTATTTACCNGGCCCAAAGGGNGTTTGGGACGGTAAANTGTANGGTATTGGGATGTGGGATGCAGCTATTGCGCTTGTNACCCGCCAGTCTTATCTTGAGGAATTNGAACTTCGCACTCCGACTTTGGAAGAACCTTGGGACGCAAAAGAATTCCAACAAGCCCTTGATGCTGCTAAGAACTCTGGAAAATTCGATTATGCATTGGATCTTGGTATGGCCTGGACAGGTGAATGGTATCCATATGCATTTTCACCATTCCTCCAGTCTTTCGGNGGTGACATAGTAAATCGCTCAAACTATCAAACAGCCGAAGGCGCACTGAATGGTGANGAGGCATTGGCNTTTGGTGAATGGTGGCAAAACCTTTTTACAGGTGGCTATGCTCAAGCCATGCAAGACNGNGCAGANCGTGATATTGGCTTTACTACTGGAAAATATGCTTTTACTTGGAANGGAAATTGGGCGGCNTTAGGCATCCTAGAAGCGTANGATGATACANTATTTCTACCAGCACCTGATCTTGGTTATGGTTCGAAGATAGGCGCAGCAAGCTGGCAGCTNAGTATTTCNTCAACGTCNAAGCACCCTGATGGTGCNAACGCATTTATCAACTTCGCTCTGCAACCCCACAATTTGGCAAGNTTTTCCGAAGGAACGGGCTTAATNCCTGCCACTGCAGTAGCCGCCGAACTTACCAACAATTATCGAGNTGGCGGANCTATGGAAGTGTTTTTTGAGTTGTCAGATAGTCAGGGGATGNTACGNCCGGTCACACCAGGCTATCCGGTAATGGCCAAGGTATTTGAAAAGGCTCTTGCCGATATTGCAAATGGCGCAGACGTGGCTGATACTCTTGATGCTGCTGTCGACGAAATANANGCAAATATCCAGCAAAACAAAGGTTACGGNCATAAGTAAATCTTNAGGGCTGGGGCTCATGNCTCAGCCCNTCTTCGAAAACNGCAGGGTGGGTCCTAGCATTCACAAGAACNNCAAGTCGTATGCCNCCTNCCNCTAATCTAACTACCTCGAATAGCGAGGGTTGGACAATGATTTCGCCTGGATTCGGACTCATTGTCTTCTTCATANTTCTNCCCTTCCTATCTGCTATTATACTGTCCTTCACCAACCAACGACTTATTTCTCCCAACCCTACNGAGTACGTTGGACTAGCGAACTACAANCAGTTGTTGAGCGTTGGTGTTCTCACGCTTGACCCTAANCGAAATANTAACGGAGCTGTTGTACGTGACAAAAATGGTGCANTTAAATACCCGCGCCTTCGNAACTTTACACGCAANAATCCTCAATATCCTCATATTAAAGGNATGAGAGAGTTNTTCTCNTGGNATGTTGGAGATAACCAGAGAACNTATATNTTGGCTCGAGACGTTGTTTTTATCAAAGCTGTGATNAACACNCTTTTATTTGTTTTGATTGTAGCNCCTGGGCAGGGNGGNCTAGCACTGTGTCTNGCATTGTTGATCAATCAAAAACTTCGGGGCATNAACATCTACAGGGCAATTTACTTTATGCCAGTTGTTGTTTCAATAGTGGTNGTGTCACTTTTGTGGCGGTTTATTTATGACTACGAAAGCGGACTACTAAATAACCTGCTNTCNAGCTTGACGTTTGGNGCATTCGAATCAGTTAACTGGATTGGTGACACTGATTTTGCCTTGGGTTCAATTATAGTGATGTCAATCTGGCAAGCTGTTGGCTTTCACATGGTAATATGGCTCTCTGGTTTNCAAACCATACCACCCTCANTNTANGANGCTGCTAGNATAGAAGGTGCGTCTAAATGGCAAACTTTTCGTTANGTAACATGGCCNGGTTTACGTAACACTGCTGTTCTTGTCTTTGTTGTTATCACAATGCANGCCTTTGCTCTTTTCACCCAAATAGACGTAATGACCAACGGAGGTCCTCTCGACTCAACCCAGTCAATTGTTTTCCANGCAGTTGAACGAGGNTANGGGAAACAAGATATCTCAGGNGGCTCTGCCATCTCAGTTCTGTTGTTTGTNATGGTCCTTTGCATCAGTCTGTTNCAACGTTGGCTAACTCAGAGGACGTTCGTNATGTCAATGTCAAATAANCCGGACAATTACGGCCTTCGTCTTGTCACCCGCTATGTTGTANTGACAGTCATCGCNATTATCTTCGCCTTTCCTCTAGTTTTCATGATTNTGTCCTCNCTGAAGCCAGACCAGCANTTGNTGGCTGATACTTCCAGCNTAAAAGCGTTCTTNCCNGTTGGTGACATATCATTCCAAAATTACGAAAATGCATTTTCCCGTGTGCCAGTTGGTCTGTTCGTCTTNAACTCTATGCTCGTAACGAGTGTAACNGTTGTNTTGTCTCTATTNGTATGTTCCCTCTCGGGCTTTTCATTTGCTTATCTNAANTGGCNAGGTANAGATTTGCTGTTCTCNATCATNCTGGCCACTTTCATTATCCCATTTGAGACAATCGCAATTCCGATGCTNTTGATNACGTCAAAACTACCTTGGATNGGTTTGGATGGCTTCAGNATCGGCTGGCTNAATACTTATCGGGTCCAGATAGTACCNTTTATTGCAGATGGCCTGACTATCTTTCTATTTGTNCAGTATTTCAAGGACTTGCCCGNNGAATTAATNGAGGCTGCNCGNGTCGAAGGAACAACCTGGTGGCAGATTTATCGACTCATTGTAATACCCTTGTCNGGGCCNGTGCTAGCCACCGCAGCTATCCTNAAGTTTCTAGTNATGTACAANCAATATCTGTGGCCTATGATTGTAGTACAGCAAGAAGAGTATCGGCCGGTCATGGTTGGGCTGCAATATTTTTTCCAGACATTTACCAAAGGTGGCATCGCTTGGGGAGAAATCATGGCTTACTTATCAATGATTACTGTACCAGTGCTGGCCTTCTATCTNTACATACAACGAGCCTTTATCGCCTCNGTTGCAGCGACGGGTGTCAAGGGTTAGATCTNATTNCNTTTTAAGCGATGCTNCNACACATTGTGTTTTACGGAGTGAGTCTGAAAATTTTNTGAGCTAGAANNTAANTTTACATATTCTAATCTGAAACNNGATTCTGAATANAAAATTACCAATCAGTNNTATTGTCNATAATTAAGGTATGGCGNAGATTAAACTTCNGGACGTTCGCAANTCTTTTGGTAAGGTGGAGGTTATNAAAGGGGTCAATATNGANATCNAAGATGGTGAATTTGTAGTTATTGTAGGNCCGTCAGGCTGTGGCAAATCAACACTNCTTAGAATGATNGCNGGTCTCGAGGATATNACNCAAGGTACGCTAGAGATCGATGGAGTTNGCATGAATGATCGTCAGCCTAAAGATCGTGGTATAGCAATGGTGTTTCAAACCTANGCAATTTTCCCACACATGACGGTTCGAGAAAATGTAGCTTTTGGCTTGACCATNAACAAGATTGANAAGGCAACCCGAGACNNCAAGGTAGATGAGGCAGCCCGGATTCTTNAGATGGAAAATCTGTTGGATCGTCGACCGTCAGAACTTTCTGGTGGTCAGCGCCAACGTGTGGCGATTGGCCGTGCAATTGTTCGCAATCCTAAGGTTTTTCTGTTTGACGAACCTCTGTCGAACCTTGATGCATCNCTGCGCNTGGACATGCGTATGGAAATTGGNAAATTGCACCAGTCTNTAAATGCATCNATGATTTACGTNACCCATGATCAGGTNGAGGCNATGACTCTNGCTGACAAAATTGTCGTNCTCAATGACGGTAAGGTAATGCAGTCTGGCTCTCCAATGGANCTTTACAAGGAGCCTGCAAATATGTTTGTAGCAAGTTTTTTGGGTGCACCATCAATGAACTTTATAAATGTGGNAGTGNATGACATTAATGAAGAAANTGTAACAGTATNTAATCCCACACTTAGTCCAATCAAAGTNCCACACAANGGTNGGGATATCTNAAAGAAGTCTCAGGCAATACTTGGCTTGCGTCCNCAATACCTTNGATTAGTAGAGCCATCAGATGGAATACTTAACGGAAAAGTTATCNTAACTGAGAGGTTNGGCGCTGAAACAATCGTCGAGATTCTNTTGAAAGATGGTAAAAGGGTGATTGCCGCAATTAGTGAGGACCAGATCTTAAGCAATGGAAAAGAGATTGGGCTACAGTTTAATCCAAAGCAAGTGCACCTATTCTCTTCTGAGGACAGTAAATTCTTATCTGAAAATAGAGAATGAATAATGTTAATGTTTTTAGTCGGCTTGATGTGGAACCAGAAAACACCTCAGGCTCTTTCCAAGATTCGATGAGTCAGGTTGGGCATGGTGGTAGCTAATTCTATCGTATCTTTGCGTCAGCCTGCCATATGTAGGCTGTAGGACGGTCATCAGACTCTTCTAATTAGGATGTACTATAATCAGAATCTGTGACCCCGAAGAATATCTAGACTCCCGCTTGCTGAAACTCCTCCCTACCATTGAAGGTGCTGAAAGCATCTCTCGATACCTCCAGGCCGGTCCCTGTCAAGTTCGTCTTATTGAGGATCTTACAGGGATCCAGATTCCCATCTGGGACAAAGAGTTTGATCGTGTATGACTTGTCCATTGTTCCTTTAACTACTCAGAATTTATAGCGTTAAGCTTCGGATGCATACTTAGACGCCCGAAAAGCCTTTTAGGGTGCAGCAAACTTTGTCATGGAGGAGAGGGTTCTGCAGGATGGGAGGTTGTTGTTAAGGAACGCTTTGGGCTAATCGGAGCCAGTCGTTGCAGGTACTTAGGAAGCAGGAAGGTTAGCGGAAAGACGGAGAATAGATTTCTTTCAGATGAGACAACGGACAGATAGAAATGTTTAATTTCAAACTTCAAAAGGTTGGATCTTAGAGAAAGGGGGAGAGGACCAAAGCCCCACTTCAATTCTTAACTCCCCTATACGATTTTAACTCCATCAGTTAATTTTTTGCTCAGAAATACCTGAAAATTAATCGGAGACACTTGAATGGGTTAGAGGTGAAGATTAGAATCCGAAAAAGATAAAAGTTTTGCAATTCTACTCCTTCAGGAATTATGAGAAAGTGCAGTTTTTGATTTATCTCATTCGCTTTTACCATCAACTCTCTTGAAACAATAGAGGGCAACTGGCCAAAAAGTGTGAAACTCAAATTTCCGGCAAAACGGCAATAGAGACTAAGACTAACTGAGCATCTGCTCGTGAGAATGGTACAGGGGTCATGGCCTTGTGGGTACAATAGCTGGTGAGTTGGTTTAAAGAAGAGGTGTGAACACGCAGCTTTATTTTTTTTGGAGAAACCGACGGTCTACGCAAATTAAATTCTTACATTAGGCATTTCCGTCGGATACATATAGACACAGGGATCCAGATGAAGCTGATTATTAATACCATAGGACATTTTAAAAGTTTCATAATTCTCTTAGCAATTCTCATAGAAATTGGATGGTTAGGTCTAACTATAAAAATTAATTTAGAATCTAACACGGTTCAAACTGAAGCAATAAGTGTATTAGCAAAATCAACATTAATAGAATCAAAGATCTTTCCAGAATTCAAAAAAGATGCAGAAGAAAACAATATTTATTTCTGGCCAGGAAGTGGAAATTTTTTCTCAATAGAAAAAAATAATATTAGCAGTAGATTTCAGAATTATCTATTGGAGGAGTATGGAGAAGAATATTCAAATCTATCGGGCCAAGAATTTGACCATTTAGTTAAAAATGTCCTGGTTCAAATTGAAAGTGCTGCAACATTTATTTCTCAAACAAATAGTAGAATCCCTCAAGGTAATTTTGATCTAAACCAAGAATTTGATGATACTATTTATACTAAATTAAGTAAGAATCTCTTCATTCTAAGATACGATTGGATGGGTTATAGTAAAAATCTTTACACATTAATTTTGCCTGAAAGAAATGGAGTAAAAATATATATCGCCTCAGTTTCTGATGCAGCTGAAAAAGTAAATTTTGTTAAAAGTATAATCATTCCATTGTTATTACTAGTTATTTCAAGTCTCCTACTTATACTTTTGAATTATAAAAATTATTTGATAAAAGGACGCCTTGAATCAGTTATCGATCAAAGGACAAAAGATTTATTGACAGCAAAAAAAATAATTGACGATAGTGTAAATTACGCTTCTTCAATTCAACAAAGTCTCTTACCAACAGGTGATAACCATGAGAAATTTTTCAAGAATTATTATATCTTTTGGCAACCGAAGGATAGGCTTGGAGGAGATATTTATTGGAATTTTTCGGATGAAGAAAATTTCTACTTTGCAATTATTGATTGTACTGGGCACGGCATACCTGGTTCATTAGTATCAATGATAACAGTAACAATGTTTAATAGTATTATCAACCAAAGAACAAAAGGGTCTATTGATCTTTCAAAGGTACTTTCAGAAATAAATAATAATTTTGTAAATACTCAAAAAAATAATAAATATAAAATTTCAAATGAAGGCTTTGACGGTCTTATATTTAAATTAAATAAAAATAATAAAAGTTTGAATTTTGTGAGTGCTAAAACACCACTTTTTATCAAAAGGAAGAACGGAAAAGTTGATGAATATAATGGAACTCGGAAGGCTGTCGGATATAAAAGAGATGTGGTTTTTCAACAGAAAACTGTCGATTTATTTAAAGATGATATAATTATTTTGACTACCGACGGTATTTTTGATCAAAATAATTCTGCTAATAAAATTTATTCTAAAAAAAGGATGATTTCAACAATAGAAAAAGGGGAATTAAACACTAATTTTCTGGTACAGCATATACTAGCTGATTTAGAAAAATTTAAAGGACAAAAGACGCAGAGAGATGATATCACAATTATCGCATTTCAAGTCTGAATTGAGTACTTTACGGAATATTAAAACGTTGCTAAAACTTAAAATTTATTTTCACAGAATCAAATTTTCCGAAAAATTATACCAAATTTATAAGATTTTCAATTTAGATAAATTGCTCATCCAAATTCCCGCAATTTGACTCTCAATTTACCTATTGTAAAGAATATATACAGTTAAATTAATGCAAAAATATAAACATCATTCACAGTCTATTTAATTTCATTTAATTGCCAATTATAATCATATTCAAACTTTCCTTTATAGTGTTTAATCATATTGGAAAGCTGCGGTTCACTGTATTCTAAAATATGCTTAAGTAAATTATCATTAGACCCGCCAAAATCAACAAGGTACCAATCAAATATTTTAGATAGCACTATTTTTTCATCTTCAAACCTTACTCCACGTGGATGATTTACATAACCCTTGGCTGCCTCATCCAGTAGCAGTTCACTTGTCTCGGAAGTAAACGGTTCTGGTAACAAATTAGGACAACCTATGCTTGCACAGTTAACAGCGTAGTGAATCCTTGGATCTTTCCAAATAGGCCTGAGTATCCTATGTTCAACATCGTTTAAACTAAGATCGATGCCCTCAACTGTAATTAATTCCTCATCCCAAGGTCCAAAACTGAAGAAACTAAACGAAATATCTTTGATAGAATCAATTGGATAATTTTCCAAAATTAATTCTACAGTTCTAGCATTGTAGTGATTAATCCAATAAGCAAATTGCTCGGGTTTCGAATAATTCGATATGTTTATATTTTCTAAGTATTGCAGATATTTTTGTAGAATTTTTCTGTCTTTATTTGTGACTCGTGAATAGCGCAGAAGATGAATATTTGATTTATCATTTGTTATTAGGTTTCGGTCGAGAAATGTTGCCCATTGATTGTGATCGATTTTCCGCACTGAATTAGATTGGTGTTTTGTCCATCTTGTCCATAGGTTAGCCTCTGGAGCAGCTTTTAATAGAGAAGTGGAACTATTAAAGACAAGTATGAAACAGATTGTGAGAATTATTTTAGATCCAACAATGTATCCCCAAAAATAATCTGTGACCGACATCACACTGAATTTTACATTTTGCATACTTCCTTATCCACTTTTTTGCAATTATATTTTGTGATTACTATTAGTAGCATACTACAGATTAATGTTGATTAAGTAAACTCACCTCTATTTTGCTCATAGGAAGTTTAGACCCTAAAATTAAAATCTATAAACAACATTAAACATATCCATATAGGTAGGTTTTAACTCAACTCTAAAATCTCT
>PBZZ01000006.1 GCA_002730365.1 Deltaproteobacteria bacterium
TTCCAGCTCCAAAGAGATTTCTCAGGTTGGAACCATTTCTGCCAACAGTGATGAAACCATTGGTGGCATCATCGCAGAAGCGATGGAGAAAGTTGGTAAGGACGGTGTCATCACCATTGAAGAAGCCAAGAGTGCAGAAACCAGCCTAGACGTGGTCGAAGGTATGCAGTTTGACCGTGGCTACCTTTCTCCCTACTTCGTGACTGACTCTGAGCGCATGGAAGTTGCCCTCGAAGATCCTTACGTGATTTTGGTAGAGAAGAAAGTCAGTAATATGAAAGACATGCTGCCCGTGCTGGAACAAATCGCTAAGACTGGCAAGCCTTTTATGATCATTGCTGAAGACGTAGAAGGTGAAGCATTAGCTACTCTAGTCGTTAATAAGATTCGTGGAACTCTGAAATGCGCATCAGTGAAAGCTCCCGGCTTCGGCGATCGTCGCAAGGCTATGCTGGAAGACATTGCCATCCTGACCGGAGGCCAAGTTGTTTCTGAAGATATGGGCATGAAGTTGGAAGACCTTACACTGCACAACCTTGGCCAAGCCAAATCGATTGTCATTGACAAGGACAACACTACCATCGTCGATGGAGCTGGTGACAAAGAAAGTATTAAGGGACGCATCAACCAGATACGCGCACAAATTGAGGAGACCACCTCAGATTACGATCGTGAGAAGCTGCAAGAGCGCTTGGCTAAATTAGCCGGTGGTGTAGCAGTCATCAACGTCGGTGCTGCTACCGAAATCGAGATGAAGGAAAAGAAAGCTAGAGTCGAAGACGCGCTGCACGCAACCCGAGCTGCGGTTGAAGAGGGTATTGTTCCAGGCGGCGGCGTAGCCTTGACACGCTGCATCGACGTCGTTCAGGCAGTAATCGACGGTGAAACTAACGAGGATCAGAAAGTTGGTGCCTCAATCATTTTGCGAGCTATCGAATCACCGCTGCGGCAGATCGTAAGCAACGCCGGCCTGGAAGGCGCACTGATCATCGACAAGGTGAAAAGTAACAGTGACGTCAACTACGGCTTCAACGCTGCCGAAGGAACCTACGTTAATATGATCGATAGCGGTATCATCGATCCAACTAAGGTCGTCCGTACCGCTTTAGAGAACGCCGCATCTGTAGCCGGGCTCCTATCGACTACGGAAGCTAGCATTCACGAAATTCCGAAGGAAGAGCCTCCCGCAGGACCTCCAGGGGGTATGGATGGAATGGGCGGAATGGGCGGAATGGGTGGAATGATGTAATTCACGCCCAGACGTCTTGACAGTATCTAGATACTGCCAACCGGCTAGCATCTCTGAAAGGTGGTTCGTCCTTAGGCGGACCACCTTTTTTTATGCCCACACAACAGCAATCAACCACGATTGATGCTCTTCAACAGTTGCCATGAGCCAGCTACAGCAACAATTCTCCAAACTTCAGCAACACCTTAACGAAGCGATCATTGGGCAAACTCAGCTGACTGAACGCATCCTGATTGCTCTACTTGCTAACGGTCACCTCTTGGTCGAAGGAGCACCCGGGCTTGCCAAAACTCGAGCAATTCGAACAGTTGGTGATTTACTGGAATGTGATTTCCATCGAATCCAGTTCACTCCTGATCTACTGCCAGCCGACATCACTGGCACAGAAATTTATCGACCTCAAGATGCGAGCTTCCATTTCCAAAAAGGACCGGTCTTCCACAACCTTGTCTTAGCAGATGAGATCAACCGTGCTCCTGCCAAGGTTCAATCTGCTTTGTTGGAAGCGATGGGTGAGCGACAGGTTACCGTAGGGCGGGAGACCTATCCGCTACCGGAGCTCTTTTTGGTCATGGCGACTCAGAATCCTCTCGAACAAGAAGGCACCTATCCACTCCCAGAAGCTCAACTGGATCGTTTCCTCATGCTGGTACTGGTAGATTATCCTCAGGCTGAGGANGAGTTACAGATTCTCCAACTGGCTCGGCAGGAAACAGATCAAAACTTCTCCAAGCAACATGAGGGNTATTCGCCCTTACCTAAAGAAGTAGTCTTTGCNGCCCGACAGGAAGTACTCTCAATCTACATTGCGCCAGAATTGGAGCGTTATCTGGTGGAACTCATACTAGCCACCCGTGAACCACAGCGATATTTACCAGAACTAACCTCAAAGCTTCAGGTAGGAGCTAGTCCGAGAGGAACTATCGCTTTAGATGCCTGTGCACGCTCACGGGCCTGGTTACAAGGTAGAGATTTTGTGAGTCCAGATGATGTGCAGGAAATTTATGCAGACGTGCTACGTCACCGCATTTTACTGAGCTATGAGGCTGAAGCAGATGGTTGGACGGCAGACAAAATTCTTCAAAAACTACTGCAGCACGTGCCCGTTCCTTGACATATCAATTCAGGTCACCAAATCGATGCTGAAAGATCGTCATCGCAGATATGGCTGCCGTTTCTGTACGCAGAACTCTTGGGCCTAGCTCAAGTGATCTGGCTTTTGCCTGATGCGCCAGCGCAAGCTCAGAAGCGTGCCATCCTCCCTCAGGGCCAATCCAAAGAGTGTGTTTTTGTTCCACCATTTCTGCTCTGGAGATCGGCCAATCCGATGAATCTGGCAAAGGAGCAAAGATCCAATGCTGATCTGTGGCGTTTGTTTGACCCAGTGCCGCTTCGAGTGATTGAAACCATGTCCAGGTTGGTGAAAACTGACGCCCTGACTGCTTGCAAGCTTCGCTCATGATGCGTTCCCAGCGCTGCTGAGCATTTATCGTAGGAGTTTCGGCACGACCGCTCGAAAATTCTCCTTGAAAGAGCACCACACGACTCACCCCCAGTTCAACACCCTTCTGTAGTATCAACTCCAAAGCTTTCTCTTTAGGCAACGCTAACCACAACTCTAGAGATAACGGCGATGGCTCCGGCACAACCGCGGCTTCTAGAACCTCAAACTCTAATCGCTGTCTTCTCTGGTTTAGCAGTTTCACACGAAATCTCTGTCCAAAACGGTCCTGCAACAGAAAGTCATCTCCCGGTCGTAAGCGCCTGGATTGGCTGATATGCCGAACTTCCTCTCCTTGCATTTCAGCACGCAAGGCAAGGCGCAGTTCACCCTCAAATTTGAAATAAGCAGACATTTTGGACAAAACTTGTTGAAATACTATATACTGGTAGAATAAATCGGAAGGCAAGTTGCAACGGGATACTTGACAACCTGTACCCCGTAGCACCTTAAAGAGAAGTCAGAGGCCCTTGCGGATGGTGACTTCCATTGGTGTCAATCGATGACGGCACTTCCGGCGTATGTAAAGTCGTTGGGTCGGAAGCAGATAGCGTTTGGGCGTTTTCATAGATCCCCATATACAAGAGATTGCGACGAGCACTCATAGATAACACAATTTTGTTATCGGCAGGAGATCACAGAACTTTAGTAGAATGATGAGGTACTATGCCGCGGGGAGGATTTCGGGAGGGCGCTGGGCGCAAGAAGGAGTACACTGAACCAGTACGAAAGATCCTGTTGGGCTTGCCTGAGTCGGTACTGCAGGAGTTGGATCAATATGCTAATCAACGCAACTTATCACGTCCAAAAGCAATCGCTGCCTTGTTGAAACAAACCCATCGTCTAGAAGAACCGGCTCGGCAAAAAACACAACACAAGGTTGTCCTGCAGGAACTCAAGTCACTTCAAGAGAAACTCAAGAAGAGTTCCGACTGAGTTGAATTGGTTCCTCTGCATCATCAGCAGAGTTTTTCTGCAACTGTTGGAGTCGCTGGCGAGACGCTTCAAAACGCCTTCTTGAGATACGCCGTTCAATGATGCCCAAAGTAACCATCGACACGAATATCATCAATATTAGCACCAATCCCATTTTACCTAACCTCTAGATTATAACTATGCTCTGGAAACTGTTTCTGGCCTTTACAATCATTCCTGTCAGTGAAATTTATATTCTGATTGCAATTGGGGGACAGATTGGAATTCTGCCTTCCATTGCTTTAGTAATTTTAACTGGCATTGTAGGAGCTAGTCTTGCTCGCAGTCAAGGACTACGGACCTTGGGACGAATTCGAGATTCTTTTCAGCAGGGAGTGGTTCCGGGAGAAGAGTTGCTCAACGCTCTATTGATCGCAATCGCTGGAATTGTCCTGCTCACACCTGGATTTTTGACTGATGCTGCAGGGTTGTTTTTGCTCATTCCAACAACTCGGACTCTATGCCGAGAATGGCTTAAACGTCGCATGGAATTAATATATGCTCAACGTAATGTGGGCAACGGTCCAATTATCTATGGCTAGGCATCTTCACTGATTTTTACGCAGGCAGTATGGACGCAAAATCTCCCGCCCTAATTGTACAGCAAGCCTCTAAGGTACTGAGTCTGGAGACTGTCAAACGAGGCAAGCGCCCGTATGACAACGCTTTGATCACAGAACAGTTGGATCTGGTGGAAAAGTTGGTGAGCAGGGATCATGCAAACGAATTGATTCGCCTCTATCGTCTGCAGGATCCCAATGTGGATGGAACGTCTTGGCCACTGCGTTGAAAACAGTAACGCTTCACATGAACAAACTGGACAACCGAGGAGCAGGCTGTCCATTTCGAAAATCAGCGCCTGACATCAACTCCCGATGAAGCATCAGGCTCAGGGGCACCGCTTGGGGTTGTGATCGCAAAAACAACTGGGACAGTGCAGGCTTCGGATCTTCCTCTGATTGAAAGTCCTTACCCGACATCAAACGAACCTTCGTCTTGGGAACCGTTTCCTGGACAGTAACCGGACGATGATTCTCGTTGTTTTGAACGATCTGCAACAGCAGTTCACGTTCTCGCTGGTCTTGGCCGCGCTGCTCGATCAGACGTTCATTCATNTCGATCAGGCGGTTGTTCAGACCAATCAACCACTCTTGTTGTTGCGNNTGCAACNGGTTGCTCTGCATTTTCGTCACTCCATGACTACTCGGTTCTCATCCTGAAAACCGNANTACATTGGGTACGNCCNCGCCCTGCCAAAGGAAGTACCAAACTAACTCTCTGATCCCAACATCTAGAGTCAGAACACAGCAAAAACTCGAGCTACTGGCTCCATGCCGCTAGCANNNCCGTGTNGAACGATTCTGGAAGAAACTTTGGTTTCGGAGAATTCGTTAGGCGAGAATAAACCGGTTGGGAGGGTGCAGGGTCGATCAAAGCNTGTCGTGTCTAATGACAGACTGGTTAGCATCTTGCTGTTCTCTTAAGACTAGCCTGCCTCCGATGGCAGGTGAATTATGCGACAGATTTTNGATGANTCNGNCGCNGATGGGATNGCTCANACTAAGCACTCCCGNCGATGGGGAGTGCAANAAACCTATGCAAAAAGGGNTCGGACTGCAAGAAAAAAATCTGANTNANTCAGATTTTTTTTATTTCTACAACTCNTCNAACTCNATTTCNCTCTCNGTTTCANGNTTCAAAGTTACCGCAGATGGCNTTTTTNGATAGCTAGCAGATGGATTTACAACAAGAACANCAGCAATGGTGGNNTCGCTGGCAAGAGGGACGCATCGGCTTTCATCTTCCAGAAGTCAATCCTCTGCTTATTCGCCATGTACATTCCTTGGCAACTGACACTCACCCCAATGAGAGATCCTGTATCCTTGTCCCACTCTGCGGAAAATCAAAGGACTTGATCTGGCTTCAAAGTCACTTTCACAAGGTCATCGGAGTGGAGTTGGTTCCTCAGGCCGTCGAGGCTTTTTTTAAAGAAAACCAAATCACTCCGACTTACTCCCTGAGAGATTCCTTCGCAACTTATCTACACGACAATCTAGCATTGCTACAGGGCGATATCTTCCAAATGAGTTCCAAATATCTGGAGGATCACCCTATCCAGGCAATCTTTGATCGGGCTTCCCTGATTGCCCTACCCGATAAATTACGGAAAAATTATGTAGCGTTACTCCGCAGTCTAGGTTCTTGCAACACGAAGCTATTATTGGTAACGCTTGCTTATGAAGAAGGTATGATCAGCGGTCCGCCACACTCGATTCCAGAAAATAAAATCTTCGAGTTGTTTGCCTTCGCTACCAACATCGAGCTGCTGGAAAAACAAGATATTCTACCCGAATCTCCCAACTTCCAGAAAGCTGGGCTCCGTTGGGCCTACGAAGCCGTTTACCTGATTACCTTCCCATGAAAATTCTTGCAGTTATACCGGCTCGCTATGAGTCTTCACGATTCCCTGGCAAACCATTGGTTGACCTGCATGGGAAGCCAATGATTCAGCATGTATACGAACGAGTTCAACAAGTTCCCTCAGTAGGGCAGGTCCTCGTAGCCACCGATGATGAATGTATCATCAACGCTGTCCAAGCCTTTGGTGGTCAAGCCTGTATGACTTCGCCTAATCACCTGACCGGGACAGATCGAATCGTGGAAGTGATCCAGAGTCAGCCTTGTGAGTGGGTGCTCAATGTGCAGGGAGATGAACCAACCATCGCACCTAGTGTTTTAGAAACACTCATCCAGCGAGCACTTGCAGATGGCAGCTGTCCCATGGCAACTCTCGTTTTTCGTAGTGATGATCCCAACACCTGGCAAGACCCACATGTCGTCAAAGCCATACTAGCACAAAATCAACGAGCGCTCTATTTCTCACGATCACCCGTACCCTATGCCCGAGATCAAGTATTTCGTGGTTGCTGGAAGCACTTTGGGGTCTACCTCTACCGCCGTGACTTCCTGCTGGAATTTGCCAACTGGCCCACAACTCCCCTTGAACAACAAGAGCAGTTAGAACAATTGCGGGTTCTGGAAAATGGATATTCAATCCTTTGCGTAGAATCTCCCGTGGATAGCATTGGAGTAGATGTGCCAGAGGACCTTGCACACGTCGCTCAACTGATCACAACAGGAATGATCCAAGATTAATTCTTACTAATTTAGATAATTTAAATTCTTTTTATTAAGAAAGCCCGTTGCATTTCACTACCTCAATCTCTTATTATGTAACTTATTACTAGAAGTTACAGTTTTATCAGATCATTAACTTTTGCTGATTTTTTCAATAGAAATGAAGATTTTTGATCGTACTAGTGCACTCAAAAAATGTATTTTATAAGCTACAGTTACATTCTTGACAAGAACATATCTCTACTGAAATTGACTGGATTCTTCCTCCTAACTACGGTTTGTTTTTCTATTTGAAGACAAACCAAATCCTCATATTCATTTTTCAAATTTATCGAGAGACGTTCTATGGCACAATTAGATGCGATCTTAAGCCAAGGGGGCCAACCTGTCGAAGAGTTGGTCAAATTCGCAAATCCTCGATTTGGCAAAGAGCGCCTGCATCTACCCGGTCCTGATTGGACGAACAGGATTTGGCAACAAAGTGATCGCAATCCACAGGTTCTGCGATCTCTGGGTCAACTATACGGTACTGGACGTCTAGCAAATACGGGCTATCTCTCAATTCTACCCGTGGATCAAGGAATCGAGCATTCGGCGGGTGCTTCTTTTGCCGCCAACCCGATCTACTTCGACCCTGAAAACATTATAAAATTAGCGATTGAAGCCAACTGTAACGCTGTTGCTTCCACTCTTGGTGTGCTTGGGATTGTTTCTCGCAAATACGCCCATCGCATTCCATTTCTGGTTAAACTCAACCACAACGAATTACTAAGCTATCCCAACCAACACGATCAGACGCTCTATGGCAGTGTGAAGCAGGCATGGAATATGGGTGCTGTGGCGATTGGGGCAACTGTCTACTTTGGCAGTCCAGATTCACGTCGACAACTCTGGGAAGTCTCGCAGATGTTTGCAGCAGCTCATGAACTTGGTATGGCAACTGTGCTTTGGTGCTACGTGCGCAACTCTGGCTTCTCCAAGGATGGAGTGAACTACGAAACAGCAGACGACTTGAGTTCCCAGGCCAATCATCTTGGTGTCACGATAGAAGCAGACATTATTAAGCAGAAACTCCCTGAAGTTTCCAACGGCTACGGTGCCGTTAAGTTTGGCAAGACCGATAAGAAAGTTTATGACTCGCTGACCTCTGCACACCCTATCGACATGACCCGCTACCAAGTACTCAATTGCTACGCCGGTCGGGCCTCCCTGATCAATTCGGGTGGAGACAGCAAGGGCAGCGGTGATCTGGGCGAAGCGCTCTACACTGCTGTCGTCAACAAACGTGCTGGAGGCTCCGGCTTGATCCTAGGGCGCAAGGCTTTCAAACGAGAAATAGGTAAGGGTGTTGCCTTACTACAATCCGTGCAGGATGTGTATCTTTGTGATCAAATCACCATTGCCTAATCTTGCCTTGGGGCAAGCTAGTCTGCCCCACTTCATCTGCTCCCCAGCAACCTAATGCCTGAATTACCTGAAGTCGAAACCGTTGTTCGTGGTCTACGTAGCTTGATCACTGGCCAGACGATCCAGCGGGTAGAAGTCTATCGTGAAAAAACAGTTCCAGGTTCCACTCCCCAAGCCTTTGCTGCTGCTATTCAGGGACACACTATTGAGAGCGTGACGCGTAGAGCCAAATATCTGCTGTTTCAGCTGGAGCCCAAATCTGTGTTGCTAGGTCACTTACGAATGACAGGGAAATTCGTGGTTGCAGACTCTCCTTCGGAACCTGCCCCTCATGATCGAGCTTGGTTCTGGTTGGGCAATGGTCAGGTTTTGATATTTACCGATATGCGTAACTTTGGGACCTTAGAACTTTTTCCCTCAGTAACTGAAATCCCCAAGCTGCAAGTACTGGGACCAGAACCTCTTACAGAAGATTTCGATACTCGTTACCTGTATCCTCGATTGAAAGCCAGTTCAAAAGAGATCAAACCGTTTCTACTGGATCAGCGGCTGGTTGCTGGAATTGGCAATATCTACGCTTCTGAGATTCTATTTGCCTCTGGCGTGCTCCCTCAGCGTAGTTCACATTCTCTGAAAAAGAAGGAAGTGCAGGCTATCGTAGAAAATACTCGTCGGATTCTGCTGTCTGCTATCGAATACAACGGCACCTCGGTTTCTGATTTTCGGCAGGTTGATGAGAAGACCGGAGAGTTTCAGAATTTTCTGCAGGTCTATGACAAAGAGTCTCAGTCCTGCCCACGCTGTGCGGTTCCCTTGCAACGCATTGTGCAGCAGCAACGCAGTACTTTCTTCTGCATCGGATGCCAAAAATGAATTCCCTCTTCTTGCGTTGTCTTGGAATTCTGATGCTTCTGATATGGACAGCTACGCCAGCCCTGGCACAGGTTAGCCTGAAAACCAAGCAATACCTGTTACTCAGTGGTCCTGAAAACACAGCCTCCCACCAATTTGCAGAGGATCTAGCAGAAA